>JALGVU010000239.1 GCA_025774545.1 bacterium | reverse complement strand
GACCGCGTCCCTGTCCTTCCGCACGTCGATGAACTCGACCGCGAACTGCCCGTCGAACGTCTCCCGCATCTCATCGAGGATCGGCGACATCGCCTTGCACGGCCCACACGAGTCCGAACCGAGGTCGACGAGGCGCGGGATTCCGGACGCGGGCGTAGCGTGCGAAGCGCCGGCGTCCTGCTCATCTGCGGTCGGCGTCTCCTCCCCGTCGCTACAGCCGCACGCGAGCGCGGCGATGAGTGCGAGCGCGAGGAAGTGCCGAACTCTGCGTGCTGTCATTGCGGACCCCCTTCGTCGGAAGCAAGAGACGCGAGCCCCGCTGCGAGCCTCGCGCCGGTCGAGCCCTACCGCTTCGCCCTGACCCGGCGAGGCGCGCACGAGGCGTCCGCCCCTCCGGCGAGCACGTCGTCGATGCAGTCGAAGAAGTCGAGGACGCAGCCCATGCGGAGCGTGTAGTAGACCTCGGCCCCGCGCTTCTCGTCGCGCACGATGCCGACCGACTTCAGGAGCGAGAGGTGCTTCGAGACCGTCGACATGTCGGCGCCGATCTCCTCGGTGAGCTCGTGGACGCAGCGCTCGCCCTTCGAGAGCTCCTCGACGATGAAGAGCCGCGTCGGGTGCGCGATCGCCTTCAGGACCCTGGCCCGCACCTCGTATCGCTCTCGGACCTCGCGGTTCATGGTTTCCCCCTTACGCGCGAACTTGGCTATTTTACCAATTGGCCAAGCCTGAGTCAAGAACCGTGATGGCCGCCCCGTGCGGGGCCACTCTTCGCGGCGCCCCGTGCGGCTCGCCACGCCTCCACCACGTGCGGAGGCCGCCGGGCGAACCCGGCGACCTCGAGAGCGATACTCGTCTCACATGGCAGGTCAGTAGCTGCCGCCAGGAGGGAACATCCCCGACTTCATCGCGGTCAGGATCGCCCCGCCTGAGATGGCGAGCGAGGAACAGGATCCCGACGAGCGCGAGAATCCCCTGGATGGTGAAGTAGGTCTTGAGCTTCTCCATGGCCGTCTTGAACTCCGTCGCGTCTCCGGCCGCCTGCGCGGCCTCGACGGCCGACGCCGTTTTGAAGAGGAGAATGCCCATCCAGATGGGAAGCCAGCAGATGATGATCCCCACGATCGTGAAGATCATGAGCACACCGTAGACGATCATGAGGACGCCGAGGAACTTCATCCACCCCTTGGCTTGGAAGAGGGGCGAGCTCAGGTCCCTCACGGTCTGATCGCCGCCGCCCATCGCGGGCGTCTGTCCTCCAACAACGCCGCCCATGAACCACCTCCTTTGAGGCAGGAACAACAAGAGCCTCGACCACGTGGGCGCAGGGTATCACCGGTGTCCCGACCGGTCAAGGCCCGCCCAGGAGTCGCCGCGCGATGCGCGCCGCAGCCCCGCACGTCGCCCCGGCCCTAGTGATCGTGCCCGTGATCCCGGAAGTCCTCCTTGTCGTAGGTCATCCCGGGCTTGAGCGCGGACATCTTCCTCAGACGCTCGACGATGCCCGGCAGCACCTCGAGAACGTGGTCGACGTCTTCCTCGGTCGTCCAACGCCCCATGGTGAACTGAAGCGACCCGTGCGCCTCCTCGTGCTTGACGCCCATCGCGAGCTGCACGTAGGAGGGCTCGAGCGTCTTCGCCGAACACGCCGACCCGCTCGAGACCTGGACCCCCTCCATGTCGAGCGAGAGGAGCAGGCTCTCGCCCTCGACGAACGCGATCCTGATGTTCGCGTTGTTGGGAAGGCGCCTGTCCGGCGGGCCGTTCAGCGTCGAGTCCGCGATCGTCCCGAGAATGCCCTCCATGAGCCTGTCGCGAAGCGGCTTGACGCGCTCGACCTCGCCCTGCATCTCCGCCTTCGCGATCTCGGCCGCCTTCCCGAAGCCGACGATCCCGGGGACGTTCTCGGTCCCGGACCGAAGCCCGTTCTCCTGGCCGCCCCCGTGGATCAGGGCCTCGACGCGCACGCCCTTCCTTATATAGAGAGCACCGACGCCCTTCGGTCCGTAGACGTCATTCGACGAGAGCGTGACGAGATCGAACGGGAGCGTGGTGACGTCGATCGGGATCCACGCCTGGGCGGCGACGACGTCCGTGTGGAAGAGGACGCCCCTCGCCCTCGCGGCGTCGGCGATCGGCCCCACGGGCTCGATCGTGCCGACCTCCCCGTTCGCCATCATGATCGAGACCAAGATCGTGTCGTCGCGGATCGCGGCCTCGACCGCCTTGGGATCGACGAACGCCTCGGCGTCGACCGGGACGTAGGTCACCTCGAACCCCTCGCGCTCGAGGTACTTCAAGGGCGTGATGACCGACCGGTGCTCGATGACCGACGAGACGATGTGCTTCCCCTTCTTCCGGAGCTTCATCGCCACGCCCTTCACACCTAGGTTGTTCGCCTCGGTCGCGCCCGAGGTGAAAACGATCTCGGAAGGCTCCGCGCCGATGAGCGCCGCCACCTGGGCCCTCGCCTGCTCGACCGCCTCGCGGGCGGGGTCGCCAACAGAATGGAGCACCGCGGGGTTGCCGCAGTGCTCCGTCATGTAGGGGACCATCGCCTCGACGACTCGCGGATCGACCGGCATGCCCGACTGATAGTCGAGATACCCCTTGGTCATGTGCCCGCCTCCGTCTGGAAGCTCAGATGCTCCTTCGAATCAGCCTGGAAACGCACGGTGCCGTGTGCGTGGCGCCATGCGCATCCGGCGCGGCGTTCGCTCGCGTCAACCTAGAAACACAGGACGCCGTCGGCATCGAGCGTGAGGTCGTTCAGGGTCGCCGCGCCCACGATCTCGACACCGTCGATGTAGTCGCCCCGCTCGAGGCCCATGAGCTGGCTGCTCTGGTCGCAGACGAGGAACGTGACTCCGGCGTCCAGGGCCTTCTGCATCATCTCCGAGAGCTTCGGAAAATCCCCGAGCTGGACCTTCTCGGCCGCGCCCTTCTTGATGACCGAGAGGCCGGCCGCCAGGAAGTAGACCGTCGCGTCGATGTCCATCGCCTGCGCGACCGTCGCCAGAACGATCGGCGAATAAAGCCGCATCGGCGCGTTGATGCCCGACGTCTGCACGTAGAGCATACGTTTCTTCTCGGCCATTGTCATCCCTCCGATCGGGGCGTCAACGAGTCGACTCTCACGGGACACCCTCAGTGCCCGACCTGCCGGCCTCGGGTGGTTCGCCCCGGATACCGCTTGGCCTCGCGATGCCGCGGTGGGCGGCTCCGCACCGCGCGGCTACTTCGTGCGACGAATCAGAAACCGGAAGACGCCGTCGTCTTCCTTCATAGAGAGAAGCTCGTGGCACGTGCGCTTCGCCCAGCTCGCGATGTCCGACTTGGATGAAGGGTCGTCGGCCAGAAGCTCGAGCACCTCGCCGATCGCGACGCTCGTGATCTCCTGACTCACGCGCGTGACGGGCTCCGGACAGAAGTACCCGGTCATGTCGAGCGACGCGGCGACCGTGTGTTCAGTCTCGTCCGCCAATGGCTCCTCCGTCGTCCTTGTTCTCGCGTGCAGGTCGGGGCTCGCGAGCCCCCCCTAGATGCCCCCACATCGAATTCCCCGGGTTCTCGCGAGTCCCATCGAGTGTGACTTCCACACTCTGCTCTATAAGATGCGGGTCGCGAGGCCGGGGTTCCTTCTGGATTCGGGATCGGGTCCTCCCGGGTTCCGGTTCGTCCATGTTCCGGTTCGCCCGGACTCCCGTGCGCCCGAAGATGACCGGCGTCAACGGGTGGCGCGGACGTTCGCATGTGCGCGGGCGCTCACCTGCACGAGAACGCTCGCTCCTGGTGCGGACGCTCACTCGCGCGCGGAGCTGCGCCTGCACCCGACCCGCGACGCGCGACGCGACGTTACGTAACGAGTCGAATGGCGAGCCCGTGGACCGCTCTGAAGATCGGATCGAACACGCCCATCCACAGCAGGAAGAAGATGATCATGAATCCAAACCGTTCGACCTGGAAGAACTGGACCGCGACGTGCTCCGGCAGGAGCGCGGCGATGAGGCGCGAGCCGTCGAGCGGCGGGATGGGAATCAGGTTGAAGAAGCCCAGCACGAGGTTGATGACGGTGCCGATGTAACCAACGTACCAGATCCACACGGGCCAGCCCAGTCGGATCGCGAGCTGCGCGAGCCCGGCGTACACGAGAGCCTGCGCCATGTTCGAGGCCGGTCCGGCGGCGGCCGAGATGGCGAAGTCCCGGAGCGGGTTCTTGAACCGCGTGATGTTCGTCGGCACGCCCTTCGCCCAGCCGAGGATGACCTGCGAGTTCATGATGATGAGGAAGGCCGGGATGAGCACGGTCCCGATGGGATCGATGTGTGGAATGGGGTTCAGCGTGATGCGGCCCATGCGTCGCGCCGTCGGGTCGCCCAGTCGCTCGGACATGAGCCCGTGCGAGATCTCGTGGATGATGATCGAATAGAGCAGCACGACGATCCGGATGAACGTCAGCACGACTCGCGACGGCTCCTCCCAGGCCTGCCCGACGATGAGCGAGTGGAGCGTCGAGGTCAGCATCCCCCCCACGGCCACCGCGGGCAGCAGCCTCGCGGCGCGACGCCAGATCGTCTCGAGCGACATTACGCACCGTCCTTCCATTGGTCGACGAGCGCGACGACGCCGTCGAGGCCCCGGATGACGTCGCAGTCGACGTCTCCGTAGACGCCGACCGGATCGAAGAGGACCGGCGTCATGCCGATCTCGCGCGCGCCCACGACGTCGACCTCGTAGTAGTCGCCGACGTAGACCGCCTGGGAAGCCTCGAGCCCGGCCGCGTCGAGGGCCATCGCGAAGATCCTGGAGTCTGGCTTGCTCACGCCCACGACCGCGGAGTCGATCACGAAGTCGAAACGGTCGCGGATCCCGATCTCCTCGAGCCGTACCTCGAGGCGGCCGTCGGAGTTCGAGATGATGCCGACCGCGAGCTCCCGGAGCCTCAGCGCCGTCATGGTCTCGTCGAACGAGTCGACGGGGATCTTCCAGATCCCGAGTCCCCTGTCGTTCTCGATCCGCGTACGCTCGATCGCCTGGGGAATCGCGTCCTCCGGCACACCGAGCGCGCGGTAGAACGGCGTGTAGTAGACCGGCCAGAACGCGTGCACCTCATGGCCAGGCGACTCCGCCACGGCTCGGTCGAACGAGCCCCGCGCTCCGGCCTCGGCGGGACGATCGTGTTCCCCGCGTCGAAGAAGACCCCTCTGATCATGCGTGTCTCCGATTCGGGCGGGCGCGGTGCGCGCGCCGACCGGGCCCCTGCCCACGCAGGGCGACCCGATGCTCCGCACACCGCCGTGGCCTACTCACGCTCGAGCACCTCGGCCGCCATCTGCGCTGAGGCACCGGCCGAGAGCGCGTGGATCCAGGCGTTCTTGAACTGGGCGATCGCGTCCTTCTGGAGCGGGCCGCCGCTCTCCGCCTTCGAGATCGCGCCGGCGAGAGCCGCCTCGGCCGCGCGCGCGCCGATGAGCGCGGTCTCGAGATCGAGGTTCCGCCGCATCGCGACGTCGATCTTCTGGAGTGCCGCCGCCCGCTCGTCGGGATCGGCGTCCTCGCGGTACTCGGCCACGGTCCCGTAGTGCTCCTCGAGACGACGTCGCACGCCCTCGACCTCGCGCGCCGTGTGCTCGACCGCGTGCTCGGCCAGCGCACGGTCGGCCGCCACGACGAGGTCGAGGAGCTCCTCGACGCGGTGCCCCGTGTAGCCGGGATGGACGTCCTGGTTCCCGTCGATGATGTACGCCCGAACGTCGGTCACGATGTGGTAGTCCTCCATGAGGACGTTCCACGGGATGAAGTGGTCGCCGGACGCGGCATCGACGGAGTCGCCGAGAACCTCGATCGTCTCGGCCGTCCCCTCGATCGAGTGGAGAAGCACCGAGAGGAAGACCCCGTGCCTGAGGAGGTAGTTCGCGATGTCGCCCATCTCCCGAGAGAGCGCCTCGAGCTCGGTGGTCGTCGCGGCGAGGACATCGGACACCCGGCCGAGCGAGGCGTCCTCGGTAGACGGAGCCTCCCCCAGGATCTCGGTGACCGTCTCGCTCAGGAACGCCACGGT
>JALGVU010000238.1 GCA_025774545.1 bacterium | reverse complement strand
AGCCTCGACCAGTAGAGGTACAGGTACGCGGGAAGCGGAAAGCACACCTTCCCGATCGTCCGCAATCGCTTGTTCATGCCTGCCTCCTCCGTGCCGGGCGCCGCCTGGGGCGCGGGGGCCGGAGCGCCAACGCACGCCGACCGCGGGGCCCGGATGGCTGCGCGGCGCCGAGCCGCTACCGCTCTCCTAGGAACTGGGCGATCCCGGTCATCAGCATTTGGATCGAGACCGCGACGAGCAGCATCCCCATGAGGCGCTCCATCGCGATCAGCACCTTCTTCCCCAGAAGGCGAACGAGCGGCCCCGACATGCAGATGATCAACCCCGAGACGAGCCAGGCGAGCGACAGGGCGGCGAGCCACTCGGGCCACCGTCCGGGCTCCCTGTTGATGATGAGAAGCACCGCGGCCATCGCGGAGGGACCCGCGACGTAGGGGATCGCGAGCGGCACCACGAACGGCTCTCCGGGAGTCACCTCCTCGCCCAGGCCTCCGGCCTGCGGGAAGACCATCCTGATCGCGATGAGCAGAAGCACGGTCCCTCCGGCCGCCGTCAGCGCGGGACCGGAAATCTGGAGGAGCCGGAGGATGTGCTGCCCGGTGAAGAGGAAGGCCGCGAGCACGCCGAGCGCGATGAGAAGCTCGCGGACGATGATCCTCGTGTGCCGTGACCGGTCGACGTTCCCGAGCGCCGTCATGAAGAGCGGGATGTTCCCGAAGGGGTCCATCACCAGGAACAGAAGGAGTGCCGCGGAGACGATCGTCATCGGTTCTGCTCTCCCCTCCCGCGCCTCCGTTCCACGAGATCCAGGATGTCCTGCCTGAGAACCTCGGTCGTGCACGGCGGCTCGTAGGGCCTGTGCGGTTCACCCTCCACGTAGAGCCCGTCCGTGATGCCCCACGAGCGCCGCGTGTCGGGATCCGACGTGTCGATCTCCCTATAGTCGACGATGTCCTCGAGCCCCTCCACCGCCTCGCGCGCGGTCACGCACTGGGAACACGCGCCCATGCACCACCCGTTCAGGAACACCCTGACCGCGACCTTCGCAGGGTCTCCCTCGGGACGACGCGCCTGCCGGAGAAAACTCGGCGGTGAGGCCGTTTCCGCGAAGCGCTTCCACACGAGCACGGCCATGCCGTCCTTGTCGGCGCGCTCGTACCCCAAGTGCTCGTAGAAGGAGACCGGGTTCCAGTGTGGGAAGTCCATGCCCCACGCGGCGACGCCGCCGGCGCCCGACGCACGCGCGTCCTCCTCGATCGCCTCGAGGATGAGGCGTCCGTAACCGTTCCCCTGTCGGTCCCCGATGTGATGATCGTAGCCGTGGACCCAGATGCAGAGGATCGCCATGAGGTCATCGCCCTCGAGATGCGTGAACTCGATCGGCATGTACTGGCAGAGACCCACCACTTCACCGGTACCGAGCACGAGCACCTTCGCGCGAAGACCGTTGCCCCGCTGCGCGTCGAACCAGCGACGACGCAGTGAAACGACGCGCGGGTCGTCCGGACGCTCGTCGTGCAGGCAGCGAAGGAAGGTCCCCTCCGTGGTCTCGTCGACGTCGACCAGTCTCATCGGTTCATCTCCCTCGGGACCCGTCGTGGATCTGCTCGCCGTCGCATCCTCCATCGCCGAACGTCACTTCGCGGTAGATCTGGTAGCTCGATCCGCCACCCTCGGCGTCCACCTCTCTGACGTAGAGCGTGAAGCATGTGCCGGCCTCGACGGGCTCTGCCTTCGGCATGGCGGGGTCCTCGAACGTGATCTCGAGCCGACCCGGCGCGCCCTCGATCCGCCACGTTCCGGGCTCGCTTCCCACGACGATCTCGCCGCCGGCGTCGAAGACCAACGCGGCCGACGTCACGTTCTCATCGCCGAACATCCCCTCGGCCATGCGCATGACCTCGTCGCGGTCGAACGTCATCGCTCCCGGATACGACACGTCGATCCACAGATAGTCCTCGGCAAGGAGCTCATCGACGAGGGTCACGTCCCTCTGACGATACGCCTCCGCGTAGCACTCGAGCACGGACGCCGGATCGCCCGTCGGGCATTCCGCCTGGGCCGCGACGGGAGCGAGCAGGGCGGCGACCGCGAGGATCGCGACGGCCACGGAGATACCGCGACTGGAGAGGCATGCTCTCATGATCCGACCTCCAGAGTTTGAAACGAGCGACGCCCGTGGCGTCGCGCAGGACGCGGCCCAATCCGGCCCGAGGCCTACTCGGCCTCCACGAGCTCGAAGCTGACCGTGACCTCGGCCTCGACCGAGATCTCCCCGCTCGGCGTCAGGCCTCCCGATCCCGCGTACCCCGGTCCGGCGCTCTGGCTCACGTTTTGGAGCGCCGGCGCGAACCGCGAGCGCGCGGCGCCCTCCGTGATGGAATGCGGTCTGCCGATCCTCTGGTCCAGCCGCCGCGCCATCGCCTCGGCCTTCTCTCTCGCCGCCTCGATCGCCAGCGTCCGGGCGCGGTCGCGGTGGCGCCTGAGCTCCGACGTCTGGAACTCGACGCCCTGCACCCTGTTGGCGCCGGCCTCGAGGACCGACGACAGGAGCGACTCGAACCGCGAGACGTCCTCGAGATGGATCGCGATCGTCTTGGTGACCGCGTAGCCGACGAGATCCGTGCGCGTGCGATGGTCGCCGTACCTGGGCTCGATCCCGACGAAGTCGGTCCGGATGCGACGTTTCTCGATACCGTGCGCCTCCGCGGCGACGAGAATCGTCTCGACGCGCTCGTCGTTCGCCGCCTTGGCATCCGCGAGCCCCTCGGCGATCGTCTCGACCCCGAGGGTGAGCCGGACCTCGCCCGGAACCACCTTCACCTCGGCCCGGCCGGTCACGGTGATGAGCCGCGGGCCTGACCCCTCGCCGGCGTGGGCGCTCGGGCCCCCGACCGGAACGAGCAGAGCGGCGAGCAAAGCGAGCGTGATCGTCCTCATCCCCTGTCCTCCCTCGGCTGTCGTTTCGAGCCGGCGCCTACGCCGGGCCGGTCTCGCTCCTGAAGATTCCCTTGATCGTCGACCACGTCGATGACTCGACGGGCGTGGAGTACTCGAGATTCACGAGGAGGTTGTCGATGCGAACGTAGTGCGCCTTGATAATGATCAGTAGCTGCTCGACCGGCTGCGTGGGAGAGACGTCGAAGACGTAGTGCCCCTCGTTCCCGCCGACGCCGATCAGCCCCAACGACGCGGTCCAGACCCGAACGAGGCCCATGTCCTGGGAGATCTCCCACACAATGTCGAACTCGAGGCTGCCGGATGAGACGAGCTGGCCGACCGACTCAAGCGGCATCGCGTAGACGAGGCGCGCGTCCGAGTCGTGCAGCGTGCCGTTGTAGAACGCGAGGGCGCGGTCGCCCGGCACGTCGTGCTCGTAGATGAGGAAGCCCGTGAGCGGCCACGGATCCGGGATCGAGGTGACGAAGACCGAGTGGTCGTGGCTGTCGGTCATCGCCTGGTCGGTGCTGAAGTCGTCCTCGTAAGTGTAGTCGAAGCCGTGGCCGGCCGTCGCACAGAGAGCCAGGCAGAAGAGCACGAGCGGGACGACGCGAGCGAGGGAGGCTCCGCGCCTGCTGCCGATGCACACCATGACGAGTTCCCCCTTTCGTGTGCCGGATCGTGTCGGGAGTCGCGCCTCCGCGCCGGGATCACTCGGCGGGGGCCAGAGCGAGTCGCCCGCCCGTGACGGGCTCACTCGCCTGCGTTTCCCCCGGTGAAGTGCTCCGTCAGCACCTCGGGAAGCCCGCCCTCGAATGCCGATTCGATCTCGGCGAGGCTCCTGAGGCCGAAGACGCTCGCGATCGCGATCGGATCCGCCCGATACGACGTGTGCCCCTCGTAGAACCCGTACCGCGTGATGTAGAAGGGCACCATCTCTCCGGTGTGGATCCGCGTGAGCGTCCCCATGGTCTCGTCTCTGTCCTCCTCCGAGAGATCCGGGTAGCGTTCTGACAGGAGCGTGATCTCCTCCGGGTCAGGGTCTCGCGTCATCCAGATCCGCCAATACCCGAGGATCTCGTCGTCGAAGATCGACCGCTGCCAGCCCTTCGCTCCGAGGAAGTCGAGGAACACCCACCTCCCATTATAGAGGATGCCGCCCACGTTGCCTCGCTCGGAGTCCCGCCTGATTGTCCGGATGACGTTGAAGACGTGGAAGAGCGGCCTCGCACAGTCGGGGTGCGTGAGCCCCAGCCGAGCGACCAGATCGTTGTCGGCCCTGAGAACGGACACGATGTCCTCGTCGAGTGCCAGAAAACCGGCGTGGGAGGACTCCTGGGGCCTGGCGATGCTCGTGATCTCGGCCGTGGGCCTGCCCGTGATCGTCTCGGTCCTGAGGAGCTCCTCGTCCGAGTGGAGGCCCGTTCTCGCCAGGGTCGGGAAGTCGAGGGAGTCGACGACGAGCTGGTTCC
>JALGVU010000237.1 GCA_025774545.1 bacterium | reverse complement strand
CAGCCTCTGCGTTGCCACCGCACCGTCCACCTCGAGCCGGACGAAGTACACACCGGAGGCAACCCGTTCCCCTGAACCGGCTCTGCCGTCCCAATCGACCGAGAGGAACCCACGAGCCCCCGTCGCGGGGTCCAACCGCCGGACGAGCCGGCCGGCCACGTCATGCACCGAGAGCCGGGCAGACCGCCACCCCTCGGGAAGCGAGTAGCCGATACTCGCATGGGTCGTGGCAGGATTGGGCATCACGTATCGAATCCCGAACGCCAGCGTTCCGGGCACAGCAATCGAGGGACGTATGTCGGTCGCGAGGACCTCTTCCCCGGAGGCCAGCAGGGCGCGCAGCTCGTACCAGAACGTTCCACCAGGCCACGCAGTCTCGTCGGCATAGCTGCCCAGCGCAGCATCAGGCAGCGGCTCCGGCGTGATGCAGCCGTAGGGACCGTCCGCAGAGGGCGACCGGTAGATCAGGAGACCGACACCACCGGGGCAGCTCGGGAGCGACCATCTGAGCAACACGGAGCCATCCTCTTGCACCAGCGTGGCGTAGAAGGAAGTCTCAACGGGCGTGGTGCCGGGGCTCCTAATGCCCAGGCTGCGAAAGCCGCCCCCCGCGACCGCCACGAAGTCCGCGTTCGGAGCAGGGACGTCACACTGGCCGTACTCATTCCATCCCCACGCCACGATCGTCCCGTCGGACTTGAGGCCCAGGCTGTGATACGCGCCCCCCGCGACCGCCACGAAGTCCGCATTCGGCGCGGGGACGTCGCACTGGCCGGAGCCATTGGCCCCCCATGCGACGATCGTCCCGTTGGCCTTGAGGCCCAGACTGTGAGACCCGCCCGCCGCGACCGCCACGAAGTCGGCGTTCGGCGCGGAGATGTCGCACTGGCCGTAGTCGTTGGCCCCCCATGCCACAACCGTCCCGTCGGACTTGAGCCCCACGCTGTGACTTTGGCCCAGCGAGCCAACCGGACCGCCGCCCGCCGCGACCGCAACGAAGTCTGCGTTCGGCGCGGGGACGTCGCACGCGCCATCTGCATTATCCCCCCAGGCCACGATCGTCCCGTCGGACTTGAGGCCCAGGCTGTGCAAGACGCCCGCCGCGACCGCCACGAAGTCCGCGTTCGGCGCGGGGACATCGCACTGGCCCTCGTTGTTCCATCCCCAGGCCACGATCGTGCCGTCTGACTTGAGGCCCAGGCTGTGACCAAAATTGTACAGCGACAACGCCCACAGATAGCCGCCCGCCGCGACCGCAACGAAGTCCGCGTTCGGCGCCGGGACATTGCACTGGCCAAACCAGTTGCCCCCCCAGGCCACGACCGCCCCGTCGGACTTGACGCCCAGGCTGTGCCCCCAGCCCGCCGCTACCACCACGAAGTCCGCGTTCGGCGCGGGAACGTCGCACTGACCCTCGCCATTGTACCCCCATGCAACGATCGTCCCGTCGGACTTGACGCCCAGGCTGTGACCCCCGCCGGCCGCGACCGCCACGAAGTCCGTGTTCGGCGCCGGGACATCGCACTCGCCGTAGTCATTGCTCCCCCAGGCCACGATCGTCCCGTCGGACTTGACGCCCAGGCTGTGAGCACTAGGCTCCGAATAGGGGTCGCCGCCGCCCGCCGCGACCGCCACGAAGTCCGCGTTCGGCGCGGGGACATCGCACTGGCCAGCCCAGTTGGCCCCCCAGGCCACGATCGTCCCGTCGGACTTGAGGCCCAGGCTGTGCCACGCGCTCGCGGCGACCGCCACGAAGTCCGCGTTCGGAGCAGGGACGTCGCACTGGCCGGAGTTGTTCCTCCCCCAGGCCACGATCGTCCCGTCGGACTTGACGCCCAGGCTGTGACCTTGAAGCGTCGACCACCCCCCCGCGACAGTGCCGCCCCCCGCGACCGCCACGAAGTCTGCGTTCGGCGCAGGGACATCGCACTGGCCGTCTCCATTCCACCCCCAGGCCACGATCGTCCCATCGGACTTGACGCCCAGGCTGTGAGCATAGCCCCCCGCGACCGCCACGAGATCCTCGAGCGCCGAGGGTTCCACAACGACCTGAGAGCCCCATCCGACGATGAAGTCGGTTGACTGGCCACTCGCGACCCCGGTCCCCAGGACCAGAGCGACTAGGCAAACGAGTCCCCAGATTGTCAGCAGATGCTTCATGATGTCCGCCCCCCTTTCACGACAGGACAGGAATCCGATAGCTCACCTCGTCGGAGCGCGTAGCTGACAGCAATGCGTCAGCCGTTTGCAGGGGCCGAAGTCTCCCGCGCCACAACCAACCACTCCGCGCCCTACGGGATCAGTACTCATATGGGGTGCCTACTCTTCCATACCAGCAGCTATGTCCATGCCGCTACGCCGTGGCTAGGCTCCACGCGCTCTTCGCGCCAGCTAACCATCGCGAATCAGCTGCGCGGACGACCCGATACAGCGCGCCTTCGCATCGATGCGCTGCACCGCTCGCCAATTGTCTATTGGACGATGGTCAGTCAGGAGTCAACGTGAGTGTAGCAACATGTCTGATACTCGGCAATAGGTAATATGGCAGCACGTATATGCTGAATGTACGCTCGCGAAACCGTCAGCAGGTCCTCCCGAGTCCTGTCCCCCTCGGCGGACTCGAACTCTCACAGGAAGACGCGTCCCTGAACGAACACGGCAGGCAGACGGAAGCGCGCCCGGTCTTGACAGACCGGACGCGCTGTGCGCTGGTACCCCCGGCAGGACTTGAACCTGCGGCACCCGGTTTAGGAAACCGGTGCTCTATCCACCTGAGCTACGGGGGCGTTGTTCGGATGTGGTGGAGCGCGGCGGCCCGATCGTTCCGACCCGGGCCCCAAGTGTCTACTCCCCTTCGTATGCTACCAGACTGAAGACCTCGTATCCAGGCAGTTTGCCCCCACCGCCGAGGAACGGAAGGTCCACGAGGAACGCGAACGCGACGACCTGGCCGCCGAGCTTCTCCACGAGTACGGCCGCGGCGCACGCGGTGCCGCCGGTCGCGAGGAGGTCGTCGACGATGAGGACCCTCTGACCCGGGGTGATCGCGTCCTTGTGCATCTCGATCGCGTCGGTTCCGTACTCGAGCTCGTACTCCGCGCGCACCGTCTCGGCGGGGAGCTTCCCCGGCTTCCTCGCGGGAACGAACCCGACGCCGAGCTGATACGCGATCGCTCCTCCGAAGATGAAGCCGCGCGCCTCGATGCCGACGACGAGGTCGACCGCAGCGTCCGCGTAGCGCTCGACGATCCTGTCGACGCTCTCCCGGAAGCCGGCGGCGTCCTTCGTCAGGGTCGTGATGTCCTTGAAAATGATCCCTTCCTTCGGGAACCCGGGAACGTCGCGGATGAGTTCCTTGAGATCCATCGCTTGCCCCTTCCCTGCTTCGTCGCTCCGGCCGAGGCCGGTGTGATTCCGTTCGATTGTCCGACTCGCCGTCGCGCGCCGGGGCGCGGCTACGGCAGGTACTTCAGTGGATCGACCGAGACGCCCTTGTAGCGCACCTCGAAGTGGAGGTGCGATCCGGTGGACTTCCCGCTCGTTCCCACGTAGCCGACCGGTTTGCCGCGCTCGACCATGTCCTCGAGCTTGACGATCGCCCGCGAGAGGTGCGCGTAGACCGTGATCAGCCTTCCCCCGTGGTCGAGCATGACGACCGTGCCGAACCCGCTCATCTTCCCGGCGAAGACGACCTCGCCGCCGGCCGCGGCGAGCACGCGCTCCTCGCGCGCCGCGTCGATGTCGATCCCCTTGTGGAACGAGGTCCTTCCGTGGACCGGGTCCTTCCTGTTGCCGAACCCGCTCGTGACGGAGCTCCTCCTCCGCCCGGCGAGCGGCCAGGAGAGCTTCGCGTTCGGGTTCGCCGCGAGCTCCTTGTCGGCCGTCTCCCTGCTGGGTGCCGGGTCGATGCGCTTGACGCTCGCGGCGCCCGGGATGAGGAGCCTCTGCCCGATCCCGATCGTGTAGTCGTCGAGGTCGTTCGCCTCCACGATCTCGGCGATCGACACGCCGTAGGTCTTCGAGATCCGCCAGACGGTCTCGCCCTTCTGGACCGTGTGGTAGACGCCCTTCGCGCTCGACGATCGAACGGACGCGGACGTCACCGACGACCCGGACGAGCCCGTCGACCCCGACGAGTCCGAGGAACCGGTCTCGCAGCTCCTGGAACTCGGCGGGAGCGGCGTGCACCCGCTCCCTGAGAACGTTGAGATCGCCGCGATCGCGACGATCACGGCGACGATTGTTGCCTTGCGAGAGAGAGCCGGCACGGTCACCTTCCCGAGCGGGCTAGAACGTTACGTCGAAGCCGTCGAACTCCCCGGTGGCTTCGTTCCACTCCGCATCGACCCCTTTGACGACGCTCGATCGCGGTCCTTCATGGAGGAGTCTCAGCAACTCGAGGAGATTGACCCGCGGCCCCTC
>JALGVU010000236.1 GCA_025774545.1 bacterium | reverse complement strand
GCGATCGCCCAGAACGTGTTCACCGGCAACAAGGACGGCGTCTCCTTCTGGGGGTCGACGATCGGCCTGGGGATCGAATACAACGACCTCTCCAACAACAGCCGGTTCGGCGTGAGCGTCAAAGGCCAGGGGATCGATATTGCCGTCAACAGCATCACCAACAACGGCGATACCGGCATCAACGTCGACCGGCATGTGATCGACACCGAGGAGGTCCAGATCGACGGGAACGACCTTTCCGGTAACGTGAACTTCGGCGTCAAGGTCAACACGACTCTGGTGACGGAGCTGATGGACGCGTCCGGGAACTACTGGGGCACGACGGATGCCGCGGCGGTGAAAGCGCTCGCGAACAACGGCGTGGGCGTCGACTACACGCCTTGGGTCGGGGGTGGGACGGCTCAGAACCCCGGGTTCGAACCTGTCTACACGACGCTCTACGTGGACGACGACAGCCCGCAGGTTCTCTATCCCGGCTACCCGATAACGAGAATCCACGAGTCGTTCGACTTCCTCGAGGCCCCGACCATCGGGAACCCGACCGTCAACGTCATGGATGGTACGTACGGCGCATTCCCGACGACCGGCGTCGGGGCGTACATAGAGATGGACGACGTCCATCTGCTCGGCCAGTCGCAGTCCGGGACCATCATCGACGGCGCAATCGGGGGCGTTGGGAGTTCCGCGTCGTACTGGCCGAAGGGCATCCACGTGCAGGCCGAGGACGTGCTGATCCAGAACTTCACGGTCAGGGGATTCACCGGCGACATGATGAGCACGGGCGGCTACGGCATCGTCCACCGCGACTGGGACCACGACGAGATCGGTGAGGGCTACGTTTTCTACGACGGCTGCACCGTCGAGAACGTGACCGTCGAGGACTGCTACTCGGGCATCTATGCCCTCTGCTTCACCAATCTGACGGTGAGCGACTGCCTCGTACAGAACAACTACTCGGACGGCATGTTCATCGCCCGCGGATCCGACTACGCGACGGTCGACGGCAACACGGTCCTGAACTCCGGAGACCACGGCATCTGGGTGGGGTATTCGTGGACCACGACGACCCCGTCAGATCACGCCGTGATCACCGATAACTACGTGGACGGAGCCCGGGAGGGCGGCATCTCGTTCGTCGGCTCGGACGACGCCACCATCACGGGCAACACGATCACGAACGTGGCCGCGGAGGGCTGGTCGGTCGGCGCACTGAGTATCAAGGATGGCAGCTCGGACGTCTCCGCCCAGTACAACCTGATCTACGGCAACGACGGAACCTGGAACGGCCACGCCGGCACCGGACACGGCATCGGCATCGACGGGACGCCCTCGGGTATCGATCTCACGTGGAACACCGTCTACGGGAACGCCGGCGATGGTTGTCACAACTACTCGACCGTGGACGTCGACGCCAGGGAATGCTGGTGGGGTGACGCCAGCGGTCCTGGCGGCGTCGGTCCGGGCACCGGGGACGAGATCACGAGCTACGTGGAGCACGATCCCTGGATCGGAATGGCTGGCAGCGAGAACGTCGTCTGCGATCCTACTCCACTCATCCTGAACGTCGCGTCGCTTCCGAACGACCCGGATGGGACCATCGCTGTGGAGTACCTGGGCGGCGGTGGTGGGGCGATCTACGGGTACTCCGTCACGTTCAGTTGGGGCGGAGCCGTGGCTGGCGCCGTCGTCGGCGACGTGACTGAGGGAGCCCTTCTCTCCGATGCGGGCTCGACCCAGTTCTTCGTCTACAGCTCGGGGACCGACGAGATCACTGTCGACTGCGTGCTGCTCGGTGCGATGAGCGGGGTGTTCACGCCCGGGACGATGTTCACGATCGGCTTTGACGCGGTCGCCTACGGCGCGACCACTGTCGACATCACGCTGGTCGCGTTCCGCGACAACAACAACAATCCGCTCTCCGGGTTCTTCGAGGACGACGGGGAGATCCAGGTCGACATCACGAATCCGTCGGTGACGGGCGTCGAGCTTCACAACGACACCCTCACGCACACGGATGACTACGCAAAGGACCACGACCACCTGTACCTCACGGCCGTCGTGACCGATGACTACCCCCTTGTTGAGTCCGACATCAAGGCAGACGTCTCGACGCTTCTCGTCGGCGGCGGCACAGCCGTTCCTCCCTTCAGCTACAACCCCGGAACGGGCGCCGCCCTGTGGCACTTCTTCAACGTGACGCTGACGGCTGACGGCGCGCAGAGCGCGTCGGTGAACGCGACGGACGGTCTCGGGAACGTGGGTACCGGGAGCGACGACATCATCGTCGATAACACGCCTCCGGGGAAGGTGACCGGGTTCGCTGCGGCTCCTGCTCACGAGGAAGGGATCCTGTCGTGGACCGATCCGACGTCGCCGTCTCTCGACACGAACTACTACGGGATCGTGGTGCGTTACACGGCGTGGGGCGACTACCCGTACTACGATCCGCCGCCGGCGGTGTATCCGCCGACACACACTGCAGGTGACGATGAGGCGTTCGACGATACGGGTGTTGTGACGGGCGGCGTGCACGCGATCGTTCCTCGTGACATCCACTACTACAGCGCGTTCGCGTACGACTGGGCGCTGAACTACGGGACGGTGGACGCCGCCGGCCAGGACCGGTGCACGAACTACTGGCTGGGTGACGTCACGACGTCACTCGGCTTCTGGGACGGCTACAACGGACTCGTGAACCCCGCCGACATTGACAAGCTGGCCGGAAACTACGGCTCGCCGCCGCCCGCTGGGGTACCGGGTTACGCTGAGTGCGACGTCGGTCCGAGCCACGACAACACGCGTGTTGGTGTACCCGAGCCGGACGACATGATCCAGTTCGAGGATCTGATGCTCTTCGCGATGAACTACGGCGTGGTGGCACCGCGCGTGGTTCCGTTCCTGCCGGATGAGTCGACGAAGGCACTGTCGCTGGAGTTGGCGGAGCTCGGCGCGATCGAGGACGGGCTGTTCGAGGTCGCCCTGAGGCTCGAGGGGAACGCGAGCGAGGTGAAGGGTCTCTCGACCGTGATCGCCTACGGTTCCTCGGATCTCGAGTTCGTGAACGCGCGGCTGTCCGACGACATGTCGTCGCCGCTGGCGCCTGTGTTCTTCTGGCACGGCTCGGACGACTCGAGCGTGCAGATCGACCTGGCGGTGCTGGGTACGGACGTGACGGTCGGCGGTTCCGGTGAGGTGGCGGTCATGACGTTCCGCGCTCTCTCGGACGAGTACACGCTCGAGTTCGACAGCGCCGATCTCAGAGGCGCGAACAACGAAGCTCTCTCGGCTTCCTTCGAGGGGATCGAGTGGCGGTCCGAGACCCCGGTTGCGTACCGTCTGGTGGGCAACCTGCCGAACCCGTTCAATCCGATGACGAAGGTGGCTTACCAGGTGCCTCACGAGTCTCACGTGTCGATCCGCGTGTACGACGTGAGTGGTCGTCTGGTTCGCACGCTCGTCGACGGTTCGAAGGACCCCGGCCACCACGAAGTGGCGTGGGACGGCCGGAACGACAGCGGCGAGTCCGTGGGCAGCGGCGTCTACTTCTGCACGATGGAGGCGGACGCGTTCCACGGCAGCCACAAGATGATGCTCCTGAAGTAGGCAGAATGGGATGGGGTCCGGGCTGGGGCCCGGACCCCGGTCCTTCAAGAGTGCGCGCCGTCCGACAGGGTGGGGCAGCGCGCTCTTGAGGAGGAGGAACGCGATGGCAGTTCTGTGGTACCGCTCCGCATTGTGAGACCTGGAGCGGCATCCGGCGCAGTCGTCTCAAGAGCGGTCGAGGCGCCCCATCAAGAACGAGAGCCACGAACGACGGAGGTGACACGATGAAGCAGCGCGCACTTTGGATGTTGGCCGTCATGCTGGTTGCTTTTCTGCTGGCGGGGCAGTCGGCGGCCTACGTCTATGAAGAAGTGGACACGGGCGGGGACGATCCCGTGATCAAGGGCGACGTCCGGGGCTGGCCCGGCGGCGATTACTTCCCCAACCATGATCCTGACTACATCATCGTCGACCTGACCGACAACGACTACCGAACCTACACGGCCGGCGACACGCCCGTCTTCCCGCACGGCTACTACATGAAGTACGTGTGCTTCAACGCCGACGGGACGAGGGTCGCGATGACGACCCGCACGAAGTTCGACGGCGTCGGCGACCCGTACGAAGTCTGGGTCTGCGACTACGACGGGACGACGCACACGCTGTCGAATCCCCAGCAGATCACGAGCACCGGGGGTGTCGGCGACGTCGCCTACAACAATCAGTGCAGCTGGTCTCCGACGGATCCGGATCTCCTGCTCTTCAACGAGATTCACATGACTACGGCGAATCTCGTGAAGACGTACGACTTCTCCACGTCGTCGTTCAGCACGCTCTACGATCCGGCTCTCGACACGAACGGCTTCGACGTGACGAACCCCGGTTTCTACGCGCAGGACGACACCAAGATCATCTTGGGGTCGGGCTACAACACGGGGAACGATAGGATCCTCCTCTTCGACGGTACGTATCCGTCGACCACGATCAGCTCGGCCGACAAGAACCTCGATCCGTCCTCGAACTACGACGGGACAAGAGTCAGCTACTACTCCACGAACTCGGCCTATCCGTATCCCGCCGGGAGCATCTACACGGCGTACAGCGGCGGCGTATGGACCGAGCAGACGAGCGGCTGGGGGGATCCGGTGACCGGCAACGTCCCCGGCCTCTGGGCGTTCTACAGCGGGGAGAGCGACGACAGGATCCTGTCCCTGAGGTCCGATCTCGGGTGGACCTCGACGGCACTCGCGCTGTACGCGTCCGACGGCACTCTTCTGTCCGACCTCACGGGCGACGGCGGCACCGACTTCATATGGATCTACGCCAACCACAACTGGGAGGGCCCCGGGGGAGAGATCCTCTTCCGCGCCGAGGAGTACAGCCACCCCGACTACGGGAACAACGTGTTCCTGGCGCTGGAACGCCCGAGCACGGTCTGGGTC
>JALGVU010000235.1 GCA_025774545.1 bacterium | reverse complement strand
GATAGATGGCGCGTCGCGACAGGTGGGCAAGCAGGCCCGTGTTCATCATGGCGGCGATCGGGAGTGCCATCGGGCTCGGGAATCTTTGGCGATTCCCGATGGTGGCGTACGCCAACGGCGGCGGGGCGTTTCTCATTCCCTACATCGTCGCGCTTCTGACGGCCGGCGTTCCGCTCATGATTCTGGAATACGCGCTGGGCCAGCGTTTCCAGAAATCGTCGCCGGGCTCCCTCAAGGAGGTGAAGCCGGGCTTCGCGATGATCGGGTGGTGGGCGCTCGCGGTCGGCACGACGATCTCGTTCTACTACGCGGTCATCATGGGCTGGTGCTGGGACTACCTGGCGTGCTCGTTCGGCCAGCCCTGGTGCGAGGATCCCGAGGCGTTCTTCCACCGCGTCCTCAGGCTGACCGACGGGCCGGGGGAGATCGGCGCCATCTCGTGGCCCGTCCTCGTCGGGCTCGCGGTTACCTGGGCGTGCATCTACTGGATCATCAAGAAGGGGGTGCTCAGGGTCGGCAAGGTCGTCATGATCACCGTGCCCCTGCCCGCCCTCCTGCTCCTTCTCATTCTCATCCGCGGTGTGACACTCCCGGGCGCGCTCGAGGGGCTCCGCTACTACCTCACGCCAGATTTCGGCGCGCTTCTCAACGCCGAGACGTGGCTCCAGGCGTACGCGCAGGTCTTCTTCTCGCTGAGTCTCGGGTTCGGGATCCTCACTGCCTACGCGAGCTATCTCCCCAAGCGCTCGGACATCACCAACAACGCGTTCATCACGAGCTTCGCCGACGCCGGCTTCGCGTTCTTCGCCGGATTCGCGGTCTTCAGCGTCCTCGGCTACCTCGCGCAGGCGCAGGGCGTCCCGATCGACAGCGTCGTCGCCGCCGGGCCCGGGCTCGCGTTCGTGATCTACCCGACGGCGATGAGTCTCATGCCGTTCGCGCCCGTGATCGCCGCGATGTTCTTCATCACGCTCCTGACCCTCGGAATCGACTCGGCGTTCTCGATCGTCGAGGGCGCCGTCGCGGGCATCAGGGACAAGTGGCACATCTCCCAGAACGTCGCGACGGGCATCTTCTGCTCGTTCGGGTTCCTCGTCGGCCTCATCTTCACGACGGGCTCCGGGCTCTACTGGCTCGACATCGTCGACCACTGGATGAACAACTACGGGCTCGTCGTGATCGGGTTCCTCGAGTGCATCGTGATCGGCTGGTTCTACGGGACGAAGAAGCTCAGGGACTACATCAACGAGGTGTCCGACTTCAAGATCGGCTGGTGGTGGGATCTCTTCATCAAGTGGATCACGCCGCTGGCGCTCGGCTGGGCGCTCGTCGCCAACATCATCCAGGAGTTCAGGGTCCCGTACGAGGGCTATCCGAAGTGGGCGCTCATGGTCGGCGGCTGGGGCGTCGTCGCGACGATCATCGTCGTTGCGGCGCTCATCACGGCGCTCCCCGGCTCGAAGTCGAAGGAGGAGGAGTGATGCCACTCTCCGCGTGGATCATGAGCATCGTGGTCGGCATCGTGCTCTACGGCGGCTTCGCCTGGTGCGTCTCGATCGCCGTGAAGAAGGGCAGGGAGAAGAACGAGGAAGGCGGAGGGAAGTAGCCGACCCGGTTCATCTGCCGTTCGACGCGCGGAGCACGCGGTTCACGGGCTCCGCGCGTCGCGTCCTTGAACCCGCGAGGGGGCTCGCGTGAGACGATCGAAGGCTCGGCTCCGAGCGACGCACGGCTCCGTGTCCCGAGGGGCGCGGGGCTCGGCGCACCGTGAGACGCGGGACTCCGTTCCCCGAGAGACGTGGGGCCTCCCACCGCGCGGCGCTCGCGTCGTCACGCTCCTGCTCGCGGCCGCCCTCGTGCTTCTCGCGCCGCTCGCCGACGACTGTCGCGGGGAGTGGCCGCCGTGGTCGCGAAAGGACGACACCGCAGACGCCCGCTACCCGGACGTGACGGTCAGCGCGGCGTCGCTCGCCGACCGACTGGGCGACCGCGGGCTCGTTGTCGTCGACGCCCGCGACGCGGCGTCCTACCTCCGCGGTCACATCTCGGGCGCGATCTCGATTCCGGTTGGCGTTCTGCCAGCCGTCAGGCACGCGGGGAGCGCGTTCGCCGCGCTCGGCCTCGCCGGGCGCGAGCGCATCATCTGCTGCGGCGACGAGGCGCTCTCGGGAGACGCGGCCCTGCTCTTCTGGTTCCTCGAGACCGCCGGTGCCACGAACGCGGCGGTCCTCGAGGGGGGTCTTGACGCGTGGGTGCAGGGCGGCGGGAGCATCGTCCCCGAGCCATCGACGCTTCGCGAGGCGGCCTGGAAGCCGGCCGCCGCGCCCGAGCGACTCGCGACCCAGGAGTACGTGAGGCTCGCGTTCGGCGAGGACGGCGTCGAGATCGTCGACGCGAGGGGCGCCGACGCGTGGGAGGGGGCCATCGACCGCTCGCAGTGGGGGGCGCCGGTCCGCGTCGGACACATCCCGCACGCCCTTCCCTTCGACTTCGGCCAGTTTTTCACGCGCGACGGCACGCTTCGGGACCCAGCGGAGACTCGGTCGATCTTCTCGGATCTGGGGCCGCGTCCATCGAGCCCCGTCAGCCTCGGCGACGAGTTCATCGTCCACGGCGACGGGATCTCGGGCAACGGTGCCGTCGGGTATCTCCTCCTTCGGCGCGCCGGGATAGAGCGGGTCCGCCTCTTCCCGGGCGGGTGGGAGCAGTGGCTGGCGGACACGAGTCTCCCGGTCGTGCGGGTCGTCTCGGCCGAGGAGCTCGAGCACAGGCTCGCGGGGTTGGGACGGCTGTTCAAGCGGGACGCTCCTCCCGGAGCGTTCGCGCTCTTCGACGTGCGGCACGAGGGCGACTGGCGGCGCGGGCACATTCCCGGCGCCGTGGGGCTCTCGTCTCGGCTCTTCGCCGACTCCCTCGAGGTCGTGCTCGACCGCCACTGGCCTGCGCTCGACAGGAGGACCGCCCCCGTCGTGACCTACTGCTACGGCACGAACTGCATCAGAAGCAGGTACACATCGACGACCGCGGCGCGCGTCGGCTTCCTTCACGTCGAGCGGTTCTGCGGCGGCGTGGAGGACTGGCGCGGCATCGGCGGGCGGCTGATTCCCGCGCCGCGATCCGAGAGGCCGGACGGGGCTCCCCGCGAAGATCCCTGAGTGCCTGCCCGCAGTGCCGAGACAGAGGAATCCCGCCCGGGCAGGAGCACTCGGGCGGGATTCGTTTGTGCTGGGAGCGTCGCTCCCTCGAACTCCCTCGGGCCTAGAACAGGTTCCTGAAGAAGCTCTTGATCTGACCCCACGTGCTGTCTTCGACCGGGCTCTCCGGGCTCACCGTGATGTCGAGGCGCACCTCCTCGATGTGCCAGAGGGTGTCGCCCGCGAGCACGATGATGTCGCACGGATCGACGACGCCGTTGCCATTGTCGTCCCAGCCCATGATCTCCCACTCGGTGCAGTACGCGGGGGCGACCTCGTGCCAGATCTCGCCGACGGGGTTCGCACCCGGATCATCGCTCGTCGGCTCGAGGAACTTCACGTCGCCGGTTTCGGTGTTGTAGAGGTAGTACGTCGGGCCGGCCCAATCGATGTGGTACATGAGCCCATCGAGGAAGATAGCGTCGCACTCGCTCACGACGCCGTCGCCGTTGTCTGAGTACCCTGTCTGATTGTGCATCACACAGAAGTTCGGGAAGAGCTCGTGCCACGGGGACCCGGTGTCGGGAATGTCATAGCGGACCGGGGAGCCCCCAAGCTCGAGACATATCTGTCCGCTCGCGGTGACGGCGAGAAGGGCAACAAGGGCGATCGCAAAGACGGTTCTCACACCATCCTCCTTGTCCGATGCTCCGAAGAGCGGTTCGACGACCTGCCGCGCTCTCCGGCGTACACAACGACCTCACCGTGACGGCGCGGCGCCAACGCGGCCGCACCGTATCACAGCATCTTGTGTACGTCAAGCCAGATTCATGCGACCGCTCTGAGAACGAGAGACGCCCGACGCAATGCGCGCCGGGCATCTCGCGGCAGTCCCTGATTCGTGTGCGCGTGCGTCGAGCAGCGCGCAGGACGCTCGTCGCCGGGCTACCGGAACAGGCCCTTGAAGAACGCCTTGATCTGACCCCAGGTGCTATCCTCGACGGGGCTTCCCGGGACGACCGTGATGTCGAGGCGGACCTCCTCGATGTGCCACGGCTCGCCGGCGATCCAGACGATGTCGCAGACGCTCACGATGCCGTCGCCGTTGTCCTCCCACGCGTCGATCTCCCACTCGTCGCAGAAGTGGGGAGCGATCTCGTGCCAGATCTCGCCGGTGGGGTCGCCACCCGGGTCGTCGGTCGTCGGCTCGGTGAACATGACGTCGCCGGTCTCGAGATGGTAGAGGAAGTACGTGGGACCGACCCAGATGATGTGGTACATCGTGCCGTCTTCGAGGAAGATCGCG
>JALGVU010000044.1 GCA_025774545.1 bacterium | reverse complement strand
ATCGTCCTTGCCGCAGACGCCCATCGTCGTACAGGCGGCTCCTCTTGCCGTCTGCTCGCACTGGTGACAATACAAGGTCCTCTCCTCCCTGGGCGGCGGACCGCCCCTACGGTAGTGATTGCGGCCGCTGGGAGCGCCTGCGCGCACCCGACGGCACCCTGAAATCCTCGAGCGTGATCGCACGAAGCTCCCGCGCCATCTCATTGCTCACCCTGGTGAGAAGGCGAGAGAGAGCACATCTCTTTCTGTCACAGACCGGAAGGTCGAAGAGGCACCGCTCACACGAGATCGGCCCCTCGATCGCCTCGTAGAGATCGCGCAGCGTGACCCGTCCCTCCGGCTTCGTCAGCGTGAACCCGCCGTGCGGACCCGGCTTGCCGTGCACGAGGCCCGCGCGCGCGAGCCTCTGCAGCACCTTCGACAGATGGGCCTCCGAGGCTCCGAGAACCTCGGCCATCTCCGACACGGGCACGGGCTCCCCGCCGCGCCCCGCGATGATCGCGGCCGCGTGGAGGGCGAGCGACGCCGCCTCCGACACCTTGAAGATGGTGCTCACGGTGACTCCCGGGTGAGGCCACACGATCAGGTGGGTCGAGCACGACACCACCTATTCTGGAATTCAGGTACCACAATATAGAAGTAGGGCGGACGGTGTCAAGCGGTTTCCGTGGGGAGACGAGAAAAGAGGTGCTCCCCCCGGCCCGTCTCGGGTGGGGGGAGCTTGAGGGGGGGAGGAGCGGGTCCTCCTGGGGTCGTCCCTCGGCGCGTCCGGCCTGTCGCGGCGACGCGCGGATCTCTCGATCGAGGGCGGCCCGTCCGGGCTACGCCTGCCTGCTGCGGCGTCCGACGCTCTCAATCCTGATCCTACCGATGCCGGCGTCGACGTTGATGTCGAGCGTGGCGTCGGTCTCGCCGTAGGCGTCGTTCACGAAGTAGCCGCCGCGCTTCGTGAAACCGTGGGTCTCGGTCGAGCCGATGCCGACGTCGCGCTCGACCCGCACGCCGACGCTGTCCGGCACCCTGAGTTCGATGTTGCCGACTCCGCCGTCTATGTTGACCGCGACGTCGTCCGTCCAGTCGCCGGTCATGTCGATCACGATGTTCCCGAAGCCGGCGTCGACGTCGAGGTGCCTGAGCTCGAGCCCGGCGAGGTTCAGTCGGACGTCCCCGGCGCCCATCTCGATCTCGAGGTCGAGGCGAACGTCGCTGTTGAGAACGAGGTCCCACGAGCTCTTTGCGCGGGAACCGATGTTGCACTTCGAGCTGCCGCCCTGCGTGATCGTGAGAACGCCTCGTGTGCCGTCCCTTCGGTAGTCGATCTCGGGTCTCCACTCTTCGACGTTGTACTCGAACTCGGCGTCGGCCAGCTCCCGGGCGCCGCCCGAGACGGCGACCTCTCCGACGCCGGCGCTCAGGATGACGGTCACCGACTCCACTCCGTCGAGGTCGATGCTCCGGCTCTCGGTCCTGAGCTCGCCGACTCGGACGTTCGAACTCCCGCGGCACGTGCAGCCGGCAATCAGGCCGACGAACGCGACGACGGAGATGAGCCCGAGGCCGCGAAGCACTCTGATACGCATCGTCTCCCTCCTTCCGGATCCCAGATGACCGACGCCGGCTCTCGACTTCCGGCATCGCCGCGCGTCTCAGGAGTTCGACACCCAGACGGCCGTGGTGGTTTCACGTGAGCTCGAGAGCTCGAGGAAACCGCTCCCCGGGAGCCCGCGGCCGTCGCTCCCGGCGTCGTCTCCGGCCTCCCCGCGCGTGGGAGCGTCGATGCGCGGGGCGCGTCGCGCGGCAAAGCGAGGGAGATGAGGTAAAGTCTGGCGTCCGGCCCCGGCCCGTCCGCCGGATAGAGCGGCGGTCGTTCGCCGGGGATCACTGAGGAGGGCGTCGTCGGAAGGCGATGGACGAGCGCGGGTCGCGCCGCCGCCGCCGAGCCTGCCAACGCGCTCACCGCCCGCGTCAGAGGCTACTATTCCTTGACTGCCCTCCTCTCCTCTCCTACAATGTCTGATTGGGGAGTATCGTGGCGGGGTGAGGACTGACACCAGCAGACGTCTGCATGCGGTCCTGCCACTCTATTCCCTTGTTGTCTGTCGTGGAGCTTCCATTCGCGGATGTCGGACGGGGGTCGCTCATGCCTCAGGATCTGCCCTCTCCTCCCGAGAGCACGAAGTCGAAGTACTGGCGGAAGCCGCTCGACGCGGACACGGTCAAGGTCCCGCACGGTGAACTTCACATCATCGTCAACCGATGCAAGGGCTGCCGGTTCTGTGTCGAGTACTGCCCGCGCGACGTGCTCGAGATGGCGGAGGATTTCAACGTCAAGGGCTATCACTATCCCTTGGTGAAGGACGAGGTCGCGTGCGTGAACTGCCAGCTGTGTGAGATGCTGTGTCCCGAGTTCGCAATCTTCTGCACCCAGACGGAGGACGAGGAGGAGGGAGGAGGCGAGGATGAAGGCTGATCCCAAAGGGGTCCTCACCGGCGCGCACTACCTCGACGGCGATCACGCCGCCGCAGAGGGAGCGCTCGCGGCCGGCTGCAGGTTCCTCGCCGGTTATCCCATCACGCCGTCCACCGAGGTCGCCGAGCGGTTCGCCGCGAGGATCCCGAAGGTGGGGGGGGGCGTTTTCATCCAGATGGAGGACGAGCTGGCTTCCATGGCGGCCATCCTCGGCGGGGCGTGGGCCGGGAAGAAGTCGATGACGGTGACGTCGGGGCCGGGCTTCTCGCTCATGATGGAGAACCTGGGGCTCGGCATCATGATGGAGGTGCCGCTCGTGCTCATCAACGTGCAGCGCGGCGGGCCCTCGACGGGACTCCCGACGCTGCCGGGTCAGGCGGACATGATGCAGGCGCGGTGGGGCTCGCACGGCGACTACGAGATCATCGCCATTTGCCCGAGCTCGCCCCAGGAGGCGTTCGACTACATGATCACGGCCTTCAACTTCTCGGAGAAGTACCGCGTGCCCACCCTCGTGATGATGGACGAGTGCGTCGGGCACATGACCGAGAAGGTCGTGATCCCTCCCGCCGACGAGATCGAGATCACTCCGCGGAAGGAATACACGGGACCGCCTGAGGAGTACCTGCCGTATCTTCCCGACAAGGACATGATTCCCTGGATGACGAAGGCCGGCGACGGCACGCGCTTCCACACGACGGGCCTCACGCACGACGAGAAGGGGTACCCCGTCATGAACGCGGACTGCCAGGAGACGCTGGTCCGCCGTCTCGTCGACAAGATCCGAACGAACGCCGACGAGATCGCCATCCTCGAGGAAGAGGAGATCGACGGCGCCGACGTCGTGCTGATCTCGTACGGCATCTCGTCCCGCGTGGCGATCCCCGCAATCGAGCGCGCCCGGAGGGAAGGTCTCAAGGTCGGGAGCCTGAGGCTCGTGACGGTGTGGCCGTTCCCGGAGACGCGCGTGCGGGAGCTCGCGAAGAACGTCAAGGCGCTCGTGATCCCGGAGATGAACTACGGACAGGTCTACTACGAGATCGAGCGATGCGCGGCGGGAAACGCGCGCACGGTTCTGGTGCCGCACGCCGGCGGCTGGGTGCACGACGTGGACGACATCTACGCGGGAATCAAGGAAGGGCTGAAATGACAGAGGAGACCACAGTCACGGAGGAGACGCAGGACGTCGCGCATCCGATGGATGATCTCCTGCGCATGGACAGGATGCCCCACATCTGGTGTCCGACGTGCGGGCTCGGGACCGTGGTCACCGCCCTCGCTTTGGCGCTCGGGAAGAGCGGCATCCCGCTCGACGACATCGCGGTGGTGTCGGGGATCGGGTGCACGGGACGCGTGGCCGGCTACATCAAGGTCGATTCCTTCCACACCACGCACGGGCGGGCGATTCCGTTCGCGACCGGGCTCCACCTCGCCAATCCGAAGCTCAAGGTGATCGTGGTGAGCGGCGACGGCGACCTGATCGCCATCGGTGGAAACCACTTCATCCACGCGGCGAGGAGGAACGTCGACATCACCGTCATCTGCGTCAACAACTTCATCTACGCGATGACGGGCGGGCAGGTCGCGCCGACGACGCCGCTCACGGCGAACGCGTCGACGATGCCGTACGGGAACTTCGAGCCGCCGTTCAACATCCCACACCTCGCGGATTCCTGCGGCGCCGCCTACGTCGCGCGCTGGTCGTCGCTGCACGTCCGGAGGATGACGACGGCGTTCGCGGAGGCGATCGCAACGCCCGGGTTCTCGCTGGTCGAGGTCGTGACGCCGTGCTCGACGCTCTACGCCAGACGGAACCGCCTGGGCACGGGACTCGACCTTCTGAAGTTCTACCACGACAATTGCGAGATCCAGCACGGCGCCGACACGCGGTCGCTCAACATCGACTTCCAGGGCAAGATCACCCTGGGCAAGTTCATCGAGCGCCCGCGCCCGACGTTCCTCGACCGGCTGGACAACTGGTACGGTCAGGTTTTCGGAGACAAGTACGAGCCTTACGTGGGGGATCGAAAGTGAACGAGATCAGAATCTCCGGATTCGGCGGACAGGGCATCATCCGGTGCGGGTACATCGTCGGGAAGACGGCGTCGCTCTTCGACGGCAAGTTCGCGACGCTGACCCAGAGCTTCGGTCCGGAGGCCAGAGGGAGCGCGTGCAGCGCGCAGGTTCTGGTCGACGACGAACCGATCCGGTACCCGTATGTGACCGTGCCAGACACGGTCGTGGCGATGTCGCAGGAGGCCTACGAGAAGTTCGGGACGGACATCACCGAGGGCGGGACTCTCCTGATCGACGAGGACCTCGTGAAGCCGTCCGAGCCTCCCAAGGTCGGAAAGTTCTACTCGATCCCGGCAGCCCGTATCGCCGAGGAACTCGGTCTCCGGCTCGTCGCCAACATCGTCATGCTCGGGTTCTTCACGGCAATGACCGACATCATCTCCCCGGAGGCCGCCAGGACGGCGCTGCCGACCTCGGTCCCGGAGCGTTTCGTCGATCTGAACGTGAAGGCCTTCGAGCGGGGCTACGAGTATGGGCTCGCCGTCCTGGGCAAGCTGCCGGACGGCGGCGACGAGGCGTCGAAGAAGGCGAAGGCCTCCGAAGGGACGGAGAAGAAGAAGTCCCGCGCGAAGGCTGGCGCCGGCTCGAAGGGGAGCAAGGCCGGCACGAAGAAGGCGGAGGGCAAACCGCCCTCCGGCAAGGGCACCGGCAAGAAGACGGCCACCTAGGGAGGTGAGGAGAGCCCGCGAGCGGGCCGGGAGCGGGGTTGAGGTTTGAGCCCCGGCGGTCCGCTCATCCGACCGCCGGGCGGTCGGCGCGGGCGTCGGTGGGCGGCAGCGGTGGCCTTCCTCTTGGGAACTGGAGGGGTCGATGGAGAAGGGCGTGCTGGTGATCGGAGGCGGCATCGCGGGGATCCAGGCCGCGCTCGATCTCGCAGAAGCGCAGTTCAAGGTCTACCTGGTCGAGAGGGCGCCTTCGGTCGGAGGGAAGATGGCGCAGCTCGACAAGACCTTCCCCAGCATGGACTGCGCCATCTGAATACTCGGTCCTAAGATGATGGATGTCGGTCGGCATCCAAACATCAGCCTCTGGACCTCGAGCGAGGTCGTCAACGTCGAAGGGAAGGCGGGCGACTTCACGGTCGACGTTCTCAGGCACGCGCGCTACGTCGATGTCGACGAGTGCACGGCCTGCGGCGCCTGCGCCGAGGTGTGCCCGATCGTGGTCCCGAGTGAGTTCGAGTGCGAGCTCAGCGAGCGCAAGGCCATCTACCAGCCCTTCCCGCAGGCCGTGCCGTCGGCCTACGTCCGCGACGAGGTCGCCTGCTTGAGCAAGGCCAAGCGCCCGTGCGGGCTCTGCGCCAAGACCTGCGAGAAGGACTGCATCGACTACGACGAGAAGGACGTGGTAGAGAAGATCAACGTCGGATCGGTCGTCGTCACCACGGGATTCGACTTCTATGATCCCGAGGAGGCGAGCGAGTACGGCTTCAAGCGATTCAAGAACGTCGTCACGAGCCTCGAGCTGGAGAGACTCCTCGCCGCCGGCGGTCCCACGAAGGGGCTCCTCGTGAGCTTCGTCGACGGCCGGCCGCCGAAGCGCGTGGCCTTCGTCCAGTGCGTGGGCTCGCGGTCGGTCAAGCGTGGCATCCTCTACTGCAGCCGCATCTGTTGCATGAACGCGGTGAAGGACGCGCTCCTGATCGAGGAGCTCTACCCCGACGCCGAGCAGCTCATCTTCAACATCGACGTGAGGGCGTTCGGCAAGGGCTTCGAGGCGTTCTTCGAGCGGTCGCGCGGACTGCCGAGGGTCAGGTACATCAGAGGGAAGCCGTCGAAGGTGACGGAGGATCCCGAGACCGAGGAGCTCACGCTTCACTACGAGGACGGCGAGACGGGGAAGATCGAGAGGACCCCGGTCGACATGGTGGTGCTCTCCTCGGCGCTCGTCCCTTCGAGGGGCACGGACGAGCTCGCCGAGGTCCTCGGCATCGACGTCGACACCGACGGGTTCTTGAGGAGCAGGGACGCCTCCGCGTATCCGCTCGAGACGGGTCGCGAAGGTGTCTATCTTGCTGGCGGCGCGACGGGTCCGAAGGACATCACCGACGCCGTGGCCGAGGCCTCGGGCGCCGCGGCGCTCGCGGCGCGGCACGTCCTGGCCGATCGGGTAGAGCCGGTCGTCGAGGAGATCGAGCCGATCGACGTCTCGGGCGAGCCCCGCGTCGGTGTCTTCGTCTGCTCGTGCGGCATCAACATCGCTGGGGTGCTCGACGTCCGGAAGCTCGCGAACTACGCGTCGGCACTGCCGGACGTCGTTCACGCGGAGAACGTCCTCTTCGCGTGCGCCGAGAGCACGCAGCGTCAGATCCAGGACAGGATCACGGAGCACGGCCTGAACCGCGTCGTCGTCGCGGCGTGCACGCCGCGGACGCACGAGCCGGTCTTCCGCGAGGCCTGCGCCGGCGTCGGGCTCAATCCCTACCTCGTCGAGATGGTCAACATACGGGACCAGTGCTCGTGGGTGCATCACGACGTCCCGGGGCAGGCGACCGACAAGGGGCGCGACCTCATACGCATGGCGGTCGCGAGGGCGAGGCTCCTGAGGCCGCTCGAGCAGCGCGAGCTTGGAGTCGGGCACGACGTGCTGATCGTCGGCGGCGGCATCGCCGGGATACAGAATGCGATCGACCTCACGAAGCGGGGGTTCACCGTCCATCTGGTCGAGGCGTCGGGGGAGCTCGGCGGGCGCGTCAGGGATCTCGCGAGCGTCTACCCGAGCGGCATGTCGGGCCGGGCTCTCATCGAGGAGAAGACCGCCGAGCTTCGCGAGTGCGGCATCGACGTCCGGATGGGAACGACGCTCAAGGAGGTGACCGGTTTCGTCGGCAACTTCGACGTGACGGTCGCCACGTCGACCGGCGGGGACGGGGACGAGGAGAGGCTCGCGATCGGGAGCATCGTCCTCGCGATCGGCGCCGACGTCCATGACCCGGCCGGCGACTTCGGCCACGGAGACGTGCCGAACGTCGTCGGGAACACGGATTTCGAGGACGTTCTCGGCGCCGAGGAGCCCACGTTCCGCGGTCGTCCCGTCGAGGACGTGGTCTACGTGCAATGCGTCGGTTCGAGGGGATCCAGGGGTAACCCGGAGTGCTCGCGCTACTGCTGCCAGGCCGCGGTCCGGCAGGCGATCCAGCTCCGCGAGAAGGGCGTCAACGTGGTGGTGCTCCACCGCGACGTCCGCGTCTATTCGCGTGGCGCCGAGGAGATGTACCGCCGGGCCCGCGGCATGGGCGTGACGTTCCTGCGGTACGACCCGGACGACCCGCCCGTCGTCGAGAGGGACGGCGACCGCGCCAAGGTCCTTCTTCACGAGTCGCACGGGTACGACGTTGAGCTTCCGGCCGACGTCGTCGTGCTGTCGCTCGGCATGGTCCCGAGGAAGGCCGAGACGAGCTCGCTCGTCAACCTCCTCAAGGTGCCGGTCGGAAGCGACGGCTTCCTGCTGGAGCGTCACCCGAAGTTCGGTCCGGTCGAGACCAACACCGAGGGGATCTTCCTCTGCGGGTGCGCGCAGTCGCCGAAGGACATCGGCGACACGATCGCGCAGGCATCGGCCGTCGCGTCGAAGATCGGCGCGATCCTCGCGCGGGACACGATCGCGCTCGAGCCCGTGACCTCCGTCGTTAACGACAGGATGTGCCGCGCCTGCGGTCAGTGCGTCGAGGTCTGCGAGTTCCACGCGCTCGAGGTTCAGGAGCTTCCCGACGGGCGCCGGGCCGCCGTGGTCAACGAGGCCCTGTGCAAGGGCTGCGGCACCTGCGCCGTCGCCTGTCCGAACGGCGCGATCTCGATCAGGCACTTCACGGACGAGATGATAGGTACGATGATCGAGGCGTACCTCGAACCTTCGCAGAGGCATGGATCCGGAACCTGGCCGGAGGGTGAAGGTGCCGAAAAAGGCTGAGAGAGAGACCGAGAGGCCGCCTGATGCGGCCTCGCCGGGCAAGAAGGCACGCAGGAAGAGCGTGCTCTGGCGGGAGATCCCCGAGCCGAAGGGAGCGCACGCCGCGCGTGTGGAGGAGGGCGGTGACGGCGGGTTCGAGCCGCGGATCGTGGCGTTCGCCTGTAACTGGTGCAGCTACCCCGCCGCCGACGCGGCGGGCATCAGCAAGCTCCAGTACCCGCCGAACGCGCGCATCATCAGGGTGATGTGCGCGGGCCGCATCCACCCGGGGTTCGTCCTCCGGGCGCTCGAGCTCGGTGCCGACGGGGTGCTCGTCTCGGGGTGCCACTTCGAGGACTGCCACTACCTCTTCGGGGCGAGAAGAGCGGCCGAGCAGTTCGAGAAGACGGCCGAGATCGTGCGCATGCTGGGGATCGGACCCGAGAGGGTCCGGTACGAACAGATCTCCGCCGCCGAGGCGCCGAAGTTCGCGAAGGTGATGCACGAGTTCGTCGAGGACGTGAAGAAGCTGGGGCCGAGTCCGCTGGCCGGCGCCACCGGCGAGCTCGAGGTGCCCGAGGCGGTGAGCGAAGAAACGACGTAGACGGATGCCGCGAACGCCGCGGTGAGGGTGCGGGTTTCTCGTCGGTGAGAACGGGAGCCGGGCGTCTCGAGCTAGGACGCTCACGCGGAGCGCTGGCGCGTCCGGCTGCTTGGAAGCGAGGGTGCGAATGGCGGCGGCGGAAGAGGGTGTCGATCTCAGGGAAGAGATGGCCGACGCGCTGAAAAAGTCGAGGGCGCTCCTGTGCTACGAGTGCGGGAAGTGCACCGGGATCTGTCCCGTGGCCCGCTTCGACCGGAGCTTTTCGCCGAGGTCGCTCCTGGTGAAGGCGGTGCGGGGCGAGGACGCCGCGCTCGTGGATGACGTGAACGTCTGGTCGTGCCTGACGTGCAAGCTCTGCGACGCGAGGTGTCCCGCAGCCATCGACTACGGACTCCTGACGAAGACGGTGCGCGCCTTCGTGCACCACGAGGGCGGCGAGGGGACGTGCACGCACGGCGGCGCGGTCCAGGCCCTCATGAGGATCATGACGACGAAGGAGCTCGAGCAGGACAGGCTCTCCTGGGTCGACGACTCGATCGACGTCTCGAAGACCGGCGACACGATCTACTTCGTGGGGTGCGCGCCGTACTTCGACGTGGTCTTCTCGGAGACGGGTGCGAAGACGCTCGACAGTGCGAAGGGCGCCATCAGGCTCCTGAACGCCGCGGGCGTCAAGCCTATGCTCCTGCCCAACGAGCGCTGCTGCGGTCACGATCTTCTCTGGAACGGTGACGTCGAGAACTTCCGCATGCTCGCCCGGGAGAACCTCCGGATGATCGAGGAGTCTGGTGCCTCGCGGGTCGTCGTGAGCTGCCCCGAGGGCTACGCGACCATGAAGGTCGACTACCCGAGGGTCTTCGGCGATCTCGGGTTCGAGGTCGTGCATCTGACGGAGCTGCTCGCCGAGGCGATCGACGGGGGGAGCCTCACGTTCGCCGGGAACGGCGAGACGACCGTGACGTTCCAGGATCCGTGCAGGCTCGGGCGGCACATGGGCATCTACGACGCCCCGCGTGCCATCCTCTCTGCGATGCCCGGTGTCACGCTCGTCGACATGCCGCACTCGCGGGAGCGCGCGATCTGCTGCGGAGTCGGCGGGTGGATGAACTGCACGTCCTTCAGCAAGATGATCCAGGCAGCGAGACTGCGGGAGGCGAAGGCGACCGGCGCATCGACGCTGGTCACCGCCTGTCCCAAGTGTGAGATCCATCTCAAGTGCGCGTTGAACGACCAGACGCTCAAGGATGAGGTCCAGCTCGAGATCGCGGACCTCTGGGCGCTCGCGGCGTCCCGTCTGGGCTAGCGAACGGAGGTAGGGGATGGCGAATCTGGACGGGGGGGGGGAGGAGCTCCGGGTAGGCGTCTTCGTGTGCCAGTGCGGTCACAACATCGCCGGCACCGTCGACTGTGACGACGTCGCCAAGTTCTCCGAGGGTCTGGAGGGCGTGGTCGTTGTCTACAACAACAAGTACACGTGCTCGGAGCCGGGCCAGCTCGAGATCAAGAAGGGAATCGACGAGAACAACCTGAACAGGGTCGTTGTCGCCTCGTGCTCGCCGAGGATGCACGAGCCGACCTTCAGGGCGACCCTCGTGGAGGCGGGCCTGAACCCGTACCTCCTCGAGATGGCGAACCTGAGGGAGCACTGCAGCTGGGTGCACATGAACGAGAAGGAGGCGGCGACCGAGAAGGCCAAGGACCTGGTGAAGATGGCCGTCGCCCGCGCGCGTTCGCTCGAGGCGCAGGACGAGATGGTCGTCCCGATCACCCAGAAGGCTCTCGTCATCGGCGGTGGTATTGCGGGGGTTCAGGCCGCTCTGGATCTGGCGGACGCCGGCTACAAGATCTACCTCGTCGAGAAGGAACCGTCCATCGGTGGGATCATGGCAGCGATCGACAAGACGTATCCCACCATGGACTGCTCCATATGAATCCTCGGGCCGAAGATGGCGGATGTCGGTCGACATCCAAACATTGAGCTCATGGCCTACAGCGAAGTCGAGAACGTCGCGGGGTACGTGGGGAACTTCACGGTCACGGTCCGCAAGAAGGCGCGATACGTCGACGTCAAGGAGTGCACGGCGTGCGGCGACTGCATAGACGTGTGCCCGGTGACGGCGCCGGACGAGTTCGAGGAGGGGCTCTCGACGAGGAAGGCGATCTACCAGCCGTTCCCGCAGGCCGTGCCCTCCGCGTTCGTTCTGAACATCGACGAGTGCCTCGGGAACAACCCGATCGCATGCGGGAAGTGCCTCGAGGTCTGCGACAAGGACTGCATCGACTACGACGACAAGGACAAGCTCGTCGACATCGACGTCGGCACGATCATCGTGACGACGGGTATGGCCGTCTACGACCCGACCGAGCTCGACGAGTTCGGGTACACGCGGTACGAGAACGTCATCACGTCGATGGAGTTCGAGCGTCTCATCAACTCCGGCGGACCCACGCAGGGCCACCTCATCCGGCTGACCGACCTCAAGGAGCCGAAGACGGTCGCGTTCATCCAGTGCGTCGGATCGCGGAGCGAGAACAAGGGGAACCCGTACTGCAGCAACATCTGCTGCATGAACACCGTGAAGGACTGCCTGCTCATCAAGGACCACTACCCCGACGTCAAGCTCAAGGTCTTCTACATCGACATCCGAGCGTTCGGGAAGGGATTCGAGGATCTCTTCCAGCGGAGCAAGGAGAAGGGAGCGGTCTACATCCGGGGCATCCCCGGCGAGATCGAGGAGGATCCCGAGACCAAGAGCCTCAAGCTCTACGTCGAGAACACGACGGAGGGCGGCACCGAGTGTCACGAGGCCGACATGGTCATCCTGTCGGTCGGCGTCCACCCACGGGAGGACAGCTCTGCCATCCAGAAGCTCCTCACGCTGCAGCGGAGCCAGGACGGCTTCTTCCTCGAGGCTCATCCGAAGCTCAAGCCCGTCGATGCGGCCACGCAGGGGGTCTTCTTCGCCGGCTGCGCCGAGGGCCCGAAGGACATCAAGGACTCGGTGACGCAGGCGGGCGCGGCCGCGGCGCGGGCCAACAGGCTCATGATGCAGGGGAAGGTGAGCGTCGAGGCGATCACGTCGACGATCATCCCCGAGCTGTGCAAGGCGTGCGGGATCTGCGTCAACGTCTGTCCCTACCACGCGATCTCGTGCGACACCGAAGCCAAGACGCCGGCGACCGTGGTTGAGGCCGCCTGCTCCGGATGCGGCGCCTGCAGCGCGGAGTGCCCCTTCGGTGCGATCACGATGAAGCACTTCACCGACAAGCAGATCGAGTCGCAGATCGACGCGATGCTCGAGGTCGATCCACAGGACAAGGTGCTTGCGTTCGCCTGCAACTGGTGCTCGTATTCGGGCGGGGACCTCGCGGGAACGAACAGGTTTCAGTACCCGCCGAACGTGCGGCTGATTCGGACGATGTGCTCTGGGCGCGTCGACAAGAAGTTCGTCCTTCGCGCCTTCGCCCGAGGCGCCCCGATCGTGCTTCTCTCGGGCTGCCACTTCGCGGACTGCCACTACATCAACGCGGTTCATTGGACGCAGCGGCGCGTCGAGAAGCTGTGGGACCAGCTGGAGAAGAAGGGCATCCGGCCCGACCGGCTGCAGCTCGAGTGGATCTCCGCGGCCGAGGGTCAGAAGTTCGCCACCGTCATGCGGGCGGTGGAGGAGTTGAGGCAGAAGGTAACGCCCGAGGAGGTCGAGCACACGAAGAGGGTGCTCAAGGACGTGCTCGAGCCGCCGAAGAAGGACCCCGCGAAGGGCAAGCCGGCCGAGAGCGAGTCGGCGGCGAGCGGAGTGGCCGTGTAGCCCCCGGGCGTCTCGACTGGAGAGGACATGGCGGGAGAAGCGAAGTTCACGTGCCTGAGGTGCGGCTGCGATTTCATGCTGCCGTTCACACCCGGCGTCACGGAAGAGCGCACGTGCCCCAAGTGCATGAGCAACAGCGTGCGACGGGTGAAGCAGAAGAAAGACTAGGAGTCGACGCGTCCGGGCTCCGGGATCTCTCCGGCTGGCGCCGGCGGGATGGGGCGCGGCGCGCGTCGTCTGTCGGGAGGGCGTGATGGGCTTCCGCTGCGAGATCCGTCTGAGTGGTGCGGGAGGTCAGGGACTGCTTCTGGCTGGGAAGATCATCGCCGAGGCGGCAGCCATCTACGACGGGAAGCTGGCGACCCAGGCGCAGTCGTACGGTCCCGAGGCGCGCGGCGGCGCCAGCAAGTCGGACGTCGTCATCAGCGACGAGGACATCGACTATCCCGTCGTCACCAACCTGGATCTGCTCCTTGCGCTGACGCAGGAGGCGGTCGAAGCGTACGCGGACGACGTGAAGGCCGGCGGCACCGTGCTGACCGACTCGGACCTCGTCGAGTCGATTCCCGAAGGGGACTTCCGCGTCGTCAGCCTCCCCATCGCGGCGAAGGCCAGGGACGTGGTGGGAAAGGACGTCACGGCGAACCTCGTCGCGGTCGGCATCATCGCCGGGCTCACGCGCGTCGTGTCGCCCGGCTCGCTCGAGTCGGCAATCCGCGCCCGCGTTCCTCGCGGCACCGAGGACTCCAATCTCAAGGCCTTCCGGGTGGGCCTCGAGATGGCCGAGGGGCTCGCGAAGTAGGCCGCGCCCCGCGACCGACACGCGCCCCGTACCTGGCGCGCCTCTCACACCCGAAGGCGTCGAGCCGACCGCCGGGCCCGCCCTCACGCGGAGACGACCCATGCGAGATCACTTCCTCATGCTCGAAGAGGAAACGGAGTCGCTCGCCAACCACGTGACGAGGCAGCTCCACGCGGCGCGCCGCTACAAGGACGCGCTGATCGAGAAGCTCGAGCAGAGCGGGCAGGCGGGAGACGTCCACCTGTGGCAGCCGGCCAGCGACTTCGCCGCCGAGATGGACGTGATCCAGGGGGTCGGCGAGACGATCGAGGAGAGGCTCTCGTTCCTCGGCTGCTACTACTGCCTGCAGTTCCTCCGCATGAACCTCACGAACATCGATTCC
>JALGVU010000234.1 GCA_025774545.1 bacterium | reverse complement strand
CACATACCGCGCGTCCGGCACCGGCCTGCCGTCGAGCTGAGGCGCAAGCGTCACGCTCCCGTCGTGAAGGACCGACACGCCCTTCGCCTCCCCCGCGAGAAAGGCGGGCAGCGTGTCGACACGCCAGAACGAGGGCGAGGTCGCCGTGGCAGGCGCGACCGCGCAGAGGGCGACCGCGCACATGAGAAGCGCAACGGCGGCCGCTCTGCCTCCTCGCGCGAAGAACGTGCGGGGCATGATTCCCCCTCTCTGGCGTTCGTCCGTTGAGCTCACTTCTCACTCCTCACGGCGATGCGGAGCTCGTGGTGTCCGGAGACGGCGCGATCGAGCGTGAGCTCGCCTTCTGCGACGACGGAGAGTTGGACCGGATCGACCACCCCGCTCGTGGCGCCCGACGCCATCGCGAGGGCGGCCCGCCCCGGCAGGCTCCTGATCTCCTCGCCCGACAGCGACAGGCCCGGCCGCTCCGCGAGGACCTGCGCGACGACCACGTTGCCCGGTCTCGAGCGTTCGATGAGTTTGATGTGCTGCTCGAAGCTCCTCGGCCTCAGGCCCTCGCCGAGCCTGTCGGCCTCCCACGCGTGGTACGACTCCGCGCCCCCGACCTTCAGAACGAGGGAGCCGTCATCGAGGCCCGACGGGATCCGGAGGCGGAGCGTCTCGACCGCCTCGGCACCCTGCCAGGAGCGCAGCGAGACCTCGAGTTCGACGTCGTCGCCGGGCCGGTACGAGGCGCGGTCGGTGGCGACACGCTCGATCACGGGGCGACACGCTCGATCACGGCCGTGCGCCTGCCGCCCGTGACGGTGACGTCGAGCGAGACCGAAGAGACGTCCCGCTTCTCGAAGGCGTTTCCCTGAACGAAGTCGATGAAGGCGGCGGCCTCGCCGCCCACCCGGAAGGCCGGGTCGGTCGTGTAGAAGACCGCACCGTACTCGACCACGTCTCCCGCCGCGTCGAGGCTCATCTCGAGCTCGACCGAGGAAGGGCCGGACGCCCGGAGCGCCTCGCTGAACGCGCCCGCGACGGCCATTCCGGCGAAGACCGACGAGTACGGACGCGCGCGGACGACCTCGAAGTCGAAGGTCCTCTCGGCGTACCCCTCCTCGCGAACGGTGACGTGGAGCGGGAGCATGTCGGGAGAGACCCCCACGACGCCGCCGACCATCCGCCGGCGGTCCTGTCTGAAGGTCCCCGCGAGCGCGCCGCCCGTGGCCATCTTGAACGACACGGACAGGAGCGGCACGAGTGCATGAACGGAGGCGCCGACCATCGGGACCTCGACCGTGCCCGCATTGAAGAGCGGGTGGCCGAACGCCAGCAGGCGGTCGCCCTCGCGGTACGTGACCGTTCCGATCGCCGTCCAGTTGAGATCGCCGCTGACGAACTGCACGCCGACGGCCGAGCCCGGCTCGAGCGGACCGCCGGCGGCGCCCTGCGCGCCCGCGACGCCGAGCACCGGCGTGTAGCCGGCGTCGCCGAGGATCTCGCCGACTCTCGCGAGGAAGCGCTCGTCGCCACCTCCGACGACGAGCGGGGACGCGAGCGCCGTCATGTCGCGTCCGCCGTAGCTCCCGAGCACGCCGCGCGCGGGAAGTGCGTCCGGCCGATCCCCGCGACCGGCCAGGCCCGCGATCCATCCGATCCTCGAGGTGGCGTACTCGCCCGGGGGATAGAGCGCGGCGCCGAAGCCGTCGGGCTCGCTTCCGTGCCGCTCGCCGGGCGCAGCGTCGATCCCATCGAGCGCCGGGAGCATCTCCCCGATCGGTGTGATGCCGGCCAGCGGCTCCTTCGTGAACGGCCACGTCGCCGAGATCGCGCCCACCAACCTGCCGTCGAGATAGACGGGGCTGCCGCTCATCCCCTGGAGGATGCCTGTCCTATCGAGGGTCTCGTCGTGGGCGCGGCCGATGATGAGATCGCTGCCCGGCGACACGTTACGGACGATGCCCACGATCTCGACGTCGAACTCCTCGATCTCGTTCCCGGAGAAGACGGTCCGGCCGACGCACCGATCGCCGGGGCGCAGCTCATCGACCGAGACGAAGCGAGCCGGGTCGAGATCGACCGCGTGCGCGCGCGGCGCGAGCGCCGCCAGAAGGAGCGCGATCGCCACCGAGGTCGACACGGATCGTGGAAACACCCTCATGTCAGCCCTTTCTGTTCCGGGAACGCGAGACCAAGGGGCCTCCCGCCCGAGTCTCCACTATTCCGGGGAGGCAGTCAAGTGAGCGGAGGAGCAACCCGCGTGCCAGGGGGACGATGCAGTCCGGCAGGACTGGGGGAAGTGGCGCGAGGGCGCCGTGAGGGCAACGCGGGGCGGGCACCGGCGCAGGAGTGCCGCGCGAAGGGCGGCGCACCGTGACCACCGCGCGGCGGGCACCGGCGGCTGCCGCCGTCACTGATGAAGGCGGACCTGCGCGGGGATGACCGGCGCGTCGTGAAGGCGGAAGCGTATCCGCTGGTCGACGAGGATGGCGGCCGGCTCACCTTCCACCAGATAGGGTCTGAACTTCCACTGCATGACGGCGCGGTGCGCCTCCATCTCGCAGGCCTCGTCGACCTCCGACGACAGGAGCCACGCCCGCGCCACCTTGCCCACCTGCGTGACGTGCAGGCGGAAGACGACGACACCCTCGACGTTCGCCGCGATCGACGGCGTCGGGTAGAACGGCTTCACGAACCGCACGAGCACGACGTCGGAGCTCGTCGGCTGCGGCAGCGACCGCTCGAGCTGGGTTCGGACTTCCTCCCCGGCGTCCTCTTGCCGCGCCTCTCCCGTCGACACCTCCGAAGGCTCGCCGGTCGGCACGGCCCAGTCGACGGTTCTGATGGCGACGACACGGAAGAACGACTCGGAGCCCGCGCCGACGGCGGTCTCACGCTCGGACTCGTACGTGCCCGGATCCCGCTCGACGGAGATCTCCGGCAGGATCCTCAGAACGCCGTGGTACCCGAGGTGCCTGACGAGCGGGATGTGCCTCCTGAACGGCGCGAGCGCGACGGCCAGGCCGACGTGCAGCGCGACGGCGAGCGCGAGCGACAGAACGAAGCGGGATCGATGGGTCCGCTCCCTCCTCCTCCGGTACTCCGTGCTGTAGGGAGGTCGCGTGCTCATGCCGGATTCGATCCTCGATCGGCGAGAACGTCGCAGCCCGCCCGACGGTCGGACGCCGGAGCGGGCCGGTCGAGCCGAGGCGGCCCTCGGCGGAAGCAGCGCTCAGCGCGAAAGGCGCGGTGCGACAGGTTCCGCAGCCGCGTCGAACTGATAGCCCTTGGGCACCACGACGATGCCCCGTTCGGTGATGGTGAAGCGCCTGGCATCTTCCTCGGGGTCGTACCCTATCTGCGTCCTCGGGGGGATGCGAACTCCCTTGTCCACGATGACCCGGCGCAGCTTGGCGTACCGGCCCACGTCGACGTCCTCCATGAGGATCGACTCGAACGCGTAGCTGTAGCTGTTCGTCCTGACCCTCGGCGACAGGACGCACCGCTGGATCCGGCCGCCGGAGATGATGCAGCCCGTGGACACGATCGAATCGACGGCCACGCCCATCCGGTCGCGGCTCGCGTCGTCGTAGAGGAACTTGGCCGGCGGGTACCGGCCCTGGTACGTGTGGATCGGCCACTCGTCGTCGTAGAGGTTCAACTGGGGCGTCGCGCCGACCAGGTCCATGTTGGCCCGCCAGTACGCGTCGATCGTCCCGACGTCGCGCCAGTACGCCGGGCCGTCGGTCCCCTCGAAGACGAAGGCCCTGACGTCGGCCCCACCCCTCGTCATGGCGGGGAGCACGTGGTGGCCGAAGTCGAAGTTCCCTTCGGACGTGACCTGCCTGAGCCAGTCGATCATGACGTCGGTTCGGAAGACGTAGATGCCCATGGACCCGAGCGAGCGATCTGGCCTGCCGGGAACCGTGGCGGGGACGTCGGGCTTCTCCTGGAAGTCGATCACGGAGAGCCCCTCGTCGACCTGCACGATCCCGAGGCCCGAGGCCTCGGACGCGTCGCAATCCTGCACACAGACCGTCACGTCCGCGCCCGAGACGGCGTGGCTTCGGAGGAGCGCATTGTAGTCCATATTATAGACGTGATCGCCGGAGAGGATGAGCACGTACCGCGGCTCGAGCTGATCGAGCAAGTGGACGTTCTGCCAGAGCGCGTCGGCCGTTCCCCGATACCAGTCCTCGCCGAGCCTCTGCTGCGCGGGGACGTTCTCGATGAACTCGCCCAAGCCGTAGCTCAAGAAATCCCACCCGCGGTGGAGGTGGCGCGCGAGGGACCGCGACTTGTACTGCGTCAGCACGAAGATCCGCCGGAGATCCGAGTTGATCGCGTTGGAGAGGCTGAAGTCGATGATGCGGTAGATCCCGCCGAACGGAACGGCGGGCTTGGCGCGATCGCGTGTCAGGGGCCACAACCGCTCGCCCTTGCCACCGGCGAGCACCATCGTAACGGCGTCTCGGTGCATTGAATCCCTCGTTTCGGGAAGGCGCAGTCTGGTTCCTTCATAGAACGACTCGGAGCCTATGTCAAGGACGAGGTCAGAGCCTAACGGCTTTTTCTGTTGACACAGGTCGAAGCGTTGCCAAGAATGAGCCGCCGAGAGGTCCGGCGATCGGGCGGCCCCGGGAGCGTCTCGGGGGTCCGGCGGCGGAGAGCCAGACAGGAGGCGCTCCATGAGACGGCTGATGATTGTCGCTGCCCTCATACTGCTGGTACCGATCCTCGTGGGGACGGCCGCTGCGAAGCGCGAGGAAGCCGAGCCCACATGGCAGAAGGACGTCCCGCGCTGGCCGAACAAGCTCTTCTGGTCCGACGACATCGAGGGCGAGGTCGGCGAATGGACGACGGTCGACTACACGGCGCTCGCGGTCCCCGAGTTCCACATCGACACCTACTACGCCTGGGAGGAACCCCCCGGTCGCGTCGGTCACTCGTGGTGGTGCGGGCGACAGGACGCCGCCTTCGCGAGCGGAGACGGATACGGGAACGCGTGGGATCAGAGGCTGGACATCCCCCCGACCGACGTGGCCGCAGCGGGGCTCCCGGTCCTGACCTACAAGTACCGCAACGACACTGAGCCGGGGTACGACTACACGTACGTCCAGGTCGAGAGCCTCGGCGCGTTCATCAGCCTGAACCGCGGCTACGACGACGTCCACCCGTGGAGCGACCTCGGGGCGTACGGCTTCATGCTCAAGGACTTCTACGGCGCCCTCCTCTACGACAACCCCGCGGTGATGCG
>JALGVU010000233.1 GCA_025774545.1 bacterium | reverse complement strand
CTCGTGGTTGCCGAAGGCGTAGAGCTCGTAGCCGGCCTCGGACATGAGCCCGAAGATGGCTTCGCCCTTGAACGTGTGGAAGTAGCGGTTCATGAGGTCGTCACCGGCCGAGACAACCACGACCGGGTTCTCCGTCTCGTCCTGAATCCTCCGGATGAGGGTCGCGATGCGCGCGATGCCGCCGGCTGAAACCTCTTCCGTCTCGCCGTCGCCGTCGGCATCCAGCTCCATGACCGAGGGGTCGAGCATGCCCTGAAGGTCGGCGGTCCCGATGATGGTCAGTGCGTGGGTCGTAGGCACGCCGAGGGCCGGCGCGTCCGTCTTCGGCACCTGCGTGCAGGAAGAGAGGAGCAGGGCGGCGATGACGACGAGAGCGAGTACGGCGAGAGCGCGACGGACCTTCATGAGGTTCTCCTTACGAGCGCGGGTTGGCGTGCGTCGGCCGCCCGCGCGACGCGACGCTGGTTCCATTCCAGCTCCGCTTGCGGGGGCCACGGGCACTGACTCTGAATCACGAGGATGCTAGCACGCGTGCCAGGCGCCCGACAGGACCCTCTCCGGAGCCCGCCCAGGAGCGCCCCCCCCTCGTTCCGCCCCTCCCGACTCCAGCCAGCGGGAACCGCACCCCTCCGACTGAGTGGCTAGTCATTCAGTATCACCCACCGCAAGCCTCTATGGTTGACTCGGGCCACCAAAACTGCTACACTAGTCTAGATCAGCTTGCTGCTGTTCAGCATTGGTGGCCTCGCCTGCCGGCGGGGCCACTCATAGATGCGTGTGCGCAGGCACACGGCATCCGTGCCGCCGCGTCTCTGGCGGCGCGATCCGTCGTGTCCACTAGGAATGAGCGTGTGAAACGCCGCCGCGTCGACGCCGGCGGCCAGTCCTTTGGAACAGAGGTGCTCCCTCCCCCGCGATACGCTCCGGCGAGTGGGGGCACCAGGCCCGAAGAGGAGGTGTGTCATGAGAGCGGCAGCTATTGCAGCTCTGGTCTTGGTGCTCGCTGCGACGCTCTGCGGGGCGGCTGTCCCCCAGACGATCAGCTATCAGGGTGTGCTCAAGGATCCCGGCGGGGACAACGTCCCCGACGGCGACTACGACATCACGTTCGCGATCTACGACGTCGACACCGGCGGCACGGCTCTCTGGACAGAGATGCAGACGCTCTCCGTCGGCGACGGCATCTTCAACGCCATGCTCGGCGACGTCACCCCGCTGGATCTTCCCTTCGACACCGGGTACTGGCTCGGCGTCGCTGTGGATCCGGATCCCGAGCTCACTCCGAGAACCGAACTCGCGTCCGCCCCGTACGCGTATCGCGCGAGGTACGCGGATGAGGGCGGCGGCACGCTCGACGACGCGTACGACTTCGGCGGACCAGGAGCCGGGCGGACGATCGACGTCGACGCCGGCAGCGTTGTTCTCGACGCGACGGCGAACGGGACCAGCAACCCCGCGCTGATCGTCCGGGGAGACGAGCTCTACGAGTCCGCCATCGAGATCGCCAATACCGAGACGGGTTACGAGGCGTGGCAGCTGAACGTCCAGGGCACGGGGCAGTTCGGGATCACCAAGGACCAGGCCTTCACGCCGTTCCGTATCGACGCCAGCTCCTCCAACAACGCGCTCGTTCTCTCGAGCGGCGGCGTGGGCATCGGTTGGCCGTGGCCGACGGAGATGCTGCACGTCGAGGGAGCGGTCAGGCTCGGAACCACCACCAACAGCAACGCGGGCACCATCCGCTGGACCGGCTCTGACTTCGAGGGCTACGACGGAGGAACGTGGCAGTCGCTGACGTCAACGGGCGGGACGGGCGACATCACGTCCGTCACAGCTGGTGCCGGCCTGAGTGGCGGCGGAACCTCCGGTGACGTCTCACTCGACGTGAGCACGGGGACGGGCATTCAGATCGCGTCGGACGCCGTGAGCCTCACGCCGCCGTACATCACGGGCAGCGCGTACGACGGCAGCTTCGTGAACGAGGGACAGGCAGATGCAGTGACCCCGCCCATGATCACGCCGGACTTCGTGAGCAGCCTGGACGGCGTCTCGAACGACGGCGGCAACATCGACCTCGTGGAGGGCGCGAACATCACGATCACCCCGGACGACGGCGCGAACACGATCACGATCGCCGCCACCGCTGCCGACGACGGCGACTGGACGATCAGTGGGAGCGACGTCTACCGCACGACCGGCAACGTCGGAGTGGGCGTCAGCCCTGCCTTCTCGAAGCTGCAGGTCCACGACAGCGGCACCGTGATCCAGCGCTTCACCACCGACGGCACCGGCACGACCTCCACCGACGGTCTGACGATCTCGATCACCGACTCTGGATGGGCCAATGTCAGGAATCTCGAGAACGGTCCGCTCAGGCTCTCATCGGGTGGAGCCTTCGACCACCTCGTTATTGACCCGTCGGGGAACGTCGGCATCGGCACCCAGACGCCCAGCACGAACCTGCACGTCGTCGGCAACGGCTACATCGAGGAGGGCCTAGGGCTTGGCATCTCCTCGCTCGCCTCGCAATTCCACGTGCACAGGGCGACGGCCGCGGAGGTGTACGGGCAGTTCACGAACGCCACGACCGGCACCGCGCCTACGGACGGCCTCAGGGTGGGGATCAACGGAACCGGGAACGCCCTCCTCCACAACCGGGAGAACGCGAGCCTCTCCCTGGGAACGTACACGCACACGAGCGCGATCGTCATCGACGCCGCCGGCGAGGTCGGGATAGGGAACTCCAACCCCAACCACGATCTCCACGTTCAGGGAACCGGCTACTACAGCGGCAACCTCGGAGTCGGCTACGCGAACCCCACCGAACGGCTCATGGTCTCCGGCAACGGCTACTTCAACGGCAACCTCGGGCTCGGTGTGATGAACCCGACCGTACGGGGTACGTCGAACTGCAGGAAACGAACAACCTGTACCTCGGAACCGCCGGGGTACCCAGGCTGACCATCGAGGGTGGCGGCGAGGTCGGCATCGGCACGACGAGCCCGGGGCAGGAGCTTCACGTTCAGGGCGACCAGTACATCAGCGGGCAGCTGGGCGTCGGAGGCGGCGTGTTGAATCCCACGTCACAGATCGACATAGCCGGTGCCGGGTCCTCCCAGCTGCGGCTGAGGAGCTCGTTCACGCCGAGCTCAACCTCAGACCCCAGCGGCAACTCCGGCGACATCGCCTGGGACAACGACTACTTTTACGTCAAAACGGGGGCCGGGTGGAAGAGGGCCGCGCTGAGCACGTTCTAGCGGTTTCCATGCGACGATGCGCGAGGGCCTGGCCCGCCCGGCTGGGCCCACCGCACTGCGCGAAGAGGCGGACAAGGGTCGAGCCCTCTCCGGGCTCTGCCCTGTCCGCCTCTTCAAACCAGCAATGTGATGATACCACTTCGGAAGGACCATCTTCGTCACGCTCGTCCGTTCGTCGATAGAGAGCCGGCAGAAGTAGACACCGGACGCGACGTCCCTTCCTCGGTCATCAGTCGAGTCCCATACCACACGCTTGAGGCCCGCATTCGGTGCCCACCACTGCCACGTCTTCACCAGAGCGCCGGTCACTGAGTACACGCCCGCCGAGCCCCGCTGCGCGCGACAGGCCAGCCCGTCGGCTGCATGCGCTAGTTTGGCCTCCCTCGCACCGAGCCTGTTGTCCGTCGTGTCCCCTCACACTGCCACTGAGTTCTCTCCAGTGCGACAGCACGCGTCTGCACGTTCATAGCCTCTAGCGGAACATGGCCTTCACCCGACTCCAGCTCGAGGGCTCGACCGGCGAGAAGCCCGATCCTGCGAATCCGATGGTGTGCCACCCCCGCCTACCCACGCCCCCGCGGGCACTCCCTCGTAGTCGATGTCGGTTACACACTGGATTACGCTGTCGCCCTGCAGGTTGTTCGTCCATGTGACACCTACCACATGCCCGAGCATCTGTTGCTCCGGCGGGCCACTCGGTGCATCGGCGTCTGCGATCCCGAACTCGACGGTATGGAACTCGGCTGTGCTGTCAACATAGACATCCACGAAGAAACACCAGTCGTGCTGGAACGAGGAGCCTAAATTGGCGACCTCGAATGGGTACAGGCCGCTGGCGTATGAGGCGTCGCCGGACGTCATGAGACAGGGAGGTGGATTCCAGAAGTCCTCCAGCAAGTGGGGCGACGGCCCTCCGTACAGCCCCCAGTACGACGTGTCAAGGAAGTCAAACGTACCGCCGTCATTGCCGCAGTAGCAGTACCCGTGAGCATTCCAGAAGAAGCACACGGCCAGATTGTCATACAGGCCAGAACGCTCGTGGTCGCCGCACGGGCCACTCCTACCAGCCAGCTTGATGGGACCGTCGAATGGCGACTCCGCCTGTAGCTCGGCGACTAGCTTCATGTCCACAGGGGAATACACAGGCCACGTAGCCTGGGCAGCCATCGCGAGTAGAGCGAACGAGACGACCAAGCCAACACACGTCACGGCCTTCACGCTCCTCACCTCCCTCAACGAAACTCCTGCTTTCTCGTGCGCCCCCTCCTCAACCCACCCCCCCGTGATTCACCATGTCTCCACCTCCGGTGCCTCTTCACTAGCTCCCGTGGCACCCCGTCGGCATCCCCGCCGGTCGGAGCCCTCAAGCCGTGCCTCCGCGCGCCATCCTCAGTGTGCGAGTGGTGCAAGTACAGGGGGCAGATCATGTCAGCCCCCTCCCCTCGCGCCACCGCACGAGAGGAGGGAGCGCCCATCTCACGCCTCAAGCTGCTCCTCGACCGCCGGGCGGACTACGCCACGGAGGCGGCCGTCGCCACGTTCCCATCCAGCCCGGACGCAGGGCCGAAGCCCCGCCCGCTCTCGCCGGGCCCTGCTACTCTCTGTAAAGGGCCTTGACCCGCCCCCAGGTTGATTCGTCGACGGGAGTACAGACGAGGATGCCCGCACCGTCGAGCGACGTATCGTCGCCGTAGGCTCCAGACTGCTGCGTCGCCCCGAGATTCTGAACAAGGATCGTGTGGGGAATCCCAGGCAGGTTGCACGTCGTTGTGTACCAGTAGATCCCCGGGCTGGACCACGCGTCGACGATCGCCACGCTGGTTCCGTCGATCAGGATCTCAACTCTCCCATCGTTATCGTCGGAGCCGAACCCCACGAGGACGGTCGTGCTGCCGATCCCCAGCGTAGTCTGAGCCCACTGTCCCGCCTGCCTCAGCCAGATGAAGGACGCATTGCCATCGATCGAACCACCGCCTCCGACTGTCCAGTCACCGTAGTCGGCAGGATACACGTAGTACGCGTCAGCCCACCAGACGACGGGTGGCATGGCACCGATGCTGAACGCCGTGTTCGGCGCCTGCCACTCGCAGATCGCCCCGCTTGCCGGTGTCGCTGCCGACACGAGGGCCAGTGCCAATCCGAGCACAATGAGTGAACGACACGACATTTCCATCACCTCCCTCTGGAACACCGAGAGGAAGAAACCGCAAACCACACCCCGCGGACGAGAGTCCGCGGCCTTCGGTCATCCGCATTCACCAGTGGCCTTCACCCCCTTTCTTCCCTGAAACGTGGACGACGGCCCGTGACCTGACGATCTCACAACAGGCATCCGACCCCGCCCGCACCCCCGGCACCTCGTTCCCGAGTCCTGCCTCACACGCGGGGAGCATGACGAGATCGGAGTCCACGAACTCGTGCCTCGCCTCCTCCCCAGGAACGAGGCAAGGGCAGAGGCGGACCGCGCATGACCCCTCTCCGAGCTCTGCCCTGTCCGCCTCTTCAAACCACCACTGTGATGGTGCTACTTCAGGAGCACCATCTTCCTGGTCATCTCACGGTCGCCGACGCTCAAACGGCAGAAGTAGACGCCGGACGGGAGTTCACGCCCCGCTTCGTCCACTCCGTGCCACGTCACGCTCTTCCTGCCGGCGGCCACGCGGCCGTCGACCAACGTGCGCACGTGACGGCCGCTGACGTCGAACACCTCGAGACGCACATCACGGCCACCGTCCGGGACGTCGTAGCCGATCGTCGTCGTCGCGTTGAACGGATTCGGCACGTTCTGATACAGCCTGGCACCTTCAGGAGCGGCCTCCTCCTCGGGCACTCCGGTGCCGTACGTCGTCCGGATCCCGAACGCCAGATCGATCGACGCCGGGAAGAACGGGTGGCCCGGCGGGTAGCGGAGTTCTCCCCAGATGCCGGAGTACGGCTCCGCCCCCGTGGCCCACACGGCGTCGTCATTCCAGTGGTCAAACGAGGTCTTCCACCCGAAGAGCGTGCCTGGCTCCTCAGGCGCCGCCTGGAGATCGAGCCAGTACACGATCGGTTCGTCCGGCATGCCGATCTGGTGGTATCCGTCCTCCGGCTCGATCACGAACGTGTAGAGCCAGCAGACCGAATCCGCGGGGTGGACGTACGTGGTATCGGGCATGAGCCAGCCTTCGTAGAGACCCGTCGCCCACGGCTCGACGTCGAACGCGCCGGGCGGGAACACCTTCATCCAGAGCAGCGACGTGTCGGGCATGCTGTACCCGGTCGCGCTCGAATCGGCCGGGATGTCCTCGTGGAGGCTGAGCGTGAACGTCACGGCCGACGGATCCTCAATGAGGTCTCCGTACCACGAGCCCCAGACGTAGATCTCGGTGATTCGCCCCGGTGTCTCGCAGAAGAAGTCGTCCGCGAGGAGGAACGGATCGGTTGCCTCGACGTCGATGCCCGTCCGGTCGAGATCGGGGTACTGGACCCACTTGAACTCGGGCCACTCCCTGACCCGGACCTCGTAGTCCTCGACCTCGCCGTCCGGGGCCGGGCCGTCGTACGGCAGGCCGCCGACCGTGCTGAAACGGAACCGCGCGAAGGTCTGTCCAGGCACCGCGCTCGCTGGCACCGGGAAGATCAGTGAGTTCAGCCCGGCGGCCAGTGGTTCCGCGCCGAAGATATCGTCCTCCGGCTCGGCCCAGCTTCCGTCGCCGCCGAAGTCGAGGAACGCATCCAGGAACCCCGCCACAGACGCCGTGACCTCCACGGTCGCCGTGGCACCGGCAACGAGCGGCGACGTGAACACCACGCCGTCCTCGTCGTCGATTCCGTCGTTGTCGTCGCCGAGCGCGAGCGGATCCTGCTGGCCGTCGGCGTCGGCGTCGATCAGGGCGCCCATGAGTACGCCGGGGACGATGGTGTGGTTGGCGCCCATGCTTCCCAGCAACGTTGGATACGGCGGATCGGGAGCGTCACCCCAGTCCAGATCCCCGAGCTCACCGATGATGACGAACGCCATGTCGATCGACTCGGGGTAGAAGGGATGCTCGGGCGGATACCGGAGCTCCTCCCACGGGCCCGGGTAGGGTTCCTCGCCGAAGCCCCAGACGGCGTCGTCGTTCCAGTGCACATCGGACGTCTTCC
>JALGVU010000232.1 GCA_025774545.1 bacterium | reverse complement strand
AGCTGGGAGAACGGCGGGACGATGCTCAGCAGTTATCCGATCGGCACCATGATCGCCGTCAACGTCGGCGCCCCGGATCCCGTCTATCACCTCGAGCGTTCGTGCTACCTCGAGGACGCGCATGAGAGCGGAACGCCGCAGGCGTTCATCGCCTGGGTCGTAGGCCTCACCGACGGCGACGTCGTCGATGCCTGCGTCTGGCGCTACGACACGACGCCGAGTGCGCCGCCCTCGACCCGCATCTGGGGAAGCTACACGACGACCGGCGGGACGATCGACGACTACGACGGGAGCGCGGGCGGCAACAACGACTACGGACCCGGCACAGGCTGGGACCAGGTGTGCCACCAGTGGATCTTCGATTCGGCCGCAGGCTCGCAGGACGGCCTCGTGATCCAGATCCGCACCTACTCGAACCCCGGCGACTTCGCGTGGATCGACCTCCTCGAGGTCACGTTCCCGGACACGGCGGTCGTCTACTTCCCCGAGCCCTTCTCCGCCACCGAGGACGCCACCTGGTCGAGCATCAAGGCGCTCTACCGGTAAGGACGCGACACGTCGACCGGCCGCTCGGAAGAGCGAACGATCGATCGCAGAACGGAAGGCCCCGCCGCCTGCGGCGGGGCCTTCTTCGTGCACCGCGCCGGGGTCCGCGCACGGCTTGCGTGGAGACAACATCGCCCGATCCGGACGTGCAGCGCGCGGCGCCCGCGCTCGGAGAGCGGGGGAGAGGACGGCGCGTCGCACGAGATCGAATCGACCCTTGACACGATCCCACCCGAGTGCTAGTATGGATATAGTGGGACTCGCCCACTATGCTACGTCGGCGCACGTGGGGTGCGCTGCTCACTCGGAGGAGGTATGAAGACGCTTCTTGCTACGACAGCGATGGCGGTCCTGCTCGTCGGCCTGCCGCTCCACGCCGCGACGGTGACGTACGGCTGGGAGGACGGCGGGACGGTTCTCGGGCAGTTCGGGGACATCGACGCGACCAACGCCGTGGCGCCCGACCCGGTTCACGACGGAGAGCACTCGCTCTACCTTCTGGACCAGGACGCGGGTGGGACGCCGCAGGCGTATCTGGCCTGGGTCACCGGTCTCGTCGAAGGCGACGTCGTGGAGGCCTGTTTCTGGCGCTACGACACGACGCCCGGTGCCTCGCCCTCGTGCCGTGTCTGGGGACACTACACGGCCACCGGAGGGGCGATCGAGGACTACGCCGGGAGCGCCGGAGGCAACAACGATTACGGCCCGGGCGAAGGCTGGGACGAGGTCTGTCACACGTGGACGTTCGACTCGGACGAGGGCGCCCGAGAGGGTCTCGTCATCGAGGTTCGAACGTACTCGAACCCGGGCGACCTCGTCTGGGTGGACGACCTCACGGTGACGGGGCCGGGCACGGCAACGATCACCGTCCCGACCGTGACACCGGTCACGGAAGCCACCTGGTCGTCGATCAAGGCCCTCTACGGGGGATAGAACAGGATCGACCGTTCGCGCGCGACCGATCCCCCGGCCGGAATGCCGGAAGGCGCGCGGGTGTACCTACGAGAGGGCTCCGCCGCGCGACTGAGGCGGGGCCTTTCTCGTGCCGGACGCGTCCGGCAGAGACGACGTCCCCTCGCGCCGCGAGCATCTCCGGACGACGCCCCCCCGGGGGAAACTGATGTCACTCGACACGACCACACACCCGATGTGGGCGACGGGCGCCGTGATCCTCGCCCTCGTGGCAACGGCCTGCCTCGCCACCGGCGCAGTTGCGCGGACCGCCGTCCTCGACGGGAAGGCCACGCCTCCTCTAGACACGGCGCGGACCCGGCACGACACGCTGCTCCGATGGGACGAGGAGGGGCTCTCGGGCCCCCCGGCCCCGACGACGGGCGCGGCCGGCACGGAACTCGCCGTCCTCTTCCAGGCGCCGCCCTGGGCGAACTACGTCACGGAGATCCACCTCTACGTCATGAACGACCAAGTGGAGAACCCACACGACCCCGAGCTGCCGACGACCCGTCCGTTCTTGGTTCACGTCTGGCGCGTGACGCCGTACACGCTGCCGGGCGTCTCGGAAAACGCCGGAACGGAAGCGGGAGAAGACCACCCCGAGGACTCGTGGCTCGCCCTGACGCTTCCCGAGGCCGTCGACCTCACGATCCTCTCGCACTTCCCGATGAAGCAGTTCTTCGTCGGCATCGAGTGGCTCCACGACGCGAATCCCGTGATCGCCCTCGACGACAACCTGCCGATCGACCTCATGAGCTTCAGGCGCAATCCGGAGGACCCGATCGACTCGACCGGACACACGGCCGGACGCCCCCCGGTGTCTCGGGGATGGGAGATCCTCGAGGCTCACGACGCCAAGATCCGGGCGGTCGTGAGCGACAGTCCGACGGGCGCCGAGCCCAGCTCGTGGGCGGCCGTGAAGGCGCTCTACCGGTGAGACGCGCGGGCCGGGACCCGGCGGCTTTCGACCGAGGAGCGCCCGGTGTGGGGCCCGCGAGGCCGGTCTTCGCACGCCGGCGGCGGGTTGACACCGGCTCCCGGGCGTGCTAGGTTCAGGCTCAGCAAAGCACCGCCGGGGGAGTGGCAGACTGCCCCGGCGCGTCTCGAATCGGACGCCCTGCCGGGCCCGACCTGGGCCCCTTGGGCACCTGGAGCCTCCACCCCACGGGGGGATCGGCCACCATTCGGAGGACACGTTGGGCAAGAGAAAGCGAATCTCGAAGAAGGAACTCAAGCACGACGCGCTGCTCGAGACCGCCGCGAAGGGCACGAAGTTCATGGAGGAGCACCTCAACAAGGTGCTTCTGGGTGTCCTCGGCGTCGTGGTTGTCGTCGTCGTGGTGATGATGGTCATGCGCTCCCGCGGGGCCAGCGAACTCGCGTCCAACGCCGCCCTGACCGCGGCCGGACAGACCATGAACGCGGGTCTTCTCACGCAGGCCGCCGACCAGTACCGAGCCCTCGTCGCCCAGTACCCGGGCACCAGGAGCGCAGGCGCCGCCATGTGCTACCTGGGCACGATCCACTTCCGCGAAGGAAACCACGCCGAGGCACTCGACCACTTCGAGCGCTTCCTCTCGTCCTACCGGAAGGCGGGGAACCTCAGGACCATCGCCCTCGAGGGGAAGGCCGCCGTGCTCGAGGACACGCGCGACTTCGCGGCTGCAGCGGCCGCCTTCGAGGATCTCGCCTCAGGGGCGCGCGACAACGCCGCCGCCAGCGCCCGCTACCTCGCGAACGCCGTTCGCTGCTATCGCTCTGCCGCCGACTGGCAGAGCGTCCGTGACGTCGCGGCACGCATCATCGAGGACTACCCAGACACGGCGCCCGCCACGGGCACTGCCGTCCTCGCGCTCTCCGAGGCCGAGGCACACCTCGGTCTCTGAGGCACGGACCCGCGGCTCGGTCTGTGAGACGGAGCCGCCGCTCGGTTTGACGCTGGGCGTCGCCGCCTCCGCGCGAACGCCACCGGCAGACGGAGCACACGCACATTGACAGACAGCACGACGCGCGCCGTGGACCATCTGCGGCGCGCCTTTTCCTGCAGACCCACGATCACGCGGATCCGCGCGTCACCCGATCGTCCCCACGATCCACGCCGATCGTTCCCGAGGGGACCGACGTCCTGGGGCAGACGTCCGCGGCAGCGAGCAACCAGACACGCAACCGTCCCGTCGCACCAAGACACTCCAATAGCACGCCCCGGATCCCGGCTGAGCCCTGCCCTCGGGCCGTTCTCCGTATGTCGCATAATACATATTATGTAAACTAGCACATGAAGGACCCGAGAACGAACTCGGACACCGACGGCCTCTGACGCCGGGGCGGCCGCGCGAAGCGTGGCGCCCCGCGCCTCCCCCGGACGTGGTCAGGGCGGGTGTGCGCGGGTGACGGGGCGCCGGTGACGGGGCGCCGAGGTCACGCTCGATCTTCGCGATGTGGGCCGCGGAGACGGTGCCCGGACGAACTCCGATCTCCGCCCGTATCAGGTAGGCGTCGGGACGGTGCTCGAAGGCGTCGTCCCAGAGGTCGTCGGGCGTGGTCCTGTGGCACGGGAGCGCGCCCTCGGGTCCGTGAAACCGCCAGGCGGCGTGAAGGTGGGTCCAGCACACGAGCCACGAGCAGGTGTTGTAGAGGGGCGACGGCTTCAGCCACGGGAGGCGAAGGCGCCGGAACAGATAGACGTCGCGGCCCGCGAGCCAGCCGAGGGTACCGTCGAGAAAGTGTTTGACGAGAGCGACGTTGCCGTAGCGCCGACCGAGGTACACGATCGACTTCTCCTCGATGGTCGCGCGCTCTTCCGGCGTCAGCCCCGCGGGCTCGACCAGGACGCCCCAATGACGATCGTTGTCGTAGGACTCGCGCCAGCTGCGCTCGACGGTTCCGGTCGGGATCGACTCGACGATGCTCTCAGGTTCCGGTCGGGATCGACTCGACGATGCTCTCACCGTCCTCCCGGAGCAGGAATACGTGGTTCATCACGGAGGGCCGCTCGCCCCTGAACGTCGAGAAGAGCCGAATCAGGAAGGCGACCCGGCTCGCTCTGCCGTGGATCAGGCCGAACGTGGGGTGTCCGTGCGTCTCGCACGCCATGGCGCCCTCTCCCGCCGCGAGTCGCTCCGGCGGGTTCGGGGGATCGATTACTTGACAACAAGATTCATCAGGCGATCGGGCACGAAGATCACGCGCGCCAGGCTCTTGCCTTCCAGATGGCGGCTCACGCGCTCGTGATCCTGCGCGAGCGCGAGCACGGCGTCCTCCGCGGCCCCGCGCTCGACTTCGACGTCTCCGCGGAGCTTCCCGTTC
>JALGVU010000231.1 GCA_025774545.1 bacterium | reverse complement strand
GGACAGGATCCAGAAGGATGCCGTGACGACGGAGGAGATCGGCGATCGGACGATCGACTTCATCGACTTCGCGACGAACGAGGCCCAGGAAGGCTGGGTGGTCCGGTGGAGCGACGGGCGGGGTCAATGGACGGCGAGCCCGGACTCGGCCGGCGTCACGCGGATCACGACCGGGGATGGTCTCACTGGCGGCGGTTCGGGTGACGTGACGCTTGAGGCCGACTTCTCGGGGACGGGCACGGCGACGACGGTGGCCCACGGCGATCACGATCATCCCGGTGTCTACGTGGGCGTGGACGAGGAGAACTCGATCACGAGCACGATGATTGGCTTGTCCGAGGTGAAGACGGACGACATCGACGCCCTGGCCGTGACCGAAGGCAAGCTCGCCGCCGCTGCGGTGACCTCGGCGAAGATCGACACGTCCGCGGTGACGACCGAGAAGCTCCAGAAGGACGCGGTGACGAAGGAGAAGCTGGCCGAGGCCGCAGTGACGGCCGCGAGGACAGGATCCAGAAGGATGCCGTGACGACGGAGGAGATCGGCGATCGGACGATCGACTTCATCGACTTCGCGACGAACGAGGCCCAGGAAGGCTGGGTGGTCCGGTGGAGCGATGGGCGAGGCCAGTGGACGGCGAGCCCGGACTCGGCAGGCGTCACACGGATCTCGACCGGGGACGGTCTCACTGGCGGCGGTTCGGGTGACGTGACGCTTGAGGCCGACTTCTCGGGGACGGGTACGGCGACGACGGTGGCCCACGGCGACCATGACCACCCCGGTGTCTACGTGGGTGTGGACGAGGAGAACTCGATCACGAGCGCGATGATTGGCGTGTCCGAGGTGAAGACGGACGACATCGACGCCCTGGCCGTGACCGAGGGCAAGCTGGCCGCCGCTGCGGTGACCTCGGCGAAGATCGACACGTCCGCGGTGACGACCGAGAAGCTCGACGACGAGGCCGTTACGACGGAGAAGATCTACGCGAACGCGGTGACAACGGAGAAGATCCACGTGGACGCCGTCACGGTCGACAAGATCGCGACCGCGGCAGTGAGTACGGCGAAGATTGACACGTCGGCGGTCACGACCGAGAAACTCGACCTTGGCGCAGTCACGAGCGAGAAGATCGGCGACGGCACGATCCAGTTCGCGGACATCGGCCCGAACAGCGCGGCTCCCGGAGAGGTGATGAAATGGACCGGCACCGCGTGGGCGGCGCGGACAGATTCCGTCGGGGCCGTCGCCGTCGGCTGGACCGACGACGGGACGGCGGTCCTGCTGGAGGACGCGTCGGACTCCGTGGGCATCGGGACCGACACGCCGACGGCGAAGCTCGACGTCGCGGGCAACCTCGTCGCGACCGGCGCAGTGACGGTGACCGGCACGTCCGCGACACTGCGTTTGAACGGCGACGCGGGGACGATCACGAGTTCGAACGGAACTGTGAACTTCGGCGCCGGCAACATTGTCACGACGGGGAAGGCGACGATCGGTGAGAACAACACGAACAGCGGGAGCTACGCGTTCGTCGCCGGCAGCAACAACAGCGCAAGTGGGCAGTATGCGGCTGTTGGCGGAGGGACGTCCCACGAGGCGAGCGGAGACGAATCCACGATCGCCGGAGGACACGACAACGAGGCCAGCGGGTATGGTGCGGCGGTCGGAGGAGGATCGCACAACAGGGTCTCAGGGAGACACGCGACGGTACCCGGAGGGCTTGCGAACAGGGCTGACGGCGACTTCTCGTTTGCGGCTGGCCGCCAAGCCGAGGCGCTGCACGATGGGAGCTTCGTGTGGGGCGACTCCCATTCGCACCCGGACGCCCAATCGACTGCCGTCGACCAATTCATCGTCATCGCCGCGAACGGGGTCGGCATCCAGACGAACTCCCCGCAGGCGGATCTCGACGTGGCCGGTACGATGCGGACCGAGGGTTTCGTGATGCCGACGGGTGCCGTGAGCGGACGCGTTCTCATGACCGATCACTCCGGACAGGGGAGCTGGCAGCATGTTCCGGGGGGAGGCGGTGACGAGCATTGGTTCGTTTCGGGGGACAACATGTACTCGGCGGTGGCCGGGAACGTCGGCATAGGCACGCCGACCCCGCAGACGAAGCTGCATGTGGACGGGGCGATCTGGATGCTGGGGTTCGAGCTGCCTGTGGGTCCGTTCCAGGCCGGGTACGTCCTCACGAACGACGGCACCGGAACCGGAACGTGGCAGCCGTCGCAGCCCGCGACAGGACTCAACCTGCCGTACTTGGGGTCGGCATCGACCACCGGCTCGTTCCGGATCGACCATCCGCTCGACCCGGAGGGCAAGTATCTCGTCCACTCCTTCGTCGAGAGCCCGGACATGATGAACGTCTATAACGGGAATGCCTCGCTGGATGCTGACGGCCAAGCCTGGGTGGAGCTTCCCGAGTGGTTCGAAACGCTGAACCGCGACTTCAGGTACCAGCTCACGTGCATCGGTGGCTTCGCCCCCGTCTACGTCGCGGAGGAGATCGTCGGGAACCGCTTCCGGATCGCTGGCGGCGAGCCAAGCATGACGGTCTCGTGGCAGGTGACGGGCGTCCGCCAGGATCCGTACGCCGAGAAGAACCGCATCCCCGTCGAGGTCGACAAGGTCGGCGACGAGCGAGGCAAATACCTCCATCCGGAGGTCTACGGCCAGCCTGAGACGATGGGCGTCCGGTACGAGTGGTTGCGGAGCTTGGGAGCGGAGGCCTCGGCCTCGTCCCGCGCGGGGGAGTAGGTCGGTCGATCCCGCCGCGAAAGCAAGGGAGGCCGCGCCCGTTCGGGCGCGGCCTCCTTCGTGAGGCGGTCGACGGCGCGCGATGTGCTGCTGGCATTCGGGCGACAAGTCGTCGTGGGCGCGCCGCCGATGGGGTGCTGCTTCCTACTCGTCGAGCTCCTCCGCGACCACGTAGGGCATGCCCCAGATGAGAACGTCGTCTGGGTACTCCGAGTCATGTATCGTGTCGTGGGCCATCGCCTCGATCCACGCGTTGTGCCGACCCGCGCGGTTCACCGTCCACGAGCCCGTGAAGGTGCCGCCGTCGAACTGGAGCGGCGACTTCCAGTGCCTGGTGTGGAGGAAGAGGATCGCGTCCGCGGGAGGACCCGCGACCGTCACCGTCACCTCCTCGCCCAGGTCGAAGGCCATGATGTCGTCGGGCACCGTCAGGAGGTCGAGCGGATCAGTGACCGTCACGTCGACGGTCGCGCTCTGGATCCGGATCCAGTCGATCGAGACCGTCAGGGTGTCGGACCGCGCCACGAACCCGGAGAGCTCCGTCAGCACCCACGGTCCGCGACGGTAGCGGTGGCCGCTGCCGTTCCCCTGGTCATCGGGCGGCCCGTTCGGGGGCTGCCATTCCTCGTCCCGAATGAAGTTCGCGTAGCGGATCCCCTCGTGGTGGAAGGGCTTCTCGTACTCGACCATGTCCTCATCGATGACAGTCAGGATGCCCCAGACCTCACGGTGGACCGTCACCTCGGCCGTTCCCTCCTCGGGATCCCAGTGGATGTCACGGGAACAGTCACGGTCGGTGATCCTGCGCCAGTAGGTGAGCGGATCGATGGCATCGCGGCTGTCAGAGGGCTCGCTGGACATCGACCCCGCTTCGTAGGGCCCGAGGTCGTCGAAGAGGCCGTCTTCCTCTAAGAACTCCCTCAGCATCAGCTCGACGTCGACCGCCGCGGGGTCGCTCATCGTGACAGAGTCGCCGCAGCCGGCAAGCAGGAAGACGCCGAACACCAGCAGCGCCGTCGTGCCGATCAGGTGCATCCATCTCACACGCATGCCATCCTCCCATCATCTTCGAGTGATCCCTGCTTCCCCGTATCACCAGGTTAGAGGCCACGAGGTTCGCCAGAGTTCCCGCTCGGCGCCGGGGAGCACGGCGCGGCGTGTGACCGTCGGCTTTTGACGAGGCACGTTCCCTGCGGTACCATGGCCGGCGGAGGATCATCTGAACCCGAACTGCATACGGGAGCCACGCGCATGCCAGTTCCGTTCGTCCCCCGTGGGATCCAGCGGCTCAGACCGGCGGGCGCGATCGCGGCGCTTCTCGTGTCCCTGCTGCTCGGGTCGTGTTTCGGGAGCGCGACGGACGCCCACGCGCAGGAGGTTCGTCTCCAGCACGTCCCGCCGCCCACGGCCGCAGCGTGGCAGCCGTTGGCCATCGAGGCGCTCCTGATCGGCGATCTCCCACCGGAGCGGATCGCCACGGCGGACGTCGTCGTCGCGCTGCCCGACGGCGAGTTTCGCCAGATCCCTCTCAGGTCTTCGCGGACCGCGCTCCTGGGTGAGATCCCGGCCGCCCTCGTGCGGGCGCCGGAGGTTCGCTACTTCCTGAGACTCGAGGACGACACGGGCGGGGTCGCCACGGCGCCCTCGGGGGCGCCCGACGGCGGGCTCTTCACCGTGCAGGTCGCGTCGCCGGCCGCCGATGCCCGTCCCGCCGCGGACTGGGCGGAAGGAACCGTGGAGATCTTGAGCCCCCTTCCCGGCGAGGTCGTCCGCGAGGCGAGGCCGCAGATCGCCGCCCTCGTCGATCCTCCGCTCGACGGGACATGGGAGGCGCTCGTCCTGCTCGACGGGAACGACCTGACGAGTCTCGCCGAGATCACGCCCGATCTCTTCGTGCTCCTGCCTCCCTACACGCTGTCGCGAGGCGCCCACCGCGTCACCTTCTCGGCCCTCACGGCCACGCGTCGGGTCGAGTCGTCGTGGGTCTTCTTCGTCGGGGAGAGAACGTACACGGGCGAGCCTCGTGAGGGCTGGACTCCGTTCCCCGTGGGGGAGCGCGAGTCCGGGGCGGGGCCCGCGCTCGATCTCTTCGGGAGAATACAGATCGGTTGGGCCGCCGTCGTCGCGGAGACGACCGCGACTGAGACGACCGACGTCTTCCTTCCGTACGATGAGGTCAGCCGTCCCACGTTCGATCTCTACGTCTCTGGGTACGGGACGTCCCGGTCATTTCTTCTG
>JALGVU010000230.1 GCA_025774545.1 bacterium | reverse complement strand
TACGGGCTCGTGGCGTCTCGTGAGTAGACCCTTGCACAGGCGCACATACTGACTGCGGCGAGGCGGGACGCTTGACGCCGGTCGCGATCGCTCTCCGATCTGCCCGTTGGGGAGGTTCGGAAGGGAGGGGAGAGGATGACGGTTCTGTTCTATGTCATCGGTGTCATCGTGTTCGTCATCCCGTTCTGGAAGATCTTCGAGAAGGCCGGTTTCAACCCGGTGTTCAGCCTCGTCATGGTGATTCCCATCGTCAACCTGGTCGCGCTCTACGTTCTTGCGTTCGCCGACTGGCCCGACCGGGTGACGATCGTCGGGACGCGCAGCAACATCGGCCGAGGCGCCGGCCGATAGGGCGCGGTTCTCTCGGCGTCGGACGAGGGATCGAATCCGAGCCAGGCTCCCAACATGAGCGGAGGGACACGTGCCACTGAACGTGGCCCTCGTTCTGGCGGTCGTGTTAGCGCTCGCGGCACGGTGACCGGCTGGTGTAGGATCGTGCAGAGAGGCGACGCGCCCCGCTTGAACCGGCGCGGGGAATCCGACGCGGGGCTCCCTCGAGGGAGGACACGATGGCTGATGCACCGGGGTTCGATCAAGTCGCGGCACACAAGTTCTTCGCCGTCGGTTGCTTCAACAAGGTGTGGGGTCTCCTCGACAAGCCCGACCGGACGGCCGCCGACGATCAGGAGATGGTCGAGTTCTGTCTGGCGTCCGTCTGGCACTGGACGCAGCGCGAGGACCGCACGGACACGAACGCGTCCGTGGGGTACTGGCAGGCATCGCGCGTCTACGCCACGGTCGGCCTGGCGGACGAGGCGCTCAGGTACGGGGGGCTCTGTCTCGAAGTGAGCCGCAGGGAGGGTGTCCCACCCTTCTACCTCGGTTTCGCGTACGAGGCCCTGGCTCGCGCCGCGTCGATCGCCGGCGACCGCGCGAAGGCCGGCGAGCATCTGACGGAGGCGCGGCGGATCGCCGCGGCTCTGGAGGATCCGGAGGAGAAGAAGATGCTCGAGGGTGACCTCGAGGGTCTCGGTTAGGCGGCCGCTCGAGGGACGTCGTGATCCAGAGGAGCGGACGAGCGTGGTCCTGAGACGTGCGACAGAGGACGACATGCGCGACATCCACGAGCTGCATGCTCGTTCGGTGCGTGGTCTGTGGCTGTCGCACTACGCAAGGGGCGTGAGCCCGAGGGCTACATCCCGGCGATTCGGAATGGCGACATGTTCGTGGTCGAGGAGGAGGGGACGCTCCTCGGGTTCGGCCACGTTGAGGACGAGGCCGTGCTGGCGATCTTCGTCGATCCCGACGCGGCCGGCCGAGGCGTCGGGAGCCTCCTGCTTGCGCACGCTGTGCAGGAGGCCGCTTCCGACCACAGCAGACCGGTGCATCTGACCGCGACGCTCAACGCGGAGGGATTCTACAGGGGATTCGGATTCGAACCCGTGGAGCACAAGGTGCTCGTGAAGGGCGGTGTCGAGCTCCCCGTCGTTGTCATGGAGCTGCCCGAGAGGTGGCACGAATAGGCCGGGCGGCGGCTTACGGGCGTGACCGCCTCGGGCCGTGGTCAGACGAATCGAACTGCCAGCAGGCGCAAGGCGCAGCACGGCAAGGAGGGTTGAATGCCGAAGGTGGAGTGGAGTGAGAGACTGTCGGTCGGCGTCGATCTGATCGACGAGCAGCACAAGGTGCTGATCAAGCGTCTCGATGATTTCGCCGAGGCGGTCCACAACCATCACGGTCCGCGCGAGATCACGAGGACGCTCGGGTTTCTGATGGACTACACGGACATCCACTTCTCGACGGAAGAACGGCACATGACGGCCGGCGCATATCCGGCGCTCGACGCGCACAGGACGAAGCACGAGGAGTTCAAGGGGGCGCTCGCCCGTCTCGGCGAGGACTTCGAGGAGGAGGGCGCGACGCAGGGACTCGCGGAGTCGATCAACACGCTTCTGATCAACTGGCTCGTCGCGCACATCCAGAACGTCGACGTCCAGTTCGGCGTCTTCCTGAAGGAACAGGGCATCACGCTCGACGCGGAGGGGTGATCCATCGTGGAGACGGGGCGAGCAGGGAGAAGCGCGCGGAGGGCGGCGCCTGGGGGGCCGTCGTGAGACTCGGCTGGCTGTCCGACATCCACCTCAACTTCCTGGACCCGATGGGCGTGCTCTCCTTCTTCTCCGAACTCGACGGGCACGACGTCGACGCGTGGCTCCTGTGTGGCGACATCGGCGAGGCGGACTCCGTGATCCCCTTCCTGCGCGGGTTCGAGGAGACGCTTCGCGCTCCCACCTACTTCGTTCTCGGGAATCACGACTTCTACCGCGGCTCGCTCGAACAGGTTCGGGTCGACGTGGCCGCGTGGGAGGCGCGTGCCAGGCAGCTGGTCTGGCTCACGCGCTCTCCGCCGCAGCGGATCGGCCGGGACGTCGTGGTCGTCGGCGACGACTCCTGGGCCGACGGGAGGCTCGGGAACGCCCTCGGTACGCCGATCGAACTCAGCGACTTCTTCCTCATCGAAGAGCTGAGGGACCTTCCCCGAAGACGTCTCGTCCAGAAGCTGAACGAGCTGGGGGACGAGTCCGCGGCGCGCCTCGCGCCGAAGCTGGGCGAGGCGGCGGAGCTCTCGGGCGACGTCGTCGTTCTGGCGCACGTCCCGCCCTTCGAGGGCGCCGCTTGGCACGAGGACGACATCAGCTCGTCTGACTGGCTGCCCTGGTTCTCGTGTGAAGCGGTGGGCAGGGTGATCCTCGAGTGCGCGGGGAACCATCCGGAGACGAGCTTCACCGTCCTCTGCGGACACACGCACGGAAGCGGCACCTTCGAGGCGGCGCCGAACGTGTCGGTCCTGACGGCCCGGGCCGAGTACGGGTGCCCCGAGGTGCAGCGGGTCCTCGACTTCGCCTGAGCGGGGTGAACCGTGAAGGGTGCGTGGTTTTCGGTCGTCCTTGCGGCGGTCCATTTCGGGTGCGGCGGGTGTGGCTCGCCGGAACCTGAGACCTGCGGCGACGCTCCCATCGAGCACGCCGTCGGCGCAATCGCGGTCGCGCCCGAGAACGACGACTACTCCACGTCGATGGCCGCGGCACTCAGGGGCGCGCAGGAGGCGGATGTTCTCGGACTCGAGGAGACCGGACGTCTGCTGGCCGCCGCCGGTGTCGATCTCCTCCTGAGCCCCCGTTCGGACAAGCTCGCGACGCTGCGGGCCCGCGGCATCGACCTCTACGTCGAGTGCGGACCGGGTCTCGTTCTCGACGGCTCCGATCCCGTGGTGGTGACGGTCGTCTACAGCACGGTGACGGGCGATGCCGTCTTCTGCTCGGTGTCGGAGGCGTGCAGGACGGAGAGCGCCATCGACGGATTCGAAGCGACGAGCGAGGCCTGCGCGCTCGCGGCGGCGGAGATTGCGGAGTGGCTCGAATCGTCGGGCGAACCTGACGGAGAGTGAGATGTCCTTCCGGGTCGACGAGATCGCGGGGAGCGAGCTCAGACTCTACGACCGGATCCCCTCGCGCTTCACCGTTCGGTCGATCCTCACGGTCGAACCGAGGGACGAGGGGCTCGCGGGCTTCGAGATGATCGAGCGGGCGCTCGACGAGCCGTACGAGAAGGACTACGAGGAGGGCGGGAACGCTCCGAGCGGGTGGCCGGCGCGATTCCCCGGTGTGCGATGGGGGTTTCTGCTCGCGACGGACCGGGAGCGCCCCATCGGCGCGGCCGCGGTCGCGCTCGGGGGTCCGCTCTTTCCGATGGGCCGCTTCCAGCGGAAGGACCTCGCGGTCCTGTGGGACATCCGGGTGAGCCCCGACGCGAGGGGCCGCGGGGTGGGCGCCGCGCTCCTCGAGCGAGCCGCGGACTGGGCTCGAGCCCAGGGCTCAGGGCAACTCGGGATGGAGACGCAGAACGTGAACGTGTCCGCGTGCCGCTTCTACGCGAGGCACGGATGCCGCCTCGGCGCGATTCACCGCTTCGGATACGCGGCGTGCTCGGACGTCGCGCACGAGGTGATGCTGCTCTGGTATCTGGATCTGTGACGCCGGGCCGCCTGCGCACGCCGGCGGAGAGGGAGCGAACCGATGGATCGTCGCGCGCTCGAGAACGTCCTCGGAGCGAACCGATGGATCGTCGCGCGCTCGAGAACGTCCTCGACCAGGTGGGGCACTGCGGCATCTGGTGTGGCAGCTGTGTCGTGGGGACGGGAGCGCTGATGGCGCTGGCCGACCGCTTCCGCGACGTGGTCGAGTCGCATGGGCTTGTGGACTGGGGCGTCGAGGGTTTCGACTACCCCGAGTTCCTGAAGGGGCTCGAGTCGATCGGCCGTCTGCCGGTCTGTCCCGGGTGCCTCAAGGGCGGAGGCCGCGGCGACTGCGAGATGAGGCGGTGCGTCTCGGAGCGGGGCGTCCGGGACTGCGTGGCGTGCGGAGCCCGAGTGGAGTGCGCACACCGCGAGGCGCTCGAGCACATGCGGACGGGCGCGCGCAACGCGGGTCTGCTCGTCGCCGACACGCCCGAGGACCGAGATCGCCTGCCGGAACGGGGCGAGAGCGGGTTGGCCGCGACGTGGTGGCGAACCGTTTTCGAGGAGCGAACCTGACGCAGCGCGCGTGACACGCACGGGAGAGACGCTCATGGGACGAATCGCCGTTGCCTGCTATCGGGCGAGGCCGGGTCGGGAGGACGAACTCATCGACGTTGTGCGCGAGCACGTGCCCACGCTTCAGACTCTGGGATTCGCGACCGGTCGTCCGGCGATCGTGATGCGCGCGGCCGACGGCACGGTCGTCGAGATCTTCGAGTGGGCGTCTCCCGACGCGAAGAAGCGCGCGCACGAACACGAGGCGGTACTGTCGCTCTGGGAGCGCTTCTCGGCGTGCGCCGACTTTCCGAGCCTGGCCGATCTCGGGGAGGCTACGCATCGCTTCAGCAACTTCGATTCCATCGATCTGTGATCGCCGGCACTGATCGTGCACACCGCCTGGACGATCGCGCCACGGGTGGCGCGAACCCCGGCCCTCGAACACGGAGACGTCGTGACGGAACGCGCTGACCGGGACGAGCCCATCGCCCTCTCGGCCTTCGATGAACTCGCCGACGACTTCGCGGCCAAGGTCGGCACCAAGGCGCACAACGCGTACTACGAGAGGCCGGCGATGCTGTCGCTTCTGCCCGACGTCGAGGGCGGGCGCGTGCTCGATGCGGGATGCGGCCCGGGACACTACGCGGAGTGGCTGCTCGATCGCGGGGCCGCCGTCGTGTGCCTGGACGTCAGCCCCCGCATGGTGGAGCTCGCGCGAGAGAGGGTGGGCGACCGCGCCGACGTGAGGCAGGCCGACCTGGCAGCACCGCTCGACTTCCTCGATGACGAGAGCTTCGACGGCGTGCTGGCCCCGCTCGTCCTCGACTACATCCGCGACTGGCGGCCCCTCTTCACAGAGCTCCATCGTCTGCTCCGACCGGGCGGCTTCTTCCTCTTCTCGTTCGAGCACCCCTTCAGCGACTTCTCCGAACGACACATGTCGAACTACTTCGACACCGAGATCGTCGAGTGTGTCTGGAGAGGCTTCGGTAGGCCCGTGCCCGTTCGCTGCTACCGTCGCTCCCTGGGGGAGGTGTTGAAGCCGATCGTCGAGTGCGGGTTCGAGATCGATGCGGTGTTGGAGCCGCTCCCGACGCCCGAGTTCGAGAGGGCCGACCCCGAAGACTACGTGAAGCTCCAGAAGCGTCCGGGGTTTCTCTGCGTCAGGCTCCGGAGACCCCGGTCGTGACGGATTCCACATGAACCGGCCTTCGGACGACCACGGCGGACGGCGTGCCGCGCGTGGGCGGTCTCGCGGTTCTCGTGCACTGCGGCGTCACGATCGTGGTCGTCCCGGTGCCGCGGGCCGGGAGGCGCCGCGCGTGACGCCGGCGGGCGGAGCGTTGGTCCGGGCCCCTCGCGGCTTGGGGGTGCCGACCGGGGGGAGCCGGGCGGTTGAGCTTGACTCAGGTATAGGGACGTGGTAGGATCGTTATCGCGCGCGGGGCAATGTGTGCCGCGGCGAGGTGAGAGGAGGACCGGCATGAGATTCGCGATGCGGGTGCTGAGTGTCGTCCTCATTGCGGGATTCCCGATGTGCGCGTGGGCGAATCCGGTGGCGATCATCGCCGACTCGTACTTCGATGAGGATCTCGGCGGCTGGGAGCTCCATCCCGGACCGGGCGAGCAGCTCTCGTGGGAGCCCGACGGCACGGGACACGGGGGATTCGCGCGGTTCGAGGACGCGGGTGAGACGGCGGAGTTCGTCCGGGCGCCCGAGGCGTTCCTGGGCGACTGGTCGGAGCTGGACGGCGTCGGCTACATCCACTGGGAGCTGCGCGTCTTCCGGGTCGGTGACGACCCCGCCATGGCCGACTGCACCGCCATCATCGCCGGCCCCGGCGGCCGGGCCGTCTACAGCGTGCCGCCGCCCGCCGACCCATCGGACTGGGAGGGCGTCACGGCGTTCATCTACCGCGACGAGTGGACGGTCGAGGAGGGATCCTGGACCGCGCTCCTGGAGCACGTCGAGACGCTCCTCATCAGAATCGAGATGGTGGGCGACTCCGGGAGCGGTCGGGAGACGGACATCGACGATCTGGACAACGTGGTCCTGGGGGTGCCGTACTCACTGGTGCCTCCGGCTGTCCTCCGACCGACCACGTGGGGCGCCATCAAGGCGCTCTGGTCGGAGCGCTGACCCGAGCGCGACGTGAGGTTTCTCGATTGCCGGGTGCCCGTCGTGCCAAGACTACGGCTCGAGCCGTCCCTTCGGGGGCGGCTCAGGCGTTTCTTGTCTCGGTTTCCGTCCCAGCGTTCGGAGGCCGCACGATATCGATGGGTGTCAGACAGGGCGGCACGGTGGTATGATCTGACCGTCCACTCGGTCTGAAAGGTGCGATTCGACGTGACACGAGACGAGGACCTCCTGGCATACTGCGGGCTCTACTGCGGCGACTGCGCCGGGCATACCGGAGCGATCGCCGACGCGGCGCAGGCGCTCGTGGTCGAGATCGAGCGGTACCGCTTCGACCGCTCGGCGAAGGCTCTCTTCTCGGAGCAGCTTCCCGATTACGAGCGGTTCTCTCGCGAGCTCCGTTTCGTCTGCGGGCTCGGGTGCGAGACGGCGTGCCGCGCGAGGAAGGAGCCCTGCGAGATCGCCGCATGCTGCCTGAGCAGGGGCTACCACGCGTGCTACGAGTGCGACGCGTTCGAGCACTGCGACAAGCTCTCCAATCTCGAGGGGCTCCACGGCGACTCCTGTGTGTCGAACCTCCGTGCCATCCGCGAGATGGGGCTCGAGGACTGGATCGCGCGAGGGAAGCGGCTCTGGTTCGGGAGCGACGTCGATGGAGAGGAAGGGCGATGACGACGGGGCGAGTGGCGACGGTGTTCCCGTTCCGCGGTTGAACGACGACCGCGTACTGATGAGGGAGGACGTCGATGGACGAGCAGGCGAGATACGATCGCGCGAGGAAGCGGGTCGAGGAGCTCCGCGAGTTCTACCGGCACCTCGTGACGTACCTGGTGGTGAACGCTTTCCTGTTCGTGCTGAACAAGCTCACGTCGCCGGGACATGACTGGTTCATTTGGCCGCTCCTCGGGTGGGGCATCGGGATCGTCATTCACGCGGCCTCGGTCTTCGGCATCGGGAGGCTCTGGGGCGAGGGTTGGGAGGAACGGAAGATCCAGGAGATCATGGACAAGGACCGGCACGGGCCGCGCGCATGACGCTGCACGCCACCTACGAGCACGCGTGTCCGCGGTGCGCGGCGTACTACATCCCATACGCGCTGGGCGTTGCGTGCCCTCGCTGCGGTCTGGTCGAGGATGAGAAGACCGACTTCCTCGACTGCGCCGTGGCGTCATGCCGGCACAACATCAGCGCCGAGGGATCCTACGTACCAGGCTCGTGGCAGGTCCCGTCGTTCGGCGACCACGTGCTCTGGGTCGTCTTTCACGTGCTTGATGCACATCGCGAGCACCCGACGGCCACCTTCGAGGAGAGCGCGCAGCTGGTTCTCGGATCCATGGAGTGGGGCGAGCAGGAGTACCTGATGGACCACATCCTCCACATAGCGATCGCGATCCACTCGGCGCTCGAGCTCGAGCGCCCCATCTAGACCCCGGGAATGAGACGCGCTCCCAAGAGGGCGACAGGCGAGGCGCAGGGAGACGATCTCCGTGACTGACGCGTCGGCCCCGCAGATGATCTTCGCCACGACGGCGCGGTCCGCGGACCAGCGATGGTGCGTGCGCTTCCGGCTGGCTACGGTCATCCCCACAACCTGCACGGTTCGGTCCGCCCGGATCGTCGAGCCTCCGCGCTCAGCGGACTCGCGTGTGTCATCTACCTTGGCCGATCGGTCGATCCAGCCGAGATGGGTGACACAGAGCTCAGGGAGCCCTTGAGGTCCTGGCTGTCGGAACGCGCGGGGAGTCGTCCGGGCTAGGGAGGAGAAGAGGACCCCATGCCGTCCCCATCGAGAAGGTCGCCGTCGAGGACATGCTCGCGGGCATCTCCCGGCTCTGGTCGCCCGTGGTCGTCGGCGAGCTGAACGGTCAGGAGATCCGGCTCGCGAAGATGAAGGGGCGTTCACGTGGCACCGGCACGAACGGGAGGACGAGCTCTTCCTCGTGGTCCGAGGCTCGCTCCGCATCGACCTGCGTGATCGCTCGATCGAGCTCTCGGAAGGCGAGTTTCTCATCGTGCCGAGAGGCGTCGAGCACCGGCCGCACGCCGCCAGCGAGGCGCACGTGCTCCTTTTCGAGCCGGCCGCGACACGGCCCAGGGGGGACGCCGGCGCATGAGGGGAGTGCCGGCCGACGCGACCGTGAGAGCGACGGCGACGGCTGACGTGACCGTGAGACCGACAGCGCCGCCAGGCGCGACCGTGAGACCGACATCGCCGCCAGGCGCGACCGTGAGACCGACGGCGCCGCCTGCCGCGACCGTGAGACCGACGGCGCCGCCTGACGTGACCGTGAGACCGACAGCGCCGCCAGGCGCGACGCCGTGAGGAGGACGGAATGAAACTGTCGAAGGCGAAGGAGAGGCTCGCCGCGATCGAGCCTGAGCTTGACCACGGCCACCTGGCGGAGTTCTTCACGTTCGACTGCGCGGGGCG
>JALGVU010000229.1 GCA_025774545.1 bacterium | reverse complement strand
CGTTCGGGTTCGTGACGTCGACAAGGAGCGTCAGCTCGACGCCGTCCATCGAGACGCCCTCGACGTCGACGCCCGTGAGCGTCACGGTCGGGGGCTCGATCGACGCGCACGACGTCAGAAGGAGAAGGACCGCAGCCGCGGCCGAGAGCCGGGCGATCGCTGCCGCGCGGGGCGTGCGCCCGAGGTTCTCCGCCGCATCCGTGGTCGTTCCGTGGTTCGACATCATCGGTCCGTCCTCCGTTCGAGAATCTCCGTCAGTTCCGATACGAGCCGGTCGACCGCCGCCGCCACCTCCTCGCTCACCGGCCCCCCGAGTTCGGTCGACTTGGCCTGGACCGCCACGAGGTGCGTCGTTGCGGCGGTCTCCTCTGCGATGAAGGTCATGAACGTGCCCAACGGGGTCGCGTGCGTCCCGGTCATGAGGCCCTGAAGCTCCTCGGGCGCGATGATCCGGATCTCGCCGGGATCCCCCTCGAAGTCCCCTGCGTCGACGATGATGACCGTGTCGGGCTCGGCGCGCCTGACGGGCCCCACGAAGTTCTCGGGCGCGGCCTCAGCGTCGAACACCACGCCTGAGAATCGCTTCCTCAGGGCCTGGGCCACGAGCGAGCCCGCCCCGTCGTCGGACTTGTAGATGTTCCCGATCCCCAGGACGACCACGCGGCCTCGGGCGATCTCTGCGAGCGACATCGACAAACCCCCTGGATTCAGGCGCGGAAGGCCGCGCCCCGGCGACCGGCCGCTTCCTCCCGATTCAAGCACACGGGGCGACGATATGCCAGCGCCGCCCGTCGACCGCGCCCCACCGGGGTGCCGGGGTCCACTCGAGCCAGCCCGGACAACCGGCGGCACCCCGCCCAACCCCGTTGAATCCTCCCCGCTCGTCTGCTATCGTCGACTCTTGACGGCCACTCACCTGACGCCCTGAAACCCGAGGATTCAGCCATGGCGCACGCACTTGCCGGCACCGTGAACCACCGTTCGATCTGCCACCCGTTGCGGGACGGATCCGTGACGATCGGCCGCTCCGCGGATTCCGGTCTGAGGCTCGAGGACCCGTCCATCTCGCGCCGCCACGCCGAACTCACGGTCGACGGCCCTAAGGTCACGATCACCGATCTCGGCAGCAGGAACGGCACTCGGGTGAACGGGACGAAGATCGATCGTCCGACCGAGCTTTCGGTCGGGGACGAGATCGGGCTGGCCGACGTGACGCTCAAGTTCGTCGACACGCAGCCGTCCGCCCAGACGATCTACGCGGAGGACGAGTCGTCGATGAAGAGCTCGTCGGTCTCGGTCGACGAGATCTACGAGCTTGGGATTCCTAAGACCGACGACGAGAGCCACAACCTCTTCCGGATCCTCGCGGACGCGGGCGAGCTTCTCGTGACGCAGCGCCCGCTCGATGAGCTCTACCAGGCGATCCTCGATCTCGTCGGACAGACGGTGGCGTCCGACAGGACGGTCGTGCTTCTCATCGAGGAGGGCGAATCCGATCCGATCGTCGCAGCGTCCCGTCTGAGGCGCGGGTCGGACGACAGCGGACTCGTGCTGAGTCGCACGATGGTCGAGCGCGTTCTGAACGATCGCGCGGCGATCCTCACGACCGACGCACAGCAGGATCCAAGGTTCCAGCAGCAGCAGAGCGTCGTCTCCCAGGGCATCCGCTCGGCGATGGCCGCTCCCCTGTTCGACAATGAGAAGGTGATCGGTCTCCTCTACGCCGACACGACAGATCCCGCGTGCTGGTACACGAAGGACGAGCTCCGAACCTTCACCGCGCTCGGGAACCTCATCGCCGTCAAGATCACGCAGGCGCGGCTCGCGGCCGCCGAGGAGGAACGGAAGCGTCTCGAGCAGGAGCTCATGATGGCGAAGGACATCCTGAGCCACATCCTCCCGACGTCGTGCGCGCGAGTCGAGGGATACGAGATCTGCGCGTACCACGAGCCGTGCTCCGCCGTCGGCGGCGACCTCTACGACGTTCGGCAGCTCTCCGACGGGCGCTACCTCCTGCTCACCGGAGACGTCGCGGGGAAGGGACTGCCCGCCGCGCTCCTCGTCTCGAACATCATGCCGATCGTGCAGCTCCTGACCGACGAGCCGCCGGTGATCTCGGACGTCATGGCGAGGCTGAACCGCCAGATCTGGCGCTCGACCGACCCCGTCCACTTCGCGACGCTCTTCCTGGGGATTCTCGATCCGTCGACGGGCCGCATCGACTACGTGAACGCCGGGCACAACCCGCCGCTTCTCGTCGTCCCCGACGGAAGCTACTCGGAGATCTCCGCCACCGGACTCCCGATCGGCATGATCGAGGAAACGGAGTACTCGGCCGGCACGCTCGAGATTCCGCCCGGCGGCGTCCTCACGGTCTTCAGCGACGGCATCCCGGAGGCCCAGAACACCGCGGGCGACTTCTACACCGACGAGCGCCTCGTCGAGCTCCTCCGCAACGAACGCGCGAAGGGAGCGGATGAGATCGTCGAGATCCTGATGGCCGACCTCGAGTCGTTCGTCCTCGACTGCAGCCCGAGCGACGACATCACGGTCCTCATCGTGCGCCGCCTGCCGACAGCGTAGGAGCAGCCGGAAGGAGTGCGCGCGTGGAGCGCAGGGACTACCCCATCCTCGAGTACGACCCGTCCCCGACGGCGATCATCGAGGCGTCGTGCCACATCGAGCCCGCCGACGTGCCCGAGCACTGCGTGCCGTGCTTCTTCCAGGACGTGATCACGCGGCTCCTCGACGAGGAGCGCGCGAAGGAGATCGCCTGCATGGGCTCCGAGATGGGGCGGCACCCGCTCTACGAGATCGAGGTCGAGGGGCGTCGCGTCGCGGTCTACCAGCCCGGGATCACGGCGGCGTTCGCAGCCGCCATGCTCGAGGAGGTGATCGCGTTCGGGTGCAGGAAGTTCATCGCGTGCGGGGGCGCCGGGGTGCTCGACCGCGACATCGCCGTCGGCCACGTCGTTGTGCCGTCGGCCGCCGTGCGCGACGAGGGCGCGTCGTACCATTACCTACCGCCGTCCCGCGAGGTCGAGCCGAGCCCCGAGGGCCTGGCAGCGATCGAGCGCGTGCTCAAGAAGCGAGACGTCGACTACGTCGTCGGGAAGACGTGGACGACCGACGGGATCTACCGGGAGACGAAGGAGAAGGTGGCCCTCCGGAGGTCGGAGGGCTGTCTCACGGTCGAGATGGAGGCGTCCGCCTTCTTCGCCGTCGCGGAGTTTCGGAAGGTCCCCTTCGCGATGCTCCTGTACGGTGGCGACGACGTGAGCGGCGAGGAGTGGGATCGCCGCGACTGGCAGAAGAGGAAGGGAACCCGCGAGGGGCTCCTCTGGCTCGCCGTGGAAGCGTGTCTTCTTCTCTGAAGCGTGTCTCCTCCCCTGGAGCGCGCCCCCCTCCTCTGGAGCGTGCCTCCTCCTCTGACGAAGGGGCTCTTGAAGTGAGCAAGACGCTGTTTCCCGTGGAGCTCGAGACCGAGCGACTCGTCCTTCGCGAGTTCCGCAAGGACGACTGGAAGGTGGTCCACGAGTACGCCGTCGACCCCGAGGTCGTGCGCTACATGCCGTGGGGGCCGAACGACGAACGCGACACGAAGGACTTCATCGCGCGGGCGCTTGCGTCCCAGCTCGAGGACCCGCGGACGAAGTTCGAGTTCGCGATCACGGTCGCCGCGACCGACCGGCTGATCGGCGGCACCGGAATCCGAATCTCGCGGCCGGAGTCGTTGGGCGCCGACATGGGGTACTGCCTCCGGCGCGACGTCTGGAGCGACGGCTACGCCACGGAGGCCGCGCGTGCGGTCGTGGCGTTCGGCTTCGAGCGCCTCGGGCTTCACAGGATCTTCGCCACGTGCGACATCGAGAACGCGGCGTCGGCGCGCGTTCTCGGGAAAGCGGGGATGCGGCGCGAGGCGCACTTCCGCGAGGACGAGTGGGTGCGGGGACAGTGGCGGAGCTCGTATCTCTACGCCATCCTCGTGCAGGAATGGAAGGAACTGAGCGGCCGCTAACGCGGGCGGCGAGGGCGGTGCGTGGAACCGTCGGGTGAAGGCGATGCCCCGGACCGTCAGCGGCCGACTTCGAGAGGAGCTCTCATGACCATCGACCGGACTCCGGTGACCGTGCTTCTACTGCTCGTCCTGCTTGCCGCGTCGCAGTTCCTCGTCTTCTACCCGAAGCTCCCCGACACGCTCGCCGTGCACTTCGGAGTGGACGGACAGCCCGATTCGTGGAGCACGAAGGGGACCTTCGTCGCCACATACGCCGGCATCGAGGCGATCTTCGTCGTTCTGGCCCTCGGCTCGGTCTTTCTGATCCGGAAGGTACCCCCGTCGATGTTCAGCCTGCCGAACAAGGACTACTGGTTCGCGCCGGAGCGGAAGGAACAGGCCCTCGACAACCTCGCGACCCGGGTGGCGTGGTTCGAGATCGTTACGCTCGCGTTCCTCATCGCGATCGCCCAGATCATCTTCAACGCGAACCTCGGCGGCGCGGCGCCCGCGCTCTCCAA
>JALGVU010000228.1 GCA_025774545.1 bacterium | reverse complement strand
CTCACCCGTCTGCACGATGGTGAGGTCGCCCATGCTCGAGAGCACCACGCTGTCGAAGCCGCGGACCTCCCTCACCTCGGTCTTCGCGGTGCCGGAGCCCTCGATGGTCTCCAGACCGCAGGACGCGGCGAGGAGCGCGATGCCGGCAATCGCGGCCACCGTCAATACTCTCATGGTCGTTCCCTCCTCTTCGCGGACGGGGTGCCGCGAGGTTCTCGGTCGGTCAGGGTCGGAGCGTCGCACCGCTCCTCGATCGGTCGGTGTCGAGGTCTCGTGAGGCTCCACGGTCGATCTCACTCCGACTCCCCGGGCGCAGCGGCGCCCGGCCGGGTCGTCTAGCGCTCACCAGATTACACCAGAGGGACCGCCTCCGCCACAACTGACCGCGCTAGAACGGCCGGAGCCTCGGGATGACGAACACGGCGATCCCACCGAAGATCAGGCTCGGAGGGCCACCAGATCGACGCGCAGCTTCCCGGAGGCGAAGAGGCCCATGGCCACCCCGACCACAGCGAGAACCAGGATGGCGTCGAGTGTGAGCATCCCAGATCCTCGGTGTTGCGAGCGCGCGACGCTGGCGAGGCCACGCGGCCGACCCGAGTCGCTGCGGCCGGCCGACTCAGCGGATCCCGAGGCTCGTGATCTTGCCGATCCCCGTCACCCGCTGCGTCATCAACGGGCTGCCGTAGTACGAGATCCTGCCGGTCCCGCTGATCTCGGCGGTGAGCGCCTCACTCACGTCGACCGTGACACCCCCCACGCCGCTCACCTGGACGGCGGCCCGCCGGGACTCGAGCTTGCCTCCATCGAACTCCCCGGCGCCGCTGATGTCGATGGACTGGCTCTCGACGCGGCCGCCCACGACGCACTTCCCCGCGCCCGAGAGGTCGACGGCGAGATCGCCCGCCTCGAGCGCGGCGATCGTGACGCGCCCGGCACCCGAGACAGCGAGCGCGAGGGTGTCGGTCGTGAGCGTCTCCGCGTCGACGTTCCCGGCGCCCGAGACGTCGAGCGACCTGAGCTCCTTGACGACGAGATCGAACCGCACGGTCTCCCGCCGCGTGCAGACAGGCCTCAGGAGCTTCTTCCTGTGAAGGATGCGAAGCACACCATCTTCCACCCGCGTCTCGATCAGGGCGATGCGGTCCGGCAGAGCCTCGACGGTCAGCGACTCTCGGTCGCCCTGCGAGATCGTGACGTTGCCGTAGGTCTCGAGCGAGACCGCGTCGAAGCCGCTCACCTCCCGGGTCTCGATTGTCGTCTCCGCCATGGGCCGACCTCCGTTGTGCGCCTACTCGAAGTCCATCTCGATACCGCCGAACGACCGGGCGGCCACATTGTAGATGGCCGCCACGATGAGCCCGATGATGAAGCCCAAGACGCCGTAGAAGACCGGCAGAATGATGATCGCGCCCACGCCGAAGAGGGCTCCGATGAACGGGGCGGCCTCGCGGGCCGCCGCGCCCGCCGCCGCGCCGATGAGCGAGAAGACCGCGAAGAAGAATCCGGCGACGACGCCGATCGCCGCATACACGACCGCGAGGATCTTCGCGACCGACAGCACTCCCACCTTCTTGAGCACCATGACGTTCCTCCTTCGTGTGAGTCGCCCCGCGCGGTCCGCCTGCCCGGCGCCTGCGAGGCGCCACGGCCGGGCCGCGCGTGAGGACTCCGCCCGTCAGTATCCAGCTTCCACGTCGACCCCGTTCGAAACGACCGCTCCTCCGAGGATCGCATTCAAGACCCGCGCGAGGGCGCGCATCCTGAGAACCTCGACCTCCCTCTCGCGCGCGGCGCCGGCCCGGTGCGGGCTCATGACCACGTTGTCGAGCCGCCCGAACGGGTGCGAGGAGGGCGGCGTCGACGTGCGCGCTTCCTTCTCCCGAGGGTAGCTGTACCAAACATCGAGTCCCGCCGCGTGGATCCGCTTGGTCCTGAGCGCCTCGTAGAGCGCACCTTCGTCGACGATCGGGCCGCGCCCGACGTTCACGAGCACCGCACCCTCGGGAAGGAGCGCGAGCTCCTCCGAGCCTACGAGCCCCTCGGTCTCGTCGGTGAGCGGGAGGCAGACGATGAGCGCTGAGGCCCTCGGCAGTAGCTCAGGAAGAGCGCTCGGCGGGTGAACCTCGTCCTCCTCGTGATACTCCACGTGGGACCTCCGAGTTGCGACGACCTCCATCCCCAGGCACCTGCAGAGCCGGGCGACACCCCGCCCGACGGCGCCGTAACCCAGCACGAGCGCCGTCTTCCCATCGAAGAGAATCGCCGGGCTCGGGCCGTATCTCGGCGACCAGTCACCCGCGCGGAGGGAGCGGTCCATCGGCACGATGAACTTCCCCGCGGCGAGGAGGAGCGCGATCGCCATCTCCGCAACGGCGCCTGCGTTGTGGTGGAGGTTGTGCACGGCGAGGTTCGGGAACTCGAGAAGGAGCGAGCGCGTCTTCCGGGAGAGGCCCGACCACGGGATGACCACGGTGTGGAGCGCGGGGCTCGACGTCACCTCCTCGCGCTCGGGCACGCCCGACACGAGAACGTGGTAGCCGGCGTCCTCGGGCGCCTCGGGCCCGAACGTCAGCCGGACGCCCGCGTCGAGGCTCTCCTCGAGCGCGCCTGGTTCGTCCGGCGGATCCGTGATGTGAACCCAGAGATCCTCGATCGGACGCACGTCTCCCTCGCCCCGTGAGTGTTTGAGACTGCCGTTCGCAGCGCCGTCTGTCGGGCGCGGCGCCCTGCCCTGCGTCGCACGGTCCTCCCGACGGGCCGCGCCACCCTCAGCAGATGATCTTCTTGAACGCGTCCACGTCGACGTTGCCGCCGCAGAGAAGGACGACCGCGGTCGGGGGATCGGACCCGACCGATCCAGTGGGCGCGTCCACCCCGGTGGGTCCTGCTGGCTCGTCCACCCCGGTAGATCCTGCAGCGGGACCCGCGCTCGAGGTCCGCTCTCGGTGCTGGAGGAACCCCGCGACGGCGACGCCCGCCGCCCCCTCGACGACGAGGCGGTGCGTCTCGAAGACGAGCCGCATTCCGGCCGCGATCTCGTCCTCGTCGACGAGCACCCAGTCGTCGACGTATCGCCGGCACAGATCGAACGTGATCGAGCCGGGCTCGATCCCGCCCGCGGTCGCGTCGGAGAGCGTCGGCCTGACTTCGGACTCGACGATCCGCCCCGCCCGGACCGAGTCGTACATGACGGGCGAGTTCCGCGGCAGGCAGCCGATCACCTTCGTCTCCCGGCCGGCCTCCTTGAGAAACCCGCCGACGCCGCCGATGAGGCCTCCCCCGCCGACCGCGACGTAGACGACGTCGATCCGCGGGAGCTGCCGAAGAAGCTCCGGTGCGAGTGTACCATGCCCCGCGACGATCGCCGGGTCGTTGTACGGGGAGACGTAGATCATGCCTCGGCGCGCGGCCTCCTCGCGCGCGAAGGCCTCCGTCTCCGCGCACTCGCGCCCGTGCGTGACGAGTTCGGTTCCGACCTCGCGGAGCGCCGCGAGCCTGTGCGCGGGCGTGCCCTCGGGAAGACAGACGACGCTCGCGATTCCGAGGAGACCCGAGCCGTGCGCGACGGCGAGTCCGTGGTTCCCGGTCGATGCGGTGATCACGCCCCGCGCGCGCTCGTCGTCGCCGAGCGTGAGGAGCTTGTTCAGGACGCCCCTCGGTTTGAACGAGCCCGTCACCTGGACGTTCTCGAGCTTGAGGTGAGCGCTGCAGCAGCCGAGATCGCTCAGCCGGCGGGACGGTTCGAGCGGGGTCTCTCGCACGTACGGACCGATCCGTCGCTCCGCCTCGCGCACCTCGTCCGGGATCCGCCGAGCCGACTCGCGCGCCTCGTCCGGGATCCGCCGATCAGACTCGCGCATCTCGTTGGGGTTCTTCACGGGACTCCCTCTCTCCGGCACCGATCACGCGCTGGAGCGCGCACCCGCAGGCCGCGCGCCGGCCCCCGTCACGCGGTCGCCTCGCCCGTTCTGCTCCTCAGGACCAATACCCTCGAAAGCCAGAAGTATGCGGCGATTCCTGCGATGATGTAGGAGGCTCCGCCCGCCCCGAATATCCCCGGGAGGCCCAGGAGGCGATCGCCCAGGAGCGCCAGCGGCACGTAGAGCACGAAGACCTGGATGAGCATGAGCGCAGCGGCGTCGAGCGGCCTCCGAAGCACGCTCAGGGAAGCGGTCGAGAGCTGGAGCAGGCCTCGGAGGCCGTAGCTCACAGGCACGATCCAGAGATAGAGCGCGATCTTGTCGACGACGGCCGGGTTGTCGTTGAAGAGCGAGGCAAGAGGCCGCGCGACGAGAGCGAGGGTCACCAGCATCGCCGCGCCCCAGAGGAGCGCGAACCGGTGCCCGAGGGTCACGGCGCGTCGGACGCGGTCGAACCGCTTCGCCCCGGCGTTCTGTCCGATGAACGGCGCGAGCACGCTCCTGAGCGCCCCGACCACGATGAGAGCGAGGTTCTCGATCCGCGTGGCGACACCGAAGGCGGCGACCGCGGCCGCACCGTAGCCCGAGACGAGCCGCGT
>JALGVU010000510.1 GCA_025774545.1 bacterium | reverse complement strand
CGCCGGCACGCGAGGCTGGTGGACCAACGCCGGCACCTGGACTCCCCCCGGCGTACCCACGCTCGCCGACACCGCGATCGTCCAGGCCGGGCACACCGTTCACGTCAGAAACGGCGCCGCTGCCAAGGTCGTCATCAACAACGGCATCATCGATCACCCCCTCGGGAGCATCACGTCGGACAAGCGGGTGCGCGTTCTCCTCATGGTCGGCGCGGTGGACTCGCTCATCAACAACGGTGGGATCTACGGCTACAACGCTCGCGGCGGGCTGACGAATCGCTACGAGCCGTGCCCGCCTTCCGTCCTCATCACCTGCACCGGCGGACTGGGAGTCGTGTGGCCGCCGAACCGCCCGATGGGCGTCATCCGGAACAACGGCATCATCCGCGCGGGCGACGCGTTCCGTCGTCGAGGCTTCTCGAGCCCGGGGGGCACCGTGTACCTGCGAGGCAGGCCGAGATTCTGGTGGGGGCTCTACCCCGACATCAGGGTCTGGAACGAAGGGGAGATCTCGGGGGGCCGCGGTCGAGGATCGTCCCTCGTCGGCATGGCCGGCGGCGCCGTCGTCGGTATCTCGCCCGCGTGGCCCCACCGGCCGTTGGCTGGCGAGGAGGCTGGACCCACACGGTGGCCCGCTACCCGGGCATGGGTGGCGTCATCGACAGCAGAGGCGGACCCATCTACGGAGGCGAGGACGTGACGCCGGCGGTCAGCATGATCGCGCAGGCAGACACGATCAAGTTCGCGGGCCCGGGCTCACACTTCAGGAACGCCCGCCGGATCGCCATGGTCGGCCCGCCGTTCTGGCCCGGCCCGTCGTTCAACGCGCAGAACATCATCATGAGAAACCTCGATCCGGACGCGATCCACGCCTTGCCCGACCCATCGTCCCCGGCCGTCGGAGGCACTTTCTACTGGTGGACCCAGAACACGGACGTGAGAGGGAATCCCGCAGGCACCGTGGTCATCCGGGCGGACAACGGCAGCTCGATCCCCGCGGGCATCTACCCGTTCACTCGAACGATGCAGATCGACGCCGGCGTGACGCTCCCGAACATCACGTCGCCAGCGACGAGCCCCAACACCTGGCTCTTCGGAGCGAACGATGAGGACGCCATCGCGCTGGGGCGCCAGGAGCACGCGTTCCCGCCGGAGCTCGCACTCGTGCCCGAGGTTGGGCTCTACGAGCACGTCCTCGACGACACCCTCGTCCCGCCCGAGGAGCGCTTCTGGAACAGCGGCTCTCCCGGAGACACGGTCACGCTCTGGCTCCACGTCCTCTCGAACAAGCGGCTCGAGGGCGAGATCGAGGTGACCACCACCGACAGCCTCGGCTACGTGAACCTGACGCCGTACCAGACCGTCCGGAACGACTCGTTCCTCTTCTCTACGGCGAGGATCAACTTCAGGATTCCGATGTGGGCCAACTACGGAGACATCAACAAGGTCTACGTGCAGGCGACCTACAACGACTCGTTCCCGGCCGACAGCTACTTCGACGTCTACGTCGTCGGCACACCGAACATCATGTCGCCGTCCGAACCCGATTCGATCGTCGACATGGGAGCCGACGACATCAGGGCCTGGGCCGCGTGGAACGAGGGGCGCCTGCCGGGCAACTTCGAGTTCGAGACGACGGACACGGAGGGGTGGGAAGTCCACACCGAGATCCTCTCCATGATGATGCCCGCGCATTCGGAGTCGACGGTCAACGTCGTCGTTGCTGGGTCGTGACGTACGACGGAGGCACCGGCATCGAAGGAGGGACGCTCGGGAAGCTCACACTCGAGCAGAACAACCCGAACCCCTTCAACCCGAAGACGGAGATCCGGTTCACGCTGCCGATGCCGACCGAGGTGAGCCTCGACGTCTACGACATCGCCGGGAGGCACGTCCGGTCGATCGTCGCGGGTGAGAGGATGGAGGCAGGCGACCACGTGACGGCCTGGGACGGCCACGACGGCGGCGGCCACCGCGTGTCGTCTGGCGTCTACTTCTACCGTCTCAAGACGGAGGAACGCGAGGCGGTCAGGAAGATGGTCCTGCTGAAGTAAGAGCGCGGTCGGTTCTCAATGAAGAACACGGGCCCCGGTGACCTTCGCCGGGGCCCGTTCGCGTGTTCGGTTGCGCGGCGCGCTCGGGTCCGATAGGATCGTCGTACCGAACCACCGCCCTGCGGATCAGCGGGCGCGTCGTCGCCCGCCACCGGACCGACGAAAGGACTCGCCATGACGACCATCACCGGATTCATGGAGAAGCACTACAGGCACTTCAACGCCCGGGAGACGCTCGACGCCGCGAAGGCATGGCGCGAGCTCCTCGATCGCGGCGGGCAGATGTTCCTGGCGATGGCGGGCGCGCTCTCGACCGGCGAGATCGGGATCTCCCTCGCCGAGATGATCAGGCAGGAGAAGGTCCACGCGATCGCGTGCACCGCCGCGAACCTCGAAGAGGACATCTTCAACCTCTTCGCGCACAACGAGTACGAGATGGTCCCCCACTACCGCGACCTCAGGCCCGACGACGAGCGCAAGCTCCGGGACGAGGGGCTCAACCGTGTGACCGACACGTGCATCCCCGAGTCCGTCATGCGGCACACGGAGTACGCGCTCCTCGACATGTGGAAGGAGGCGGCTGAGACGGGCGA
>JALGVU010000227.1 GCA_025774545.1 bacterium | reverse complement strand
GGCTGGCGGTGGCCGGACCCGGACGTCTGGCGCTCACGAAGCGCCTCCTGGGCGAGGTCTGCATCAACGAGGAGCGCCTCGCCCACGTCGTGCCTCCCGTCTCGGGGGTAGTGCGCGAAGTTCACGCGCGGATCGGCGACGAGCTCTCGGCCGGAGATCTCATCGCCGTGATCGCCAGCCATGAGCTGGCCGAAGCACGCGCGCTGTACATGGACGCGCGGGGACGGCGCGAACTGGCGCTCATCGAGTACGAGCGACAGGAGGAGCTGTGGGAGCGGAAGATCATGGCCCAACAGGATTACCTCGACGCCAAGCAGGCGCTGTCGGAGGCGGACATAGAGCTCCAGACGGCCGAACAGACGCTCCACGCGCTCGGCGTGGGGGACACGGAGCTCGCGGGGCTAACGATGACGCACGAGGCGGGCGCACTGACGCGCCTGGAGCTGCGCGCGCCCATCAGCGGTACGGTCATCGAGATGCACATGGTGATTGGCGAGGTCGTGGGGGAGGATTCCGACGTGGTGGCGATCGCCGATCTTCGCACCGCCTGGGTCGATCTCGACGTCCCGCAGGCAGACCTGTCCGCGATCCGCGAGGGACAGAGGGTTACCATCTCGGCATCGGGCATCGGCGTCCCCGACGTGGCGGGCGTGGTGAGCTTCGTCTCGCCGATCATCGACGAGGAGACACGCACGGCCTTGGCTCGGATCGAGATCGCGAACGAATCCGGGCAGTGGCGGCCTGGGCTCTTCGTCACGGCGGACGTGTCGCTCGAACGGCTCGAGGTGCCGGTTCTCGTCCCGAAGGACGCGGTGCAGTCGCTCGAGGGCGAGCCGGTCGTGTTCGTCCCCAGGGGTGACGCGTTCGAGACCGTGCCCGTCACGCTCGGACCCTCGACGAAGACACACGTCGAGATCGCGTCGGGGCTCTCGGCGGGGCAGCAGTATGTCGTAGAAGGTGCCTACGCGCTCAAGGCGGAGATCGTGACGAGCGGACTCGACCCTCACGCCGGACACGGTCACTAGCGCGTCGGCACTCACTGGGATGACTCCCGGGTCCGTCCGCGGTCGATCGCGCGTGGGTCCGGTCCCCGAATAGAAGGACGCACACTATGATAGACAAGATCGTCAGATTCTCCCTGCGGACGCGCGCGGTCGTTGTCCTCGCCATGCTCGCTGTCATCGCGGTGGGGATCTTCGGATACGCGGGGATGCCGGTCGACGCCTTCCCCGACATCTCACCCATCATGGTTCCCATCTTCGCCGAGGCCCACGGGATGTCGCCCGAGGAGGTCGAACGGCTCATCTCGTACCCGATCGAGTCCGCGATGAACGGACTTCCCGGCGTCACGCAGATCAAATCGACGTCGGCCTTCGGCATGGCCGTCATCTACGTCTACTTCCGTGACGACGTCGACATCTACTTCGCGCGGCAGCTCATCGCCGAGCGGCTCGCTGCAGCGATGCCCGACCTTCCGGACATGCACGAGCCTCCCGGCCTCGGTCCGATCTCCACCGGCCTGGGCCAGATCTTCATCTACTACCTGACCGCCGGTCCCGACGTCGACACCGGGGGCCTGAGCCTCGATCTCTTCCTCAGGGACCTGAACGACTGGGTCGTCAAGTACCAGCTCCAGACGGTCCCCGGAGTGACCGACGTTCTTTCCATCGGCGGGAACGTCCTCCAATACCAGATCAGAACGAACCCTCTCGCGCTTCGCGAGTACGACGTGTCACTCGAGGACATCGTCGACGCGGTGAACGACAACAACAGGAACGCAGGTGGTCAGTTCCTCGTGCTCGGTTCGGAGGAGCATCTCGTCCGCGGCATCGGGCTCGTGCAGAGCCTCGACGACATCCGCCATCTCCCCCTCAAGTCCATCGACGGCGTGCCCGTCACCGTGAGGCACGTCGCCGACGTTGAGTTCGGGCCGGAGATCCGCCGGGGCGTGGTCTCGCACAACGGCGAAAAGGAGGTCGTCTCGGGGATGGTCTTGAAGCTCTTCGGGGAGAACACCTCCGCTGTCATCGACCGGCTCCACGCGAAGGTCGACGAGGTTCGAGAGGCTCTTCCCGAGGGCGTCGAGCTCGTTCCTTACTACGAGCAGGCCGAGCTCGTCAGGAACGCGACCGGAACCGTCAAGACCGCGCTCCTGATCGGCGCGCTCCTGGTTCTCGTCGTCCTCGCGCTCTTCCTCGGTAACTGGCGGACGTCGGCGATCGTCGCGCTCGCTCTTCCGTTCTCCGCGCTCGCGGCGGTGATTCTCATGAGGATCACCGGTCTGTCCGCGAACCTCATGTCACTCGGAGGGATCGCGATCGCGATCGGGATGCTCGGTGACGGGTCGATCGTCATGGTCGAGAACATCTATCGCCACCTGAACATCCCGGAGAAGAGCCACCTCGAGAAGAACCGCGTGATCCTCGACTCCGCGCACGAGGTCGGGAAACCGATCGCCTTCTCGATAGCCATCATCATCCTGGTCTTCCTGCCGATCCTGACGCTTGAGGGCGTCGAGGGGAAGATGTTCGCGCCGATGGCGAGCACGATCTCGTTCGCGCTCCTCGGATCGATGGTGATGGCGATCGTCGTGGCGCCGACGCTGTCCTCGCTGCTTCTCAGGAAGGGGAAGCACGAGGAGTTCGTCCTTCTCGCGAAGCTCAAGACGGCCTACCGGCCCGCGGTCACGTGGGCGGTGAGGCACAAGAGGCAGGTCGTTCTCGTCGCGCTCGCGGCGTTCGTGGTGAGCATGCTCCTCTTCCCGCTCTTGGGGACGGAGTTCGTTCCGACGCTCGAGGAGGGATCGATCCTGATCGGTGTGGCGATGGCGCCGTCGATCGCGCTCGATGAAGCGACCGCGACGATCATGACGCTCGAGCGTCGCATTCTCGAGTACGACGCGGTCGATGAGACGGTGTCGCGCATCGGACGTCCCGAGGCCGGGAGCCATCCGCACCCGGTGAACTACGCCGAGGTCCACATCGAGCTCAAGCCCCGCGGGGAGTGGGGCAGGTTCAGAAGCAAGGACGAGCTGGTCGAGGCGCTCGCCGCCGACCTCTCGGGCTATCCGGGCGTCCAGCTCAACTTCACACAGCCCATCCAGAACGCGTTCGACGAGCTTCTCTCAGGCACGCGCGCCGAGCTCGCGATCAAGATCTACGGCGAGGAACTCGACGTACTCAGATCGAAGGCGGCGGAGATCGTGCACGCCATCGAGGACGTGCCGGGACTCGTGGATCTGGCGCCCGAGCAGAGCTTCGGTCAGCCGCAGGTCCAGATCATCGCGGACCGCGCGGCGTGCGCGAGGTACGGTGTGGCAGTGGCTCAGATCCTCGAGCTCGTGGAGCTCGCGATCGGCGGCGAGGTCATCGACAACGTCTACCTGAACGTCCGGCGGTACGCGATCCACCTGCGTCTCCAGGAGGAGTACCGGGCCGATCCGGACGCGATCCGAGCGCTGCTCGTGCACACGGAGGACGGCTCGCTCATACCGCTCTCGCAGGTCGCGGAGGTGAAACAGGTCGTCGGTCCCATCCAGATCAACCGAGAGAAGAACCAGCGGCGCTGGATCGTGCAGGGCAACGTTCGCGGCCGGGACCTCGGTGGTGTGGTCAAGGACATACAACAACGCATCGACGAGGAGGTGGAGCTGCCGACCGGGTACTTCGTTGAGTACGGCGGGCAGTTCGAGAACCAGCAGCGCGCCATGCGGCGTCTGTCGATCATCGTCCCGATCGTCATCGTGGCGGTGCTCGGGCTCCTCTGGATGTCGTTCGGTGTGATGCGGCACGCCCTCATCATCATCCTGAACATCCCGCTCGCGCTGATCGGAGGCGTCCTCGGACTCCTGATCACCGGGGGATACCTCTCGGTCCCTGCGTCGGTCGGGTTCATCGCGCTCTTCGGCATCGCCGTCCAGAACGGTGTCGTGCTGGTCAGCTACTTCAATCATCACCGCAGCAAGGGCATCGATCTCGACGCTGCTCTGATCGAGGGTTCGCTCCTCCGATTGCGGCCCGTCCTCATGACCGCGGTCACGACGGTGCTGGGACTCCTACCGCTCCTGCTGTCCCGCGGCATCGGCTCGGAGGTCCAGCGGCCGCTCGCGACGGTGGTCGTCTTCGGACTGACCACGTCGACGCTCTTGACACTCTTCGTGATTCCCGCGATCTACGGGTGGGTCGAGGAGTGGCTCGATCCGTCGCTCAGGCCCGGCGGACCGAAGGAGCGAGAGACGCTCGGCATGATGGGGAGGGGACCCGGCGCCGAGGAGGAGTAGGGCGGGAAACCCGCGTGAACGACGAACCCCCGGGCGTGAGTCCGGGGGTTCTCCGTATGTCCCATGCTTCGTCGGTTGCGGGGTTCGATCGTCGGCCGACCTACCTGAGGACGATCAGGCGGGTCCTCGCGCTCTCAGTCCCCGCGTCTATCGCCGCGAGATAGACCCCCGCGGCGACCGCCTCTCCGTCGTCCGAGGTTCCGTCCCACGAGAATCCGACCTCGCCGTCGCTCGCGGCGCTCTGACTGAGTGTTCGCACGAGCCGTCCGCTCGGAGTGTAGATGCGGCAGGTCGCC
>JALGVU010000226.1 GCA_025774545.1 bacterium | reverse complement strand
GGGGCCCACGGCAAGTCAACCGGGCCGGGAGGGGGAGATTGGCGGACCAGACAGTTAACATGGCGCTTCTCGGATGTGGCGCGTGGGGCAAGAACCTGCTCCGCACCCTGCTTCAGACGAAGCACGCCAACCTCACCGTGTGTTGTGACGTGAACGCCGGGAACTGCAAGGACAGCCTCGCCGGCCTCCGAGGGTTCGATCTCAAGGACGACCCGCAGCTGGTCTTCGATTCCCCGGACATCGATGCCGTCGCGATCGCGACGCCCGCGGTCACGCACTACGACCTCGCCCGCCGCGCGATGCTCGCTGGCAAAGACGTCTTTGTCGAAAAGCCGATGACGTTGACTCTTGCCGAAGCGGATGATCTTATTGAGACCGCGGAGAAGACGGGCCGCATTCTCATGGTCGGCCATCTTCTCGAGTACCACCCCGGCGTCCAGATGATGAAGGACCTCCTGACGAGCGGTGAGCTGGGTACGCCCTACTACATCTACTCCGAGCGCGTGAACCTCGGTCGGATCCGCGCCGACGAGAACTCCCTCTGGAGCTTCGCGCCCCACGACATCTCGATCATCCTCCACCTCCTCGATGACGAGCCCACCGAGGTCTCCGCCTTCGGCGGCGCCTTCATCCGTCCCGGCATCGAGGACGTGACGTTCCTCTGGATGCGGTTCGACGACAACAGGATGGCGCAGATACACGTTTCGTGGCTCGATCCCCACAAGATCAGGAGAACGACGCTCGTCGGCAGCAAGAAGATGGTCGTCTTCGACGACATGCAGCCGACGGAGAAGATTCGGATCTACGACAAGGGCGTCGAGCCGAACGGCCGCTACGTCGGATACGCGGAATCTCTGCACCTGAGGTTCGGGGAGGTGACGATCCCCGCCCTCAAGATGCGGGAGCCCCTGAGGCTCGAGTGCGACCACTTCCTCGACTGCGTGATGACGCGCAAGACGCCGTTGTCCGACGGCCGGGACGGCCTCCGTGTCGTGAAGGTGCTCGACGCGGCGCAGCGGTCCCTCAAGTCCGGTGGATCCCCAGTGTCTCTCCGCTAGACTCCACCCACAGACTGCCGTAATCTCGTCGGTCGACCCCTGGGGGCGACCGACCGGAAAGGAAGATCATCCATGGACAGGTACGTGGACGGTACGGCGGAACTCGGAGAGGGAACGACCATCGGCTACTTCTCCGTCGTGGGACGCGAAGTCAGGATCGGATCGGGATGCGTCATCGGGAACAACGTCGTGATCCACGACGGGACGGTCATAGGGAACAGCGTCAGGATCGACGACAACACCGTCGTCGGCAAGCTCCCGATGAAGGCAGCCATGAGCGCCACGACGGACGGGGCGTCGGTCCCGCCGGCCATCATCGGCGACGAGTCCCTGATCGGGGCGTGCGCCGTCGTCTACGCGGGGTGCGAGCTGGGACGCCACGTTCTCGTGGCCGATCTCGCGTCGATCCGTGAGAACGTCACCGTCGGCGACTTCACCATCGTCGGGCGCGGCGTCACGATCGAGAACCACTGTTCCATCGGGAGGCGCTGCAAGCTCGAGAGCGAGTCCTACATCACGGCCTATTCGGAGCTCGGGGACCGCGTCTTCGTGGCGCCCGGGGTCGCGACGTCGAACGACAACTTCATCGGCCGGACCGAGGAGCGCTTCAAGCACTTCAAGGGAGTGACCATCGGGAAGGGCGGGCGCATCGGCGTCGGAGCCGTCATCCTTCCGGGGAAGTCCGTGGGGGACGACGCGGTCGTGGCCGCGGGGTCGGTCCTCACGAGCGACGCCCCGGCCCGCAAGATCGTCATGGGCTCACCCGCCAAGCCCATCAGGGACGTGCCCGAGGATCAGCTTCTCGAGAACCAGGGCTGGGACGACTAGCGGGAACGCGGGACGCGGCGCCACGGGAGGCACCCCCGCCACGGGAAGCGCCCCGCCACGGGAAGCGCCCCCGCCACGGGAGGCCCCCGCCACGGGAAGCACCCCCGCCACGGGAGGCGCCCCCGCCACGAGAAGCATCCCCAAAGAAGAACGGAGCAGGGACCAAGCCGGTCCCTGCTCCGTACGTTGTGGGTGTGTCGTCCTCTCCGGCTAGCCTCTCCGTCTGCGGGCGAAGCCGACCATCCCAAGAAGGCCGGTCCCGAGGAGCATGAACGTGCCAGGCTCCGGAACGGGCGGAGGAGGAGGAGGAGGATCGTCGACCGTGCCGCGGCTGAAGGTGCCGTCCAGATGGACGAAGTCATTCCGGCAACCCATCGTCCAGTCGAGACCGATGTAGTCGCCGGTGGCAGGATCTCTCAGGAGGCTCTTGGCGATCGTGACCTCGAAGACGTACGTCCCGAAGCCGCCTTCCATGAGCCCGGTGTCGTAGCACTGAACCTCCGCCGCGCCGAGCGTGCTCCCACCCGAGAAGTTAGTGGGCCCTCTCTCCGCAACGAAGTTCTGGTTCGACTGATACCAGTTGCTCAGATCGGTGTCGGCGACCTCACCGGTCCCCCCATCGATGTCGACACCAATGTCCCATGCGCCGTTCCCGAGATCGATGCCCAGATCTCCAGGGGCGACGTGCTCACCGACGAAGAACGTTCCGCCGGGCAAGGGAAGCGACGTGACAACTGCGACGTAGGCGTTCTCTGCGTCGTCATCGAAGTACATGGCCTCGATGTCGAACTGCTCCCCACCGTAGGCCGGACGACCGAGGTGGGCGCTCCAATTGTCGTCGATGAAGTAGTCCGCCGTGCTCGTCACCGGGGCCCAGTCGTGGTCGAAATTCCCGGATCGCCCGACCGCCAGCTCCACGCCGAACCAATCGTTGAGCAGAGAGGCCCCCGCGGGGGCCGCCATCGTCAGCAATAACGCCGCGATCACTGCGAGTCCTACCATCCTCATGGCATTACCTCCGTTAGCATCCGCATCGGGATGGCCATCACCAGCAGGAAGAACATCAGCGCGCCAAGTGCAAACACGACTCCCTCTTTCATGGCGTCCCTTCCTGTCAGGCCCTTCCGGCCCTCGTTAGCCCCCTCTCATTACTTCCTTGACTAATTCAATACTATCATAAGACCTGACTCTTGACAAGTGTCTTTTTCGGTGCACTACAAGTTTGCTATTAAGTGCTTCTCCTACAAACAGTTACGCATCTCCTCCCCGTGGGGGCTCCTCTCATTCGCCAGCTCTCAGCGCCCCGACTCGCCACCCACACAGCTTGGCCCCCTCCCACCAGCCCGCCACGCCACTCGAGAAGCACGGCCTCCCCCGCCCGCGGCCCCGTCGGCGCCGCGTGCAACGAAGAAGGGCGGCCGCCGGGACCGCCCTGTCGTTGCTCTGTCGTCAATGACCGCTGATCGGGACAGCTACCGGAGGACCGTCACCTTGCGCCGGACCACGGCGTCCGGGGTGCGGAGCTCGGCGAGGTAGACGCCGCTCGCGACGGGCACACCCCTGGCGTCGCAGGAGTCCCACGTGACGGTGTGATCGCCCGGCGGATACGCGTCGTCGGCCAGGGCCTGCACCACGCGCCCCGCAGGCGTGAGGACTCTGACCAGGACGCGCCCGGCTCCGGGAGGGAGCGAGAAGAGCAGGTTGGCGCGGGCGACCGTCGGATTCGGATAGGCGACGAAGCGGATCAGCGCGCCGTCGGCGGTCACGCGGACCGTCACGGCCTCCGACTGCTCGCTCTCGTTCTCGAAGACGTCGACCGCCGAGACGCGGTACTCGTAGGTGATCCCGCCCTCGACGGACTCGTCGATGAACGCGGGCTCGCTCAGAGGCGAGTCGTTGAGCCGCACGTACCTCAGGGGGTCGTCCGGCTCATCGTCCCCGGCGAGGCCGCGGTAGACGAAGTAGCCGAGAAGGTCGACCTCCGTGTTCGGCTCCCACTGCACCTGGACGGCCCCGTCACTCGACCAGGCGACGACCCCGGTCGGGTGCTGAGGCGACGCCGCGTCGGGCTCACCCTGCGTCGTGAAGGTCCGGTCGGGGCCCTCGGTCAGTCCTGCCTGCTCGATCCACGCGAGCACGCGGTAGTGATAGACCGCGCCCGACCAGAGACCCGCGAGGTCCGCGCGGTACCCTTCGCTCCGCGCGGGGGAGCCGGGAGCGGTCCATCCGTACGACTCGCCGAACCCGTACTCGACCCAGGTGGAGCACGGCCGCGACGTGAACCACCGCAGTGTCACCGTCGTCTCCCCGACGTCGACCGCCCCCGAACGGACGATCTCGACGGGCCGCCCGTCGACCTCCGTGCCCTCGGGCAGCACCGTCCGGAACGTCCCGACGTCGCAGACTGCCGGCTCCCCGCCGCACGAACTCTCCGCAACGAACGAGTACGTGACGGACGGCACGATCGGCTCGAGGCGAACCGTGTGGTCCCGCACCAGGGTCGGGTCGATCGCCGTCTGGCAGTCGAGGACGCCCCCGACGCCGTAGCGCACCAGTGACGACGCGGGACGATCGGTCGTCCACGAGATCTCGACGGCGGTCGGCGCGATCTCCTCGGCCGTGACGCTCCCGATGATCGGCGGCGCGAACGGATCGATGAGCATGGTCTCGAAGGTCTCGTCGCCGGACGCCGCAAAGACGTGCCCGGCGT
>JALGVU010000225.1 GCA_025774545.1 bacterium | reverse complement strand
GATCGACCAGCTCGAGCTCTTCCATCCCTTCACCGAGTTCGCCGAGACGGTGGCGCGTCCGAACCAGGCGCTCAAGCTCGTCGTCAACGCGGCGAAGCACGCCTATCGGCAGCCGGGCGTCTCGGTGCTCAGCACACCGACCGACGTCCTCGTCGACCGGCTCGACGAGACGATCTACGATCCCGGGAAGCGGCTCTTCCGGAGCGTGCCCTCTCCCAGTACCGTGAGCGTGGGCAGGGCGGCGGCGCTCATCGAGAAGAGCCGTAAGATCGCGATCCTCGCGGGCTGGGGGGCGCGGCACCGCGGCGTCCTCCTTCTCGCACTCGCCGAGAAGCTCAAGTGCCCCATCGCCACGACGTCCAGGGCGAAGGGCGTCGTCCACGAGACCGAGCGGCGCTGCGTCGGCGTCCTGGGCTCGATCGGGTCCCGCCGCGCCGCGCTCGCGATCCAGGACGTCGACCTCGTCATCGTCGTCGGCACGGGCTTCCGCCATGCTCAGCTCATTCCCCTTGGGACTGCGATCGTGCAGATCGACATCGATCCGACGAGGATCGGGCGCACGTTCAACGTCGACGCTGGTGTCGTCGGGGGTCGGGGAGCGGGACGAGGACCCTCGCTCATGGGAGCGCATCGAGACGCTCAAGGCCGAGCAGAGGAAGCAGCACGAGGAGGAGGGGAGCGACCTTTCGCGTCCGATCAACCCTGGCTTCGTGATGCAGGCCCTGAAGCGGAACGTCGCCGGCGACGCGATCATCTGTGTCGACGTCGGCGACCACACGTACTGGTTCTACAAGAGGTTCGTCTGCGAGGGTCAGCGGACCTTCCTCTCCGCCAACATCGCCAGCATGGGGTTCGCGCTGCCCGCGGCGCTCGCGGCCCAGCTGGCGCGGCCCGACCGGCAGGTCGTCTGCCTGACCGGTGACGGTGGGTTCGGGATGCTGATGGCCGACTTCACGACCGCGGTCCGGGAGGAGCTTCCGATCAACGTCATCGTCATGAACGACGAGCGGCTCAAGAACATCAAGAAGGAGATGGCGCGCGACGGGTATCCGGAGTTCGGGATCAGCTTCCCGAACCCCGACTTCGCGGACTTCGCGCGGAGCGCGGGGGGCGAGGGCCTCCGGGTCGAGGACCCGGCAGAGCTCGACGACGCTCTCGCGCGGGCATTCGGATCGAAGAAGCCGGCCCTGATCGACGTGGTCGTCGACCGCGAGAAGATGGCGGCGTCGGCGAAGAGGCTGGACTAGCGAGGAGCGGAGCGACGATGTCAGACGTGACTCACTATGAGGTGCTCATCGTGGGCGGAGGCCTCGCCGGACTCAGGGCCGCCGTCGCCGCGCACGACGCGGGGCGGGACGTCGCCGTCCTCACGAAGGTCTATCCCATCCGATCCCACTCGGGGGCGGCGCAGGGCGGTGTCAACGCCTCCCTCGGCAATCACCCGGAGGGTGGCGACGACTCCTGGGAGAAGCACGCGTTCGACACGATCAAGGGCTCGGACTACCTGGCCGATCAGCCCCGGGCCGAGATCCTGACGCGCGAGGCGCCCGAGCGGGTGTTCGAGATGGAGCACTGGGGCGCCGCCTTCAGTCGCTTCCCGGACGGGCGCATCGCGCAGCGGCCGTTCGGGGGAGCCGGGTTCCCTCGGACCTGCTACGCCGCCGACCGCACCGGCCACCACCTGCTCCACACGCTGTGGGAGCAGTGCATGAAGCGCGAGATCGCGTTCCTGAACGAGTGGTTCCTCACGCGGATCGTCGAGCGCGACGGGCGCGCCGCGGGAGTCGTGGCGATGCACGTTCCGAGCGGGACCGTCTCGACCCTCGCCGCCCAGGCGATCGTCCTGGCGGGCGGCGGCTACGGACGCGTCTTCTCGAAGACGACGAACGCCTACATCAACACCGGAAGCGTCACCGCCGCCGCGTACGCCGCGGGGGCGCGGCTCGAGGATATGGAGTTCGTGCAGTTCCACCCGACGACCCTCTATGGAACGAACATCCTCATCTCGGAGGGAGTGCGTGGAGAGGGAGGGCTCCTCACGAACGCCGAAGAGAAGCGCTTCATGGACCGCTATGCGCCGAGTGTGATGGAGCTCGCCCCGCGAGACATCGTCGCGAGGGCGATTCAGACCGAGGTCGATGAGGGGCGCGGGTTCGACGGGCCGCACGGTGGCTACGTGCACCTGGACATCCGACATCTCGGCGCCGAGGTGATCAATACGCGGCTGCCGGGCATCCGTCAGATAGCCATGGATTTCGCCGGGGTCGATCCGATCGAGGCGCCGATCCCGGTCCAGCCGGGCCAGCACTACTCGATGGGCGGCATCTCGTGCGACGAGAACGGCCGCACCGACCTTACGGGGCTTCTCGCCTGCGGGGAGTGCTCGTGCGTGAGCGTCCACGGGTCGAACCGGCTCGGCGGGAACTCGCTCCTCGAGACGCTCGTCTTCGGGAAGCGCGCAGGCGACGCGGCCGCCGAGAGCGCGGGTGACACGGGGGTGCACGATTCGGTTCTCGTGAGCGCGTTGGGGGAGGAGCGGGCCAGGATCGAGGCCCTCACGATGCGCGGCGAGGGCGTGCGTCAGATCGAGATTCGTCGCGTGATGCAGGCCGGCATGACGGAGAAGGCCGGTCTCTTCAGGAGCGAGGCCCCGCTCGCCGAAGCGGTGACGATGCTCTCCGAGCTCAAGGAGCGGTACCGCGGCGTCGCGCCGAACGATCGCGGCTCTGAGTTCAACTACGACCTCGTCGACACGCTCGAGCTCGGAGGCATGCTCGAGCTCGCGGGGGTGACCGCGACGGGCGCGCTTGCGCGGACCGAGAGCCGCGGGTCGCACTGGAGAATCGACCACGCGGAACGGGACGACGACCGGTGGCTCAAGCACACCATGGCCAGAAGGGGCGCCGACGGGAGCCCCTCGATCGACTACGAGGACGTCATCATCACGACGTACGAGCTGATGGAGAGGAAGTACTGATGGAACCGAAGCGCTTCACGTTCAGGATTCGGCGGTTCAACCCTTCGGACGCCCTGGACTCCTACGACGAGGACTTCACCCTGGAAGTGGCCGAGGGAGTCACGGTCCTGGAGGCGCTCCTCCGCATCCAGGCCGAGCAGGACGGCTCGCTGTCTTTCCGGTACGCCTGTCGCGGCGCGGTCTGCGGCTCGTGCGCGATGGTCGTGAACGGAGCGGTCGCGCTCGCGTGCCGGACGCAGGTCCACGCGGCGGGCTCGGACACGATCACGATCGGGCCGCTGCCCAATCTCAACGTCGTCAAGGACCTGGTCGTCGACATGGACTTCTTCCTCAGGAAGCTCACGCCCGTCCGCCCGTGGCTCGATCCGGCAGGTCCGGATCCCGAACGCGAGCGGCTGGTCGACCCGGACGAATGGAAAGAGCCCGAGCCCTACACGAACTGCATCCTGTGCGCGAGTTGCCACGGCGTGTGTCCGGTCACCGAGCGCGACCCGCGCTACCTCGGACCCGCGGCGCTCGCGAAGCACTACCGCTTCCTGGCCGACCCGCGCGACGGGGCCGACGACGCCCGGCTCGGGTTTGTCGACGGCGACCACGGCGTGTGGGGATGCGACACGGTCTGGAGCTGTGTGAAGGTGTGTCCGAAGCGCGTGCCGCCGACGAAGGGCATCCTGGCGACGCGGGCGCGGATCCGGCCGATCGAGGACAAGAACGGCGCGTAGGTCCTCGTGGGGGAACGAGGCGGCGCGGCGCGAACGGAAGAGGTGACCAGTTGCGAACGGAACGCGACTCGATGGGTGAGGTCGAGATCCCCGACGGGGCGCTCTGGGGCGCTCAGACCCAGCGGGCGGTCGAGAACTTCCCGATCTCAGGTCTCAGATTCGGACGGCGTTTCATCCAGGCCCTCGGTCTCGTGAAGCGCGCGTGCGCGCTCGCCAACATCGATCTCGGTGGGCTCGACGAGCGCGTCGGGCGCGCGATCGTGCAGGCGTGCGACGAGGTCGTCGCCGGGCGGTGGGACGACCAGTTCCCGGTCGACGTCTTCCAGACGGGCTCCGGCACCTCGACCAACATGAACGCGAACGAGGTCGTTGCCAACCGCGCCATCCAGATCCTGGACGGCGAGGTGGGAAGCCGCTCGCCGGTGCACCCGAACGACCACGTCAACCTGGGGCAGTCGAGCAACGACGTCGTGCCGACCGCGGTCCACGTGGCGGCGGTGACCGGCATCCGCGAGGACCTTGTCCCTTCGCTCCTTCACCTCGGGCGTGCGCTCGGCGAGAAGGCCGCGCTCTTCGACGAGATCGTGAAGATCGGGCGGACGCACCTTCAGGACGCGACGCCGGTGCGGCTCGGTCAGGAGTTCGGGGGATACGCGTCGCAGGTTGAGAAGGGCGTCACGCGGGCCGGTCGCGCCGCGGCGGCCCTCCGCGAGGTCCCGCTCGGCGGGACGGCCGTGGGCACCGGTGTGAACACCGCGCCCGGATTCGCCGAGCGCGCCATCTCGATCCTGAACGAGTCACTCACCACCGACTTCGTCGAGGCCCGGAACCACTTCGAGGCGAACGCAGCGCGCGACGCGATCGTCGAGGCCTCGGGCGAGCTTCGGACCGTTGCCACCGGCCTCATCAAGATCGCCGAGGACATCCGGTGGCTCGCGTCGGGGCCGCGGAGCGGCCTGGGTGAGCTCAGGCTCCCGGCCGTGCAACCCGGCTCGTCGATCATGCCGGGCAAGGTCAATCCGGTCATGGCGGAGGCGCTCATCATGGTGGCCACGCAGGTGATCGGGCACGACACGGTCATCACGATCGCCGGAGCGGGGGGGCACTTCGAACTGAACACGATGGTACCGATCATGGCGTACGATCTCCTCCGCTCGATCGAGTGGCTCGCCGCGGCCGTCCGCTCTTTCACGGACCGCTGCGTCGTCGGAATCGAGGTCGACGGCGACTGCTGCCGGAGACACGTCGAGAGGAGCCTCGCTCTCGCGACGGCGCTCGCTCCGGTGATCGGCCACGACCGGGCCGCCGAGATCAGCAAGGAGGCCCATCGCACTGGCCGCACGATTCGCGAGGTGGCCCTCGAGCAGAACGTGCTTCCGCCCGAGGAACTCGACCAGGTTCTCGACGCGCGGCGGATGACTGAGCGCAGGGAGTAGCGCGACCGAGGGTCCCGCGACCATCACCACGAGCGACGACGCGACGAATCA
>JALGVU010000224.1 GCA_025774545.1 bacterium | reverse complement strand
CTCATGGGCTACTCGACCGAGCACATCGAGTGGCCCACCATGGAGGAGCTTCGCGATCACGTCAAGTCGGACGAGACGGCGATGCTCTTCGAGATCGCGCACGGCGACTACGTCAACTTCGACAGCGGCTGCGCCGGAGGAACGAGCCCGATCACCACGACCGCCATCCAGGTCCAGAACTGGATCGCCGACTACGAGAAGATGCCCTTCACCTTCATCGCAAGCTGCGACGGGATGTGCGACACGCACGACAACTCGTTCTCCTACGAGTTCCGCAAGGGCACGAAGTTGAACACCGTGACGATCGGCTACTGCGGCATGTCTCTTCCGATCTGCGGCAACTGCTGGAGCTACTCGTTGGAGTGGCAGGATGCCCTCTTCTCCTACATGCACGCAGGCTACACGGCGAGAGACGCCTTCGACATGGCGAACGCCGACTACCCCATGTGCGCCGGCGCCGAGTGCATGCGATTCGCGGGAAGCCGCGCCATGGCGTACGTCCCGCCGGTCGTGCGGGCGCCCGTCGCCCGCCTCGTCCCCGACCAGTACGCCACGATCCAGGGCGCCGTCGACGCTTCTCGTCGAGGCGACGTCGTGCGCGTCGCGGGCGGCCTCTACACGGAGAACCTCGTCCTCGACAACTACAGCACCCTCCTCGGAGGGTACGATCCGACGTTCACCACGCGCGACCCCGAGGCCCATCCGACGATCGTCGACGGGGACGGCGTCGCCAACGTCGTGTCCTGTGGAGGAGTCGATCACGTCCTGATCGACGGCTTCGAGATCAGGAACTCAGGACCCTCGTCCTGCGGAGTCAGCATGGAGAGCGGCGAGGCAACCGTCCGGAACTGCAGGATCTACGACTGCTGGAGGGGCGTCGTGATCACCGGCGGCACGGGGACACCCGCCGAGGGGAATCCCACGGTCGCCTACTCGATCGTTCGGGACAACGCCGACGTGGGTGTCTTCGTCAGCGGCGCGGTACAGCAGAGCGTGGAGGTGGACCACGCCCTGATCTACGGGAACGAGGGCGGCGGCGTCCGTTCCGTGGCGTCGCCGACCACGATCCTGAGCTGCACGATCGCCCGCAACCAGTCGGGGGCGGGCGTCGAGCTCATCTCGAGCAGCGGGAACGTCATCAAGAACACCATCGTGGCGTCGAACGGAGGGTGGGGCGTGCTCGCTACCGACGCGACGCCGAGCCTCACGTACAACGACGTGTGGGACAACGGCCTCGGCGGCTACGACGGCTGCGCGCCCGGAGAGGGTTCGATCTCGATCGATCCCATCTTCTGCGGTCCCGACGAAGACGACTTCACGCTCCACGCGACGTCGCCCGCCGTCGGGTCCGGGGAGTATGGCGAGAACATCGGAGCACTCGGGATCGGCTGTCCCGAGGGGCCGCGGGAGCTCGCGATCGCACAGGACGACGCGTCGCTCGTGCTCTCCTGGAGCCCGCCGCCGCAGGAGCGGTACGAGGTCGACCATTACGTCGTCTATCGCGACACGACGCTCGCCCCCGGCATCGAGATCGGGACGGTGAACGCGCCCGAAACGACGTTCGTCGACGTGACGATCCCGCCCTGCCTGCCACACAACTACATCGTCTCGGCGGTCGACACGGACGGGCTCGAGGGCGCACCATCGAATCGAGTGGCCGCGGGTCTCTGTTACGAGGGTCCCACCGATCTCGCCGCGGCGTTCGGGGACACCGGGAACCTCGTGACCTGGAGCCCGGCTGCGGGCCCCGTCGATCACTACGTCGTCTCGAGATGCACGGAGACGACGGGGCCGGACTCGATCGGGACGGCCGGCGCCTCGGTCACATCGTACGCCGACACGGACACCGGCGCGTGCCCGCGCGACAACTACGCCTACGATCTTCTCCCGGTCTACGACACGAGCTGGCGCGGGATGCTCTCCGAGCGGGCGGGCGTCGACCCCGCCCCGGCGGCGCCGCGGCACCTCATGGCCGACCGCGCGGGGACGGACGTCGTGCTGACGTGGTTCTTGAACTGCGAATCGGACTTCAGGCGATATTGGGTCTATCGCGACACCGTGCCCATCTATCCTCCGGCCAGCGCGGACCTGCTTGTCGGATTCACGGCGGACACGACGCTCGTCGACCCAGGGTTGGATCCCGAAGAGGACTACTTCTACCGGGTCGTCGCGAGCGATGCGTCCAGCCAGAAGAGCGCGTACTCGAACCTGGCCTACGTGGGAACCGGCGTCGTGCTGACCGTTCCCGATCCGTACGGGACGATTCAGGACGCGATCGATGCTGCCGCGCCGCTCGACACGGTCGTCGTGGCGCCCGGCACGTACGACGAGAACGTGGTGCTCAAGGACGCCGTGACCGTCGTCGCTTCCGGCGACCCTGGGACGACGATCATCAGGGCGGGAAGTGGCGCCGTGGTGACGGCGTCGAGCATCGGGGAGCTGACCCGATTCCAGGGCTTCGCGGTCGACGGTCTCGGCACGGCGCAGACCGGGCTCCTGGTGTGGGGCTCGTACTTCCCCGTCGAGGACTGCGAGTTCCGAAACGCGGGCGCCGGAGCGAGCTTCCAGTACGGGGGCGCACCGCGCCTCACGGGGAACGTCTTCTCAGGGAACGACAACGGCGTGGCGTGCGCGGACTCCGCGAGGCCGTTCCTCAGGGGAAACACCTTCGACGGGAACACGCTCACCGCGATCTTCACGGCGGGAGACCCCGGTCCAGCCCTCGGCGGCTCGCTCGAGGACGCCAACGACTTCGTGAATGCCGGCGCCTACCAGATCATGAACCTCGGCCCGATCGAGGTGAGCGCCGAGTACAACTACTGGGGAGACGTCTGTGTGGATCCCGTGTGGTTCTCCGGCCCCGTGGACTACGTTCCGTGGACCGACGGCGAACACACGGGCACGTACACCGAGTGCCCCGACGGCGTGCCGGAGGGTGAAGCCCACAGGGCGTACGTGAGTCACAACTACCCGAATCCCTTCAACCCGTCGACGACGATCAGCTACGTCGTGCCGCCACCAGGACGGCGCGTCCGGCTCGTAGTCTACGACCTTGCGGGAAGAAGGGTGAGGAAGCTCGTGGATGAGACCGTCCGCCCGGGCGCGCACCGCGCGATCTGGGACGGTCGCGACGATCGCGGCCACGAGCTCGGGACCGGCGTCTACTTCTACCGTCTCGAGGTAGGAGACGGCTTCGCGGTGGAGCGGAAGATGTTGATGCTGAAGTGAGCCGGGGCCCGATGGACCGGACTCCGAGGACGAGTCACCCGCTAGGACCACTCCGCCAGAACCGAGAAGTCAAACTCGAGATACGGGACGCCGTCCGCGATCCGTTCCCCTCTCCCATCCATGAAGCGCGCGCACCAGGGGTCGTCGAGGTTCTCAACGTCGAAGCTCCTGTGGATCACGGCGTAGAGATCGATCTCGCGAAGCTTGAGGAAGTGAGGCACCTCGTCCCACCACACGGGATCGAGGCGGTTCTCGGTCCGGTAGCCCCGAAGGAAGTGCCGCATGAACTCCCGCGCGAACAGAACGGGATCGTCTTCGGAGCTCACGGCGTAGAAGAGCACGATGGCGATGTCGTTCGCGTACCAGCTGTAGGCGCAGTCATCGAAATCGAAGAGCGTGATGCGGCCGTCCTCGTCGACGAACATGTTCCCCGTGTGCGCGTCCTGGTGAATGAGGCGGTACGAGTCGTCGTCGCGCGGAAGCCCGTCGAGGTGCGCCGTGAGCTCGCGGTACCGCTCCACGACGGCGCCGTCCGACGGCGGGAGGAAGCGTTCGACCTCGAGCATGATCGGGTCGTCCCAGTGCGGGCGGGCCCAGGTCGGGTCGGCGGGCTCGTAGCCGCGGCTCAGCGCATGCATCTTGCCCACGAGCGCCCCGTAGCGCTCATAGAACTCGGGCATCCAGCCGGCCCTGCGGGGAGGACCCCCCTTGGCCTTGACGAACGCCGTCGCGAGGAAGCGGCCGCCCGCTCCGTCATCGACGTGCTCGACGAGCTTCCCCTCTTCCGAGGGTACCGCCTTCGCGACCGACGCGGCGCCGTCGGCGAGGAAGTTGATCCAGTCGACCTCCCCGCAGATGAGCGCCTCGCTCCGCCTCAGGCTGTGGCCGATGCGGAGGATGAACTCCTCTGCATCGCGTTCGAACTCGAACATGAAGCTCTCGAAGCCGTCCAACAGACGGATGTGATCCTCGTCGATCCCGTATCGTCGGCTCGCTTCCCTGAGAATGTCATCGTTGTAGCGCTCTCTGATCCGGTTCTCCACGTCGATCTGCTCCTCGTGATGGGCTCAGTGCTGTTCCCGGAAGACTAGGTCGCCCCGAGGGTAGCACACGCACGGGCCGTCCGGCAGGGGCAACGTCGCACAGTGCGCGCACGGCCGCCACCTGAACGCCGCGGCCCCCGCGGCACTGCCACGGGGGCCGTCGTTCGAAGGCCACGGCGTTCACTCGGTTAGCGCACGAACAGGAGCTTCTGCGTCTCGACCTGGCTCCCAGCCTCAAGCCGCACGAAGTAGACGCCGGAGGGAACCTGCTCGCCGGGCTCCCAGCCTCAAGCCGCACGAAGTAGACGCCGGAGGGAACCTGCTCGCCGGTTGAGGTCGTCCCGTCCCAGCGCGCCGTGTGCCGGCCGCGGTCGAGCGATCCCGACGCGAGCTCGGCGACGCGCTGCCCCCGCACATTGTAGATCGTGAGCGCGACGGCGCCGACGTGGTTCGGCACGTCGAACTCGATCGCGGTCTCCGTCGTGAACGGGTTCGGGCTCGGCGCCCGGAGCGCGGAGGCGAGCTTCCCGTCGGTCGTGACGGCGACCGGGGAACCCTCCATCACGTCCTCGCCTCCGTCACCCATCACCGCTCGAAGCTCGTACCAGAACGTCGTCTCGGGCCAGATCGTCCAGTCCTCGAACGAGCCGGGCGACGAGGCGGGCAAGAGCGTCTGGTTCACCTTCCGGTAGGGTCCATCGGGCGAGGTTGCCCGGTAGACGTCGAACCCCTCGATTCCTGCGAGCGAGGCGACCGTCCAGCGGAGCGTCACGATCTCGTCCTCCGTCAGAACGGCGTAGAACGAGCCCTCGACCGGGGTCGTAGCGGTCTCGTACTCGATCTCGAGACGCCCGCAGGTCGGATTCGCACCGTTGCCTGGGTACTCATGTGTCGAGCGCCAGAGGAGATCGACGCCCGGATGCGTGAAGTCGCGCCAGACGCCGTCCGCCGGGAACTTCTGCCAGTTCGCACCGCCGTCAGCCGAGAGTTCCCATGTGACGGAATCGCTCCTCTCGGCGGTCACACGTGCACGGCCGATCGTCTCGTCGATCCCGTCGACGACGAGCGACCGCGCGACGTTGGCGTGCGTGTCGAAGCGCCGCTGGAAGACCTCAATCACAGGGAGGCCCGCGTTGTGATCCGCCACGAAGGCATGATCACCGGCGACGGCCACACTCCATGCGACGTCCAGCATGTCGCACCTTCCGATCAGCGTCGGGGCGGCCGGATCGCTGATATCGATCATGTGGAACCCCCGGTAGCTGGCCGCCACGAAGAGGTAGTCGCCGGCCAGGGCAACGTCGCGGCTGTAGGGAGTCTTGTCGCATCGTCCGATCGTCACAGGGGCGGTCGGATCGCTGATGTCGATGATCCGGAGGTCGATTCCGTCTCTCGCCACACAGGCGTAATCGCCCTCGAGCGCAATGGCAGACGCGTGATATGCGTCGCAGTGTCCCACTTGGACGGGGTCCATCGGATCGGTGATGTCGAGAACATGAAGACCCCTGGTCGCTGTCACGACGTATGCGTGGTCACCCGCGACGGCCACGTCATAGCAGTAGTCCACCTCATAGAAGCCAACCGCCACGGGGGTCGTCGGGTCCCTGATGTCGACGACGTGAACACCGGACCAGAGCCAGACCGGCACGTACGCATGGTCGCCGGCAACGGAGATGCGCTCGGGGCCATCCGTCACGTTGATACTCCCGATCTCCGTCGGACTCGTCGGGTCGCTGATGTCGATCACATGAAGACGTCCCCTCGACAGGTACGCCAGGTCGCCCTCGATGCTGAGGAACTCCCCCCACGAGCTGCCGAGCGACCCGATCGACACCGGCTCCGAGGGATCGCTGATGTCGAGTACCCTGAGGCCGGCTGAAGAACTCGCCAGATACGCGCGATCACCCGCCACCGTGACGTCCATCACAGCCTCCCCCGTGTATCTCCCAATCTGGATCGGCGGCAGGACCGGCTCGGCGATGTCGATCACCTGCAGGCCGTGATCGTTGTCGGCGACGAAGGCACGATCCCCCGCGACGGCCACGGCCCGCGAACCGCCAGGGGTGTCGATGCTTGCGACCAGCGAGGGAGCCGCAGGATCCGTGATGTCGAGCACCAGGAGCCCCGACGCGTAGTCGTCGGCCACGTACGCGTAGTTGCCCGCGATGGCGACACCGTACGCCCGGCCTGGGGTGTCGCAGCTCCCGACGAGGATCGGCGCCGAGGTGTCGGTGATGTCGATCACCTGGAGGCCGGAATCCCAGTCGGCGACGTAGGCGTGGTCGCCTGCGAGCGCGACACACCAGGCGTCGTCGGGTGTGTCGCAGGTCGACAGGTACTCAGGATCCGTTGGGTCGGTGATGTCGATCACCAGGAGGCCGACGGTCAGGTTCGCGAGATATGCGCGATTGCCGGCCACGGCCACGTCGATGGCCGAGCCGAAGTGATCGTAGTTCCCGGCGAGCGTGGGATTCGTGGGGTCGCTGATGTCGATGACCTGAAGACCCGCGTCGAGATCGGCGACGTACGCGTGGTTCCCGGCGATGGCGACGCCCAGTCCGCTCCCCGGCGTGTCGTAGCTCCCGAGCGGCGTCGGGTTCGTGGGATCGGTGACGTCGACCACGAGGAGTCCCGACCACCGCATGGCGACGCAGGCCGTGTTGCCGTCGACGGCGACGTCGAGAGCGAGGCCGTCCGTGTCGCAGCTCCCCACGATGACGGGAGCCGTCGGATCGGTAATGTCGACGACCTGAAGTCCGCCGCCCCCGTCCGCGATGTAGGCGTGGTTGCCGGCGATGGCGATTCCGGTCGCCTCCGACGGCGTGTCGGCGCTCCCGACGATCGAGGGCTCAAACGGGAAGAGCCGGACCTCCCCGTCGTCCGTGTTCCAGTCGGCTGTCGTGTTGAGGGGATCGAGGTAGTCGGTCGTGGTGAAGTCCTCGACGTACAGGTAGGCGACCGCCACCGCGGGCGCGAGCCACAGGGTCGCAACCAGAAGCACCACCAGTCCTCGAGTGCATCGCAATGCGTTCACGATTTCGCTCCTCCCTTCGCGCTTCCCGCGCGTGGGGCCCCCCCGCAGACGTTCCCAAGACGTCTACCGGACAAGCAGAGCTTTCTGTGTTCTCACTTCCGTTCCTGTCTCGAGTCTCAGGAAGTAGACGCCTGCGGGCACACGCTCGCCGCCCATCGTCGTCCCGTCCCAGCGCACCGTGTGCCGTCCGCGATCGATCGAACCCGACGCGAGCTCCCTCACACGCTGCCCGCGCGCGTTGTAGACCGCGAGCGCGACGGGCCCCACGTGGTTCGGCACGTCGAACTCGATCGACGTCTCTGTTGTGAACGGATTCGGGCTCGGCGCGCGGAGCACGGCGACGAGCTTCCCGTCGGTCGTGACGGCGACCGGGGAACCCTCCACCACGTCCTCGCTCCCGTTCCCCATGCCAGATCGTCCGATCCTCGAAGGCGCCGGGCGATGAGGCGGCCAGGAGCGTCTGGTTCACCTTCTGGTAGGGTCCATCGGGCGACGTTCCCCGGTAGACGTCGAACCCCTCGATGCCCGCGAGCGAGGCGACGGTCCAGCGGAGCGTCACGCTCTCGTCCTCAGTCAGAACGGCGTAGAACGAGCCCTCGACAGGGGTCTGGAGCGTCTCGTACTCGATCGTGAGATCGGTGCACGCGGGGTTGACGCCGCCGCCCACGTACTCGTGCGTCGAGCGCCACAAGAGGTCGACGCCGGGCGTCAGGAAGTCGACCCAAGCGCCGTCGGGCGGGAAGACCTGCCAGTTCCCCCCCGCGTCCGCGGAGAGCTCCCAGTGGACGATCTCGGTCTGGCTCGTCGTCACGCGCGCACGCATGATGTCCTCGTCGATCGTGTCGATCACGAGCGACTGGCCGACGTCGGCGTCCGTGTCGTAGCTCCGCTGGAAGACCTCGATCACCTGAAGGCCGAAGTCGTAATCCGACACGTAGACGTGGTCGCCCGCGATGACGGCACCGTTCGCATGGCCGGGCGTGTCACAACTTCCCGCGA
>JALGVU010000223.1 GCA_025774545.1 bacterium | reverse complement strand
CCCGGCAGCGAGCGGCGACGTGAACACCACGCCGTCCTCGTCGTCGATTCCGTCGTTGTCATCGCCGAGCGCGTTCGGGTCCTGCTGGCCGTCGAAGTCGGCGTCGATCAGGGCTCCCATGAACACGCCGGGGACGATGACGTGGTTGGCGCCGAACGAGGTCGAGAGGGTCGGGTACGGCGGGTCGAGCGCGTCACCCCAATCGAGACCCCCGTGCCTACCGATGACGGCGAACGCCATGTCGATCGACTCGGGATTGAAGGGGTGGTCAGGCGGATACCGAAGCTCGTCCCACGGGCCCGGGTAGGGCTCCTCGCCCGCGCCCCAGACCGCGTCGTCGTTCCAGTGCGCCTCGGACGTCTTCCATCCGAAGAGGGACGTTGGATCGTCTGGGTATGCCTGCACGTCGAGCCAGTAGACGACCGTGTCCGTCGTCGATCCCTCCTGCCAGAACGGCGTCACGAGAGGATCGATGAAGATGTGGTAGAGCCAACACATCGAGTCGCCCGGCCACACGTAGCCATCCGGGGGATCCATCCAGCCCTCGTTGAGTTCGTCCTGCCAGAGGGAAACGTTGAAGTGCCATCGGTCGAAGTAGCCGGACCACAACACGACGGAATCCGGCATGCTATACCCCGTCGGGCTCACGTCTGCCGGGATGTCCGCGTGGATGCTCAGGACGAACGCGACCGCGGCCGGGTCGTCCCCCTGCGGGAGGTAGTCGTTGAACCACGAGCCCCAGAGGTAGACGTCCGTGATTGGCCCCTGCTGCCAGCACGGGAAGTCGTCCGCGAGGATGAAGTTGAAGGTTGCGTTGACGTCGATGCCCTCGTCGCTCAGATCCGGGGGCTGGACGTACTTGTAGTAGTAGTCGCCCTCGTCGATCCAGACCTCGTAGTCCTCGACCTCGCCGTCCGGGGCCGGGCCGTCGTACGGCAGGCCGCCCATCGTGCTGAAGCGGAACCGCGCGAAGGTCTGCCCGGGCACCGCGCTCAGCGGCACCGGGAAGTTCAGGGGGTTCAGTCCCGGGAGGAGCGGCTCGCTGAAGAATATCTGGTCTCCAGGCTCGGCCCAGCCTCCGTCGCCTCCGAAGTCGATGAAGGCATCCAGGAAGCCAGGCGCGGACGCCGTGACATCCACGGTCGCCACGACACCGGGAACGAGCGGCGTCATGAACACCACGCCGTCCTCGTCGTCGCTTCCGTCGTTGTCGTCACCGAGCGCGAGCGGATCCGGCTGGCCGTCGAAGTCGGCGTCGACCAGGGCTCCCATGAACACGCCGGGGACGATGACGTGGTTGGCGCCGATCGAGCCCGAGAGGGTCGGATACGGCGGGTCGAGCGCGTCACCCCAGTCCAGATCATCGCGCGGATCACCGATGATGGCGAACGCCATGTCGATCGACTCGGGATAGAAGGGATGGTCGGGCGGATACCGAAGCTCGTACCACGGGCCCGGATACGGGTCGCTGCCGATGCCCCAGACCGCGTCGTCGTTCCAGTGCACCTCGGACGTCTTCCATCCGAAGAGGGCCGACGGATCCTCAGGATACGCCTGCACGTTGAGCCAGTAGATGACCGTGTCGGTCGGTGATCCCTCCTGCCAGAACGGCGTCACGAGGGGGTCGATGAAGATGTCATAGAGCCAGCACATCGAGTCGCCCGGCCACAAGTAGTAGTCTGGGGGATCCATCCACCCCTCGTTGAGCTCGTCCTGCCAGAGGGAGACGTTGAAGTGCCACCGGTCGAAGTAGCCCGACCACAGCACGTCGGAATCCGGCATGCTGTATCCCGTCGGGCTCTGGTCCGCCGGGATGTCGGCGTGGATGCTCAGGACGAACGCGACCGCGGCCGGGTCGTCACCGTACGGGAGGTAGTCGTTGTACCACGAGCCCCAGAGGTGGACGTCGGTGATCGGTCCCTCCTGCCAACACGGGAAGTCGTCCGCGAGGATGAAGTCGAACGTCGCGTTGACGTCGATGCCTTCGTTGCTCAGGTCCGGGGGCTGGACGTACTTGTAGTAGGGCCCCTGCTCGATCCAGACCTCGTAGTCCTCGACCTCGCCCCAGCCGCCCGGGCCGTAGGGAGATAGGTACTGCGGCAGGCCGCTCCACGAGAAACTGTAGCGGAACCGCGCGAACGTCTGAGTTCCCGCGGTCGCGCTCGCCGGGACCGGGAAGGTCAAGGGGTTCACCCCTCCCGAGACCATCTGGCCGGCGAAGATCTGATCGCCGGGCTCGAGCCAACTGCCGTCGCCGTCGAAATCGACCCACGCATCGAGGAAGCCGGTGAGCACCGACACGGTCACGTCGACCGTCGCGTTCTGGCCCGGTGTGAGCGCGGACGTGAAGACGACGCCGTCCTCGTCGTCGTTGCCGTCGTTGTCGTCGCCGAGAGCGAGCGGGTCGGGCTGGCCGTCGGGGTCGGCGTCGACGCTGGCTCCCAGGTAGAGCACGGGATGGACTCCGTGGTTGGCGCCGAGGCTCCACGACATCGTCGGATAGGGTGCATCGGGCGCGTCGCCCCAATCAAGCTCGTACCATTCCTCGCTGTTGATCACGAACGCGAGGTCGATCGACTCGGGGTGGTACTCGTGTCCGTCCGGGTAGCGGAGCTCTTCCCAGTCGCCACTGTAGGGCTCGGCTCCCAGTGCCCACACGGCATCGTCGTTCCAGTGGTCGAGCGAGGTCTTCCACCCGAAGTACGTGTTCCCGACGAGGGGCTGCGCCTGGACGTCGAGCCAGTAGATGACCGGCTCCTCTGGGGTGCCGAGCTGATAGAACGCGCTGTAGGGATCGATGTGGAAGTTGTACTGCCAGCAGATGTAGTCCGCGGGGAACTCGTAGCTGGAGGGTGGCTCGAGCCAGCCCTCGTCACCGAACGCCCACTCCTGCGCCGTGAACTCGCCGATCACGAACTGGCGGTGCCACAGGACCTCACCCGGCATGCTGTAGCCCGTTGGGCTCTCGTGCGCCGGTATGTCCGCGTGGATGCTGAGGGTGAAGAGCACGAGGTCGGGCATGCCCGCGGGGAGCATGTCGTGGTACCAGGAGCCCCAGATGTGGATGTCGGTGAGCGGACCGGGCTCCATGCACTCGAAGTCGTCAGCGAGAATGTAGGGCGTCGTGGCGCTGACGTCGATCCCCGTCGTTTCCAGGTCGGGCATCTGCAGCCACTTGTACGGCTCGCCCGGCTGCCAGTGCGCGGCGGCCGACACAGCCAGCATCAGGACGAGGATGCCGGCGATCGCGATCAGTCTCTTCTCCATCTGCCTCGCCTCCCTTGGTGCTCCGAACGACGCGGGCAGCGTTGCCCGGGTCGCAGACAGGATCAGGCGCAGCGGTCGCTGCGCCACACTGAAGTGGTGGGTCGTCCGAGAGGTTGTTTGAGTGACGAACGGTCAGTGCAAGATAATAGTATAGCACGGATCGCGTGTGGTCTCAATGGCAAACGCGCTATTCGCACAGAGAGCTATTATGAGCAGACCCTCACCAATATCACGCGTTTGTCTTATTTCGCCGCGGCCGTCGTCCAGTGGGGGTTCCCTGCGACACGCCTCGTGGGTCACGGTGTGAGCGCGGAGTCGAGCGTGTGGGAGATGGTCGTGCTCGGGGTCGGCAGGCGAGGCAGGCGCACGACGATCTCGGCAAACGGCGGTCTCGGCGAACGGGACCCCTTTCACGGGGACGAGCCGCGCCCCGATCAGTCTGCGGAGCCCTGCGAACGTGTGGGCCCGCCCTACTCCAGACGCGAATCCCCCGGCACCACGATCTCCCCCGTGTAGCTCGTGTGCATGATCCCCCGCACCTCCTCCACCGACGACGCCCGCCTGAGCGCCCACATGAGCTTCGTGACGATGCACTCCGTGCCCATGTCGTACCCCTGGATGGCGCCGAGGTCCAAGAGCCGCCGTCCCAGGTCGTATCGCTGCATGGCGGTCGCGCCCTGGAGACACTGCGTCGTCACCACGACGGGGATGTTCCTGCCGACCGCGAGCTCGACGGCCTCCTGATGTTCGTACGCGACGTTGCCCGTCCCGAATCCGCGCAGGACCAGCCCGCCGATGCTCCCGCCCACGAGGTCCATGAGGATGCGACGCGGCATGCCGGGCGCGAGCGTGATGATGACGACGTTCTCATCGAACCCGGGCGCAGGCTCGAGCGCCCCGTCATGGCGCCGCCGACGCTCGGGAGCCAGCAGGATATCGAGTCGGATCTCCCCCACCAGCGATCCGTTCACCGACTCGAACGCATCGAGCCGTGACTCGAATGCCTTCGTCGCGCGGGCGCCGAGGATGATCTTCCTGTCGAACACGACAAGCACGCCGGCGACATCCATCGTCGCGACGCGCACCGCGTTCACCAAGTTCCTTCGCGCGTCCGACTCGATGCGCCGTCCCGGGATCTGCGATCCGGTGAGAACGACGGGCTTTCGCAGGTTCCCGAGCACGAACGAGAGGGCACTCGCGGTGTAGGCCATCGTGTCCGTCCCGTGTGTGATGACGAACCCGTCGTAGTCGTCGTAGCGCTCCGCGACGACCGCGGCCACGCGATCCCAGTGCTCCGGACGGATGTTCGAGCTGTCGATGTTGTCGATGTGCGCGACGTCGACGGCGGCGACCTC
>JALGVU010000005.1 GCA_025774545.1 bacterium | reverse complement strand
TCTACCCGTACCAGGACGCGGGCGTCATCGAGTACTACTTCAATCTGCCGGAGCCCGCGCGGTACGACCGAGGCCGCCTCGTGAACAAGCTCCTCCTCCGGAAGCTCCTCAAGAGACACCTGGGCTACGACGATCGCGCCATCGGCAAACGCCCGTTCCGATTCGACGGCGCCGCGTTCGTCGCTCGGTTCGGCGACGCCATCCGCGACGAGATCGGCCGATGCGAGCTCTTCGACCGGCGGGGCCTCGGATTCGTCGACCGCGGGATCGCGGGCGCAGGATCCGCGCGTTACGCCTGGCATCACATTGTCGCGCTCTACCAGCTCGCGGCCTGGCACAACCGCGCCCGCATCGTCAGATCCCCGGGGAGGCCCTAGCCCCTGGGCCGGCCTGGGGCGTGAGCCGCGCTCACTCGCGCTGCCTCGAGCCGCTCACGCTCATCGCCGCGAAAACCCCTCACACACGTTCGCGGCATGCCACTTGCAACCGAAGTGAGGTTCGGATCCACGTGGCGTTCTGTTTCGTTGGTATAATTGCGCGATGGCGTGTTCGGGCGAGGGACCCGGGGCCGCGCCGCCCGGTCGATCGAGCGACGGAAACGGCTTGCCCTTGAGGCCTCGTCGATTGTACAGTCGCAAAGTCTATGCTTCGACTGAATCACCCCAAGGCGGAGCGCGTCTCAAGGAGAGGCACCCGCGGGATCGACGGAGGTGGCTAACGAATGAAGGCACTCGTCACCGGAGGCGCCGGGTTCATCGGATCTCATCTGGTCGAGGCGCTTCTTGCGAGGGGCGACGAGGTCTGGGTCATCGACGATCTCTCAACCGGCAGGTTCGAGAACATCGTCCACCTCGAGAGCCATCCCCATTTCCACTACGTGATCGATACGATCCTTGACGAGCGCGTGGTCGCCGAGATGACTCGGAAGGTCGACACCGTCTTCCACCTGGCTGCGGCCGTCGGCGTCGCCTACATCATCGACAATCCTCTGAAGTCGCTCGAGACCAACATCAGGGGAACCGAGCTCGTTCTTCAACAGGCCAACGAGGGGAAGAAGATGGTCGTCGTCTTCTCGACCTCGGAGATCTACGGCAAGGCCAATTCGCAGCCATGCAAGGAGACCGACGACCGGATCCTCGGAACGACGACGATCACGCGGTGGGGCTACTCCTCCTCGAAGGCGATCGACGAGTTCCTGTCGCTGGCATACCACAGGGAGAAGAAGCTGCCCGTCGTCATCGTTCGCTGCTTCAACACCTGCGGCTCGAGGCAGACCGGGCAGTACGGAATGGTGATCCCGCGGTTCGTGAAGCAGGCGCTTCTGGATCATCCGATCACGATCTACGGGGACGGGCAGCAGACCCGCTGTTTCTGCGACGTCTCGGACGTCGTCGAGGGAGTGCTGGGGCTCGTCGAGGAGCCCGCGGCGAACGGCGAGGTCTTCAACCTCGGGAGCGACGAGGAGACGTCGATCGAGGCACTCGCGACGAGGATCAAGGAGCTGACCGCGAGCGAGTCCGTGATCGAGTACATCCCCTACGAGAAGGCGTACGAGGAGGGGTTCGAGGACATGAGGAGAAGGGTCCCCGACCTGACCAAGATACGGGAGACGATCGGATACGAGCCCCAGGTGTCGCTCCAGGAACTCCTCGAGCGCGTGGTGGCCTACTTCAAGAAGTGACGAGCTTCTCAGAGATCGCGAAGATCTTCCAAGAAGGGTGGTGAGGGCCAGAGAAAGAACTTGACAGCTGTGTAAGTGTCCGAAATAATCCCCGAACACGGGAACAGTGGGGCAGGGAGCTGTCATGATCTTTCTTTGCGCCTTCGGGCTCTCAATGCTGGCCGTCCTGGCGCTGACGCCGGCGGTCCGCAGCCTGGCAACACGCCTGCGTTTTCTCGATTTCCCCAGCCGCAGTAAGGTCCATCTGACGCCCACGCCGCTCATGGGTGGCATCGCCGTGTCCCTCGCGAGCCTCGCGGCGGCGGCGGCGGCGCTCGCGCTCATCCGCTGTCCCTACAGCGCGAGGATCGTGGGCTTCCTGTCCGGCGGGCTCATGGTCGTGATCCTCGGGCTCGCGGACGACGCCAACGGCATGAAGCCGTCCGTCAAGCTGACGGGGCAGACGGTCGCGGCGGCCGTGATGCTGCTCTCCGGTGGGGTCGAGGGACTGCCCCTGCCGTTCCCGATCGCGTTCATCCTGGCCCTCTTCTGGATGGTGGGCCTCATGAACGCGTTCAACTTCCTGGACAACATGGACGGCATCACCTCAGGACTGGCGGCCATCGCGACGTTCGGCATCTTCACGCTCGCCCTCGGCCACGGCAACACGTACACCGCGATCGCCGCGATCTCGGTCGCCGGGGGAGCGCTCGGGTTCCTTCGCTACAACTTCGCGCCCGCCTCCATCTTCCTGGGCGACGCCGGCAGCCTCTTCCTCGGCTACGTAGTCGGCGGGCTGTCGCTCCGGGCCGTGTCCTACGCGGGGGCGGGATCGAGTGCGCTCCTGATTCCCGTCCTCATGCTTGGCTACCCGATCTTCGACGCGTTCCTCGTGACGGTCTCGCGCCTGAGGGACGGGCGCGACGTCGCGCAGGGAGGCAGGGACCACAGCTCGCACCGCCTGGCGCGGCTGGGTCTGTCCGCCCGGCAGACCGCGACGACGATCTACCTGATATCGGCGTCCCTCACGGGAGCCGCGGTCTACCTCTCGCTCTTCCAGATGGGCAGGCCGCAGCTCGTCGGGCTCGCAGTGCTCGGCGCCGCCGGCGGCATGGCGTTCCTGGGTCTCCGTCTTTTCAGGGTGCAGGTGCCGGAGCGCGCCACTCAGGTCACTCGGAGCGTCTCGAGGCTCCACGAGCCTGACGACGAGGATCTCCTGATCCTCTCGAGCATCGGGGAGCCGCGGCGGACCGACGACGAGTCTGCTCCGGCCGTCCGCCCCGAGCGCGTCCCCGCGAGGAAGGAATCCCGAGAGACAGTGGAAGTGAGCTGAGCGTGCCCGCGAGGGGCACGCCCGAGCGATGGGTAGGTCCATGCTTGATCTGAGGTTCATCCGCGCGAATCCCGACGTCGTCAGGAAGACGATCGCCGACAAAGGCGAGAAGGCCGACCTCGATCGGCTGCTCTCGCTCGACGAGGAGCACCGGAAGCTCCTGGTCGAGTCCGACGCGCTCAAGCGCGAGCGGAACGTCGAGAGCGAGAAGATCAGCGTGCTCAAGAAGGAGGGCGGCGACGCCTCTCGGGAGATCGCGCGGATGCGCGAGGTCTCGGCGCGAATCAGGGACTACGACGAGAGGCTCGGCGCGGTCCGTGGGGAGCTCAGGACGGTCGAGCTCACGATCCCCAACGTCCCGCACGAGACGGTCCCCGTCGGCGCCGACGAGGACGAGAACGTGGTTCTCCGGGAGTGGGGCGAGCCCGGCTCGCTCGCGTCCTCGCCCGTGCCGCACTGGGAGATAGGGGAGACGCTCGGCATCCTGGACGCGAAGGGCGCGCGGCGGATCGCGGGCTCCGGGTTCATGGCGTTCGTGGGCGCGGGCGCGCGGCTCGAGCGGGGCCTCATCGGCTTCATGCTCGACACGCACACCCGCGAGCACGGATACACGGAGATCTCGCCGCCGTTCATCGCGAACCGCGCGGCGATGGAGGGGACCGGACAGCTCCCGAAGCTCGAGTTCGACATGTACCGCTGCGACGAGGACGACCTCTTCCTCATCCCGACGGGGGAGGTGCCCCTCACGAACGTCCACAGGGACGAGGTCATCCCCGGCGAGCGTCTGCCGGTCAAGTACGCCGCGTACACGCCGTGCTTCCGGCGGGAGGCGGGCTCGTACGGGAAGGACACGCGCGGACTCCTCCGAGTCCACCAGTTCGACAAGGTCGAGATGGTGAAGCTCGTCGAGCCCGAGACGTCGTACGACGAGCTCGAGTCCCTGACGGCGAACGCGGAGACCGTGCTCCAGAGGCTCGGGCTCCCGTACCGTGTCAAGGTGCTCTGCACGGGCGATCTCTCGTTCTCGGCCGCGAAGTGCTACGACATCGACGTCTGGTCTGCGGGCGTCCAGCAGTGGCTCGAGGTGTCGTCGTGCAGCAACTTCGAGGATTTCCAGGCGCGGCGCGCGGGCCTCAAGTACCAGCCGGAGGGCGGCGGCAAGGCACGTTTCGTGCACACGCTCAATGGTTCCGGCGTCGCGATGGCGCGGACCGTCGTCGCGATCCTCGAGAACTACCAGACGGACGCCGGGACGATCGTCGTGCCGGAAGCACTCCGGCCGTACATGGACGGGCTCGAGGAGATCGACTGATCGGTCGCCCGCTTGGCCGGCCAAGCGACCGGCCGCCGGTTCGTGACACAACACGATCGAGCTTCTCCGCGGGAGGTCGCCCTGGCGCACGACCTCCCGCGCGCGCGTTCAGGCGGCGGTGGGGCCGCGCCGTCCCACACGTGCGCGCGTTTGAGCGGCGTGGTGGCCGCGCCGTCCCACACGTGCGCGCGTTTGAGCGGCGTGGTGGCCGCGCCCTCCCGCACGTGCGCGCGTCTGGCAACCTTGACTTGCCTTTCCGCGCTCGCTAGACTATCCAATAGGTGGCGGCGCCGTATCTTACGAGGAGACGTCCCTTGTCCTCTGGCGGAGCGAAGTGGAGAAACGCCGAGCAGCTGGGAGGCCTGCGCTCGAGGGCGTACGTCTTCGTGTCGGTCTCGGTCCTCGCGATCGCGATCTTCCTCTACACGAACAGCCTCATACGGCGGCTCGAGATCCAGACGGCCACGCTCTCTCGATCGATCGCCGGGCTCTGCGCGTCGTCCACCTACGCCGCGAGCGAGAACGAGGAGCTCCGGGCCGTCTTCAGCGAGCTCATCGAGACGATCAACTTCCCGATGGTGATCACCGACGTCCGGGGCGTTCCGATCACCTGGAAGGGCCTCCCGATCGACCTGGACCCGTACGAGGTGACCCACCAGGAGTACCTCGACGCCAGCGTCGAGAGCCCCGATGAGTCGCCCCTCGCCGAGGTCATCCGGTACCAGCGCGAGCTCGACGAGCGGCACCGGCCGATCGAGATGACGCACCCGGCCAACGACGACGTGCTCGGGTACATCCACTACGGCGAATCGAGCATGATCCGCGAGATGCGCTACGTGCCCGCGCTCGAGCTCCTCGCGTTCGGCGCCCTCCTCTCGCTCGGTTTCCTGGGGTTCCGGAACGCGAAGCTCGCCGAGCTGCGGTCGATCTGGGTCGGAATGGCCAAGGAGACGGCGCACCAGCTCGGCACGCCGATCTCGTCCCTCATGGGCTGGATCGAGCTGATCAAGGAGTCGGCCATGGCCGGGTGCGACCTCGAGCAGATCACGGACATGACCGAGGAGATGCAGCGCGACCTCGCCCGGCTCGAGAAGATCTCGCAGCGTTTCAGCCAGATCGGCTCGATCCCGAAGACGAAGAGGCAGGATCTCGTCGTCGTGCTCCGCGAGGCCGTCGACTACCTGAGGCGGCGTCTGAAGGGGCTCGGCAGGGAGGTCACGGTCGAGGAGCGATACGCCGAGATCCCTCCGGTCGAGATCAACCGCGAGCTGATGGAGTGGGTCATCGAGAATCTCGTCAAGAACTCCGCGGAGGCCGTCCCGGCCGAGGGCGGCCGCATCGAGATCTCGACCGAGCACTCGCCGAGGGACGGCGAGGTGAGGATCCTCATCACGGACAACGGCAAGGGACTGACGCCTGCGGAGCGGCGCCGCATCTTCCTGCCCGGCTACTCGACGAAGCGGCACGGGTGGGGGCTCGGCCTGGCGCTCGCGAGGAGGATCGTCGAGGAGTATCACAAGGGCCGTATGCACATTGGTTGGAGCGAGGTCGGGAAGGGGACGACGTTCGTCATTTCGCTTCCGGCGAGCTAGCGCGGCACGCGGCCGCGAGGGACGAGTTCCCGCGCTGCCGGCGCAATCGCCCCCGCGGCTGGCGCGGGCGCTCACAGAGGAAAGGCAACACGAATGAACCGCGCGACACGGAAGATCCTCTGGGTCGACGATGAGATAGACATGCTGAGGCCGCACATCATCTTCCTCGAGCAGAAGGGCTACGAGGTCGGGACGGCGTCCGGTGGGGAAGAGGCCATACAGCTCTTGACCGACGACCACTTCGATCTCGTGCTCCTGGACGAGATGATGCTCGGGATGGACGGTCTGACGACGCTTGGGGAGATCAAGGAGCTCGACCCGTCCCTGCCCGTCGTCATGGTGACGAAGAGCGAGGAGGAGGACCTCATGGACGATGCGCTCGGGCGGCGCATCGACGACTTCCTGATCAAGCCGGTCAAGCCGACGCAGGTCTTCCTCGCGATCAAGCGCATCCTCGACGGCAGGAGGCTCCTGCGCGACCAGCTCTCCCAGACGTACGCCTCGGAGTTCAACGAGATCCGCGCGAGGATCATGGAGCCGATGGGTTGGGAGGACTGGATCCAGATCTACACGCGGATCGTGAACTGGGATCTCGAGCTCGATCGGTTTCGCGACGCGGGCCTGAGGCAGACGCACAACGATCTCGCGCAGACGGCGAACGCCGAGTACTCGCGCTACATCACCCAGGTCTACCGGGACTGGGTCAACGACAGCGAGGACAGGCCGCCGCTCTCGGTCGACATCTTCTCGCGGTTCGTCGCGCCGAGACTCAAGGCCAAGGAGAAGGTCTACTTCGTCGTGCTCGACTGCATGAGGCTCGACCACTGGATGAGCCTCATGCCGAGCCTCGAGCCGTTCTTCTCCATCACGAACCACTTCTACTACTCGATCCTCCCGACGGCGACGCCGTACTCCAGGAACTCGCTCTTCAGCGGTCTCTACCCGATCGAGCTATCGAACCACGTCCCCGATCTCTGGTCGGGGCCCGCTCGCGACGCGTTCAGCAAGAACCGCTACGAGCGGCAGCTCATGGACATCCAGCTCCAGCGGCACAGCATCCGTCTCTCGCCAGAGCACAGGTACGTGAAAATCTACGAGAAGAACGAGGCGGACAACGTGCGCCGTCAGATGTCGTCGCTCCACGGCCACCAGTTCGTGTCGCTCGTCTACAACTTCGTCGACATCCTCTCGCACTCGCGGTCGGAGTCGGAGATCCTCCAGGAGATCGCGCCCGACGAGCCGGCGTTCCGGTCGCTCGTCCGCTCCTGGTTCAATCACTCGGCGCTCTACCACATCATCGTCGAGATGGCCAGACAGAAGGCCACGGTCGTGCTCACGACCGATCACGGCGCGACGCTCGGGCGGCGGGCCGCGCTCGTGCGGGGGAACCGCGACACGTCGACGAACCTGCGGTACAAGTTCGGCAGCAATCTCGGGTGCGACGAGAAGGAGACCTTCCTGATCAGGGTGCCTTCCGAGTACCGGCTTCCGAGCGACGGCGCGAGCAAACAGTACGCGATCGCCAAGGAGGACTACTACTTCGTTTACCCGACCGAGTTCCACCGGTACGAGCGCCAGTACAGGGGCAGCTTCCAGCACGGGGGCATCTCGCTCGAGGAGATGATCCTGCCCTGCGCCGTCATGCTCCCGAGGACGTAGCGAGGATCGTGATGAGCGCCAGAGCACACTTCCGCACATCGTCGCCCGAGGAGACGAGGGCGCTCGGCCGCCTGATCGGCGCCGGCCTCGAGGCGGGGAGCTTCGTCGGCTTCGTGGGGGAGTTGGGGAGCGGGAAGACGGTCGCCATCCAGGGCGCCGCTCGAGCGCTCGGGTTCGACGGCCACGTCTCGAGCCCCTCGTTCGTGATCGTGAACGAGTACGACGGGCGGCTGCCGATCTACCACGTCGATCTCTACCGGGTCTCGGACGAGCGAGAGGTCGAGGATCTCGACTACCGGGAGTTCTTCTTCGGTGACGGCGTCGCGCTCGTGGAGTGGGCCGACCGCGCGCCGGCCTTTCGCCCCGCGGAGCGCATCGACGTCGCTATCGGGCTCGCGGGCGGGAACGCGCGTACGATCGACGTGACGGCTTATGGGGAGAGAGCAGCGGCCGTGCTCGCCTCCGCCGAGGCCGCGTGGAACCGGGGGCACGATGCGGCTTGTCACGATTGAGACGTCGACGCCGCTCGAGGACGTCGCGGTGGTCGAGGACGGGAGGATCATCGCGCGCGAGCGACGGACCGCCGGGCGCGGGCACGCCGAGGAGCTGATCGGTGCCGTGGCCGCGGTCCTCGACCGCGCGGGCGCCGCGCTCCGGGACCTCGACGCCATCGCCGTCTCGATCGGCCCCGGCAGATTCACGGGGCTCCGCGTGGGTCTCGCCACGGCGAAGGGCCTCTCCTGCGCGAGCGGCGTCGCCGTGGTTCCCGTCGAGACGCTCCGGGCGCTCGCAAGGAGCGCAGAAACGACGACCGGGCTCGTGTGCCCGGCGCTCGACGCGAGGCGCGGGGAGGTCTACGCGGCCCTCTTTCGGGCGGGCCCCACGCACGAGCGGCTCCTGCCGGACCTCGCCGTCGCTCCCGGAGACCTGATCCGTCGCGTGAGTGACGCCGCCTCTGGCTCGCCGGTCCTGTTCCTGGGGACGGGCGCCACGGCCTACGCTTCCACCCTCCGCGAGGGCCTCGGCGCTGCCGCCGTCTTTCCGGATGCGGACGTGGTCGCCCCCGGACCGATCGCTCTCGGGGCGGTCGCAGAGGACGCGCCTCTGTTGACCGGTGCCGACGTCGAGTCGCTCGAGCCGATCTACCTGAGGGGCATCTCGTGATCGCAGGAGGACGCCGGTCGAGCGAACGGTCCGTTCGCGGATCAGGGGAGGCGCTCGAGCGCTCCCTCTCGCAGGAGCGGACGTGAACGACCTCGGTCTCGTGATCAGGCCGATGGCCCTCTCCGATCTCGATCGCGTGTGCGAGATCGAGCGCAACCTGTTCGCGGCGCCGTGGTCTCGGACGTCGTTCGAGGACGAGGTCGCGGGCGGTGCGACGTCGGCGTCGTGGGTCGTCGAGCGGGCCGGGCGGGTCATCGCCTTCATGGTCTCCTGGGTCGTCGCAGACGAGCTCCACATCGGGAATCTGGCGGTCGACCCCGCGATGCAGTCGGGCGGCGTGGCGACCGCGCTGCTCGAGCACAGCCTCGAGGACGCCGCCCGCCGGGGCGTCGCACTGGCGATCCTCGAGGTGCGCATGTCGAACCGGAAGGCCCGCGGGCTCTACGAGAAGTTCGGGTTCAGTGAGGCCGCCGTCCGGCGGGGCTACTACTCGGACGACGGGGAGGACGCTCTCGTGATGCTCAGAACGGTGGGCGAGGAGAACGAAGCGTGACGAGGCGACGGAGCGTTCCACGCGGGACGACAGACGGCGACCTCTCGGCCGCCGTCGACGCGGTGCGAGGCGAGGGGACGAGGAGGCCGCGCGCGGCAGTCATCCTGGGCTCGGGGCTGTCGACCTTCGTGGACGGCCTCCGGGATCCGGTCGAGCTGCCCTACGACGAGATCCCCGGCATGCTCACCGCCGCCGTGAGGGGGCACCGTGGCGCCGTCTACTCGGGCGAGCTGGGCGGCAAGGAGATTCTCGTCTTCTCGGGGCGGATCCACCACTACGAGGGCCACCCGCCCTCCGATGTGACGTTCGCGGTCCGGCTCTTGGCGGAGCTCGGCACTTCCGTCCTGATCGTGACGAACGCCGCCGGAGGGATCGATCCCGGCTTCGACGTCGGCGATCTCATGGCCGTCGCCGATCAGATCTCGATGGTCACCGGGCCGCGCAGGCTCGACGGACCCACGTTCCGGATGGGTGGCGCCTACTCCGAGCGGCTCCGCCGTCTGGCGCGCGAGTCGGCGCTCTCGCTCGGGATCGGTCTCCGGGAGGGCGTCTACCTCGGGTCCCTGGGACCGACCTACGAGACCCCCGCCGAGATCCGGATGGCGCGGCTCATGGGGGCGTCGGCGGTCGGGATGTCGACCGTTTCGGAGGTCCAGGCGGCCCACGCGCGTGGCCTCGAGGTCGCCGGGGTGTCGCTCATCACGAACGTCCCCCTTCCGGGGCGGTTCCACGAGACGACCCACAGCGAGGTGCTGGCGGCAGGGCGGGACGGCGCCCGGCGGCTCGTTTCGCTCGTGTCGGAGGTCGTGAAGAGGCTATAATACTGGCGGCCTGAAGCGCCGGCGCTCGCGCGGCGGCGTGAGGCCCGGGGCGTGGGCCCCGTCTGGGGACGCGGCGACACGCGATCTGCCTGAGCACGAGGGCTCAGGCGCGACCCGGAGAAGGACCCTCCAAGGGGGAGGTCACATGAAAGACCAGCTATCGTGGCTCAGGAGACGCAAGCGCGGCATCAAGGAGGCCAAGAAACGCGAGATGCCGGACGGCCTCTGGCGCAAGTGCGAGGGGTGTTCGGAGATCATCTATCACAAGGAGCTCGAGCGGAACCTGTGGACGTGCAGCAAGTGCAACTACCACTTCCGTATCTCGGCGGCGCAGTACCGCGACGTTCTCACGGACGACGGCAGCTTCGTCGAGCTTCTGACGGGGATCGAGTCGGTCGATCCCCTGGGGTTCGTCGACTCGAAGAAGTACGCCGACCGACTGGTCGCCGCCAAGAAGAAGACCGGCCACAATTCGGCGGTCCTGACCGGGAGCGCCAGGGTGGGCGGGCATCTGGCCATGATGGCGATCCTCGATTTCGCGTTCCTGGGCGGGAGCATGGGTTCGGTGATGGGAGAGAAGATCGCGCGGCTGACGAGGATGGCCATCGAGGAGCGCGTGCCGCTGATCACCCTCTCGAGCACGGGCGGGGCCCGGATGCAGGAGGGGATCCTCTCGCTCATGCAGATGGCCAAGACCAGCGCGATGCTCGCGAAGCTCGACGATGAGGGGCTCCTCCACGTCGCGATCCAGGCCCACCCGACGACCGGCGGTGTGACCGCGAGCTTCGCCTCTCTCGGCGACGTCATCGTCGCCGAGCCGGGAGCGCTCATCGGTTTCGCAGGTCCCAGGGTGATTCAGCAGACGATCAAGCAGGACCTGCCCGACGGCTTCCAGCGGGCCGAGTTCCTGCTCGACCACGGCATGATCGACATGGTCGTGCACCGCAAGGAGCTGAAGAACGCCGTCGTGAAGGTCATCGACTTCTTCACCGACGACCGGCGGGGCACCGCGGAGGACACGCTTGGCCAAGCAAGAAAACAAGGCCTTTGATTCCTACCAGTCGTGCATCGACTGGCTGTTCGCGCGGCATCGCTTCGTCATGAAGCCCGGCCTCGAACGTGTCGAGCGGCTTCTCGGCAGCGTCGGTGATCCTCACCGGCGCTTCCGCGTCGTGCACGTCGGAGGAACCAACGGCAAGGGCTCGACCTCCTGCATGATCGCCTCCGCGCTCACCGAGCACGGGATCGAGACGGGCCTCTACACGTCGCCGCACGTGATCGACTTCACGGAACGGATCACCGTGAACGGGGTCGCCATCGAGCGCGAGCGGGTCGTCGAGCTCATGGAGGAGCTCAAGCCCGGGGCGGACGAGATCGAGGCGACCTTCTTCGAGATCACCACGGCCGCCGCGGCGCTCTACTTCGCCGAGGAGGAGGTCGATCTCGTCGTGGCCGAGGTGGGCCTCGGCGGCAGGCTCGACGCGACGAACGTGCTCGACTCGGTCCTTTCGGTCATCACCCGCATCGCGATCGACCACACGGAGGTCCTGGGAAGCGACCCGGCCGTGATCGCCGCGGAGAAGGCCGGGATCATCCGCGAGGACGGGACGGTCGTCTGCGGCGCCGAGGGCGTCGCGCTCGAGGTCATCCGCGGCGTCGCCGCGGCGCGGAAGGCGCACTTCGTACCCGTCTCGCGCGAGTCGGTCTTGGACAGCGTCTCGGTGACTCCCGCGGGAAGCCTCTTCAACTTCAACCACGGACCCGCGTCGTACGACGAGCTGTCGATCTCGATGCTCGGCCGCCACCAGGTCGAGAACGCTGCGAGCGCGCTCGTGAGCCTCGTCGAGCTGGACAGGATCGGGCTGATCGAGCTCACGGAGGCGGCCGTTCGGCGGGGGCTCGCCGAGGCCTGCTGCATCGGGCGCATGCAGATCATCGACAGGCGGCCCACGCTCGTGGCGGACGTTGCGCACAACCCCGACGGGGCTCGCGCCCTCATGGACGCCGTGCTCGAGGTCTTCGACTACGAGCGCGCGATCGTCGTGCTCGGCATCATGGGAGACAAGGACGCGCGCGGGTACATCGCGGAGTTCGCCGGTCGCGCCGATCTCATGGTCTTCACGCGCCCGGCCAGCGAGCGAGCCGCCGATCCCGAGGACCTCGCGGCCATTGCCACGGACCTCGGAATCCAGAGCCGCGTGATCCCTTCGGCCGGGGCCGCGATCGAGGGGGCGCTCTCCGAGGCGCGAGAAGGAGACCTTGTCTTGGTCACGGGTTCCCACTACACTGTTGGCGATGTCATGAAGAGTCTCGGCGTCGGTCAGGCGCTCGAAGCGTGACGCTCCCGGGAGGTAGGAGATGGCCAATGTCGTCCTCAAGGGGGTAACGAAGATCTTCGACGGCACGGTCGTGGCCGTCAAGGACATGGACCTCGAGGTCCACGACAGGGAGTTCGTCGTTCTGGTCGGGCCGTCCGGCTGCGGGAAGTCGACCCTCCTCCGCATGGTGGCCGGACTGGAGGAGATCACCAGCGGCGAGATCCTCATCGACGACCGCCTCGTGAACGACGTTCCGCCCAAGGATCGCGACATCGCGATGGTCTTTCAGAACTACGCGCTCTATCCCCACATGACGGTCTACGACAACATGGCCTTCGGCCTCAGGCTCCGGAAGTACCCCCGGGAGGAGATCGATCAGCGCGTGCGAGAGGCGGCCGACATCCTCGACATCGCGGCGCTCCTCGATCGCCGTCCGAAGGCGCTCTCCGGCGGACAGCGCCAGCGCGTCGCGGTCGGCCGAGCGATCGTCAGGAAGCCCAAGGTGTTCCTGTTCGACGAACCGCTCTCGAACCTCGACGCGAAGCTCAGGGTGCAGACGCGGACCGAGATCAGCAAGATCCACGAGCGCCTCAAGGCCACGATCATCTACGTCACGCACGATCAGGTCGAGGCGATGACGATGGGCAGCCGCATCGTCGTCATGAAGGACGGCGTCGCGCACCAGGTGGCGGACCCGCTCACGATCTACCAGAAGCCGGTCAATCAGTTCGTCGCTGGCTTCATCGGGAGTCCGGCGATGAACTTCATCGAGGGCCGGCTCACGCGCGAGAACGGATCGACGGTGTTCGAGGCCGGCGCGTTTCGCGCGCCAGTGCCGCCAGAGCGGGCCCGAGCGCTCGGTGACGTGAGCGACAGGCAGGTCGTCCTCGGCGTTCGTCCGGAGGACATCTTCGAGATCGCCGACGCCGACAGGGTCGCCGCGCCGGCGAGGGTGACCGCCCACCTGGACGTCGTCGAGCCCATGGGGAACGAGATATTCCTCTACTTCCGCCTCGAGGAGAGGGACATGGTCGCACGGATCGACGTCAGGGTGCCGCCCGCGGTGAACTCCGACGTCGACCTCATCTTCGACATGGAGAGCTCCCACTTCTTCGACACGGAGAGCGGCCGTTCCCTCCTTTTCGGCGGCGAGGTCTAGGCCGCCGTGGCCCACTACCTCGGCGTCGACATAGGCGGCACCAACATCAAGACCGGGATCGTCGCCAGCGACGCCGTCGTCGTCGCATCGTCGGCGAGCGGCTGGTCGGGCGGGCAGCCTGCCGAGGCCGTCGAGCTGGTCGCCCGGCTTGCCGCGGCGCTCATCAGGGCGCACCCGTCCGAGGAGCCCACGGCCTGCGGCGTCGGCTCCGCCGGGCTCGTCGACGGCCGGACCGGCACGGTCATCGCCTCACCGAATCTTCCCACCTGGCACGACGTCAAACTCGCGGATCTCATCGCGACCTCGACGAACCTCCCTACTCTCGTCGACAACGACGCGAACGCGGCCGCCTACGCCGAGTACCACATCGGAGCGGCCCGGGGGGCAGCGAGCGCCCTGATGCTCACGCTCGGGACGGGCGTGGGAGGCGGGATGGTCTTCGGAGGCCGGCTCTACCGGGGCGCCCACGGGTTTGCGGGCGAGGTCGGGCACGCGACGATCGAAGCCGGCGGGCCGGTCTGCGCCTGCGGAAACGACGGCTGCCTCGAGCGGTTCGTGAACGCCGGGGCCATCGTCGAACGGGCGCGCGAGGCCCTCACCAGCGGACGCCCGTCGTCGATGGCGGCCGCGGCGGCCGAGGGAGCCCTCACGGCGCAGGTCGTCGGCGAGGCTGCCAACGCGGGCGACGCCGTAGCGCTCGACGTCGTGACGGAGACGGGACGACTCCTCGGCGTCGGCCTCGCGAACTTCGCCTTCATCCTCGATCCCGACGTGGTCGTGCTCGGGGGAGGGGTGTCGGCGATCGGCCAGGCGCTTCTGGCACCCGCCCGGGAGGAACTCGAGCGGAGGACGGCGAGCTACGGGCTCAGACTGCCCCGCCTGGTGTTTGCGGAACTCGGCCACGACGCCGGTGTCGTGGGGGCGGCGCTCCTGGCCCGGGACGAGCTCCCTGGGCGCTGACGCGAGGCCGCTCCTTCTTCCTTCCCGATCGCACTCGTGAGGCGCGTTCCGTGAAGCAACTCTCTTCGCTCGTGCTCATCTTCGGTCTCACGCTCCTGCTCGCTGGGGAATCCGCCGCCCAGGAACCTCCCGAGCCCGAGCTGCCCCCCGGATCGTTCGAGATCACCGCCGAAGAGGTCGAGGCGCAGGAAGGTCCCGAAGGCCGGGTGGTCATCCTGGAGGGGAACGTGACCATCCGCCAGGGCGGCGCGACCATCGTCGGCGACCACGGGATCTACCGGGACACCCACGGCGTCGCGCTCGTCCACGGAAACGTTCACGGGGTCGACGGCCTCACGAAGATCGCCTGCGACTCGCTCTTCTACTACCAGAGATCCGACGTCGCTCTCCTCAAGGGCAACGCTTCCTACGCGGACACCTCCGGCGTCACGCGCGCGCGGAGGATCGAGATGTTCCGCCGCAGCGGCGTCGCGGTCTGCGTCGGGGACGTCAACGCCGTCGATCGCGAGGGCGCCTCCGAGCTCACGGCCGGCCGTCTCGTCTACGACTTCGACCGGCGCGAGGCCAGAGCGTCGGACGGGCCGGTGCTCGTCACCTTCGACGACGAGGGCGATCCGGACGCGACGCTCACCGCCCGGGTCGTCGAGTTCTCCCGCTCTACGGGCGCCGTCATTGCCTACGGCGACGCCGAGATCGTGCGGGACGACGTGACCGCGCGCGCGCGCCTCGTGACCATCTACGCCGAGGACGACCGAATGGTCCTCGAGGGCAGTCCGTCCGTCGAGCGCGAGACGGATCGCCTGAAGGGCGAGAGGATCCTCGTCTTCGTCGACGAGGGACGGATCTCCCGCGTGGTGGCGACGGGGCGCGCGCGCACGGACTACACCATCGAGGACGGCGATCCCGCGGCCGAGCCGCAGCGCGGCCACGTGGTCGGCGACACGCTCACGATGTTCTTCCAGGAGGGGGAGCCGGTCCTGACCGCCGTGCGCGGGCGGGCCGCGAGCGAGCACGTCGTGGGCGACCGGGGCGAGATGAACCGTGTCGACTCGCGCAGGATCGACGTGCTCTTCACCGAGGGCAGCATCATGCGGGCCGTGTTCCGAGGTGAGGCCAGAGGGTCGTACACGTTTGAGCCGGAGGAGGGCGCCGCGGCCGGGCCCAAGGAGGGCGAGGCGGGGGCGGAGGAGGGCGCTGCGGCCGGGCCCAAGGAGGGCGAGGCGGGGCCGGAGGAGGGCACTGCGGCCGGGCCCAAGGAGGGCGAGGCCGGGCCCAAGGAGGGCGAGGCGGGGCCGGAAGGTGGCGAGGCCGTCCCCGAGGACGCTCCGTCCCCGGATGAGCTTGCCGATGAGCCGGACGACGGAGAGGCGCCGGTCGACGCTCCCGCTGACTCGGTTGCGCTCGAGGTCGTCGTCTACAGCTCGGACCGGATCGACTACTACGTGGGAAGGAACAGGATCATCCTGTCGGGCGGCGCCACGGTCGAGTACAAGGAGACCGCCCTCACGGCCGACGAGGTCGTCTTCGATCCCGAGGAGCAGGTGCTCTCCGCCTCAGGCTCGCCCGATCTCCACGAGCGCGGAGAGAGGCTGGTCGGGAAGAACCTGAACTACGATCTCGAGGAGCGGTCGGGAACCGTCATCGAGGGCGTCACGACGTTCGAGGACGGTCTCTACTACGGCGAGAGGATCCACCGGGAGGAGGACGGCACGCTCCGCGTGACCGGCGGGGTCTACACGACCTGCTCCGACCCCGAGCCCCACTACCGGCTCGAGTCGTACCGGATGAAGATCTACCTGGACGACAAGGTCGTCGCGAAGCCGGTCATCCTCTACATCGGCGAGATCCCCGTCTTCGCGCTGCCGTTCTACGTCTTCCCGATCCGGACCAAGCGGCACTCCGGCTTCCTCATCCCGAGGGTCGACATCGGCGTGAGCCAGACGAGCGGACGCTTCATCAAGAACTTCGGCTACTACTGGGCCCCGAGCGACTACTGGGACCTGACCCTCTGGGGCGACTTCTACGAGCAGACGCGCTGGATCACGCACGCGGAGGCGCGCTACAAGCTCCGCTACGTCCTCTCGGGGTCGGTCTCGGGGTCCTTCATGCAGGAGTTCTCCGGAGACAAGAGGCGGTGGGATCTCAAGCTGTCACATCGGCAGGAGTTCGGACGCAACTGGACGATGGGCGCGTCCGGCGACTTCAGGAGCGACGCCAGCTACGCGAGCGACGCGAACCAGTCGATCCAGGAGAGCGTGAATCGCAGCCTCCACTCGCAGTTCTGGACGAGAGGGCGGTGGAGTCGCGTCTCGGTCGGCGTCACGCTCGACCGGCGTGAGGAGATCGATCAGGACGTCGTGTCGGAGCTTCTGCCTAAGATCGACGTGACCGGTTCTCAGCGGCCGCTCGTCGCGAACGCCGGCGGCGCCACGGGTTTGAAGTCGTGGCTCGCGAAGACCTCCTACAGCTGGAAGGCAGGCGCGGTGAACGACCGGGACAGGAACGGGGACGAGACGGAGATCCGGCAGGGCGTGGGGGTCGGGGCGTCGATCAGGAACTCGACGAAGATCCTGCGCTGGATCAACCTCACGCCGCGCGTCAGCCTCCGCCAGAATTGGTACGACCGCAACAAGCTGGGCGAACGGTTCGCAGGGAGGTTCACGTACGACGCCGGCGTGTCGGCGGGAACGACGGTCTACGGGACCTTCTTCCCGAGGGTCGGGCCGCTCGAGGCGGTCCGGCACATCATCGAGCCCTCGGCCTCCTTCTCGTGGACGCCGGACTTCACGCAGTACTTCAACGACGACGGGACGGACATCTTCTACACGATGAGCGGCTTCGGATCGACCCCGAGGGAGCGAGAGGCCCTGAGACTCTCGCTCGTCAACAAGCTCCAGCTCAAGGTCAAGGACGGGGGGGAGATCAGGAAGCTCGACAACCTCCTCCGCCTGTCGATGTCGAGCTCCTACGACTTCACGAAGGACGATCACCGCTGGGCGGACCTCTCGTCGAACCTGGAGCTCAGGCCCGGCAGGGCGCTCTCCGTGCGCTGGAACACGCGACACGACACCTACGACTGGGACATCGAGAACTCGACGGTGACCGCGACGATCGATCTGACGGGTGAGTCTCCTTCCGACTTCGCGGATCCCTGGGAGGACCGCATCGGGGACGACGGGGACTCGCCGGTCGACGAGCTCCGCAGGGAGGTCGCCCGGCAGTCCCTCAGCGGACGCCCCGGCTCCCGTCCCTGGTCAGCCTCGATGACCTTCCGCTACTCGCGCGGCGCGCAACCCGGAAGCGAGACCTACTGGGCCGACGGCACGTTCGCGCTCTCCCTGACGCGGAACTGGCGGGTCAACTACCGCGTCCACTACGACCTCAAGGAGCAGGAGGTCGCGAGCCAAGAGTACACGCTCTACCGGGATCTCCACTGCTGGGAGGCGCAGTTCACGCGCCGCTACTACGAGGGCGAGTGGCAGTACTACTTCCGGATCAACGTCAAGGCCCTCCCCGAGATCCAAGCCGAGCGGGGAGAGAAGTTCCTCAAGCGAGTCGTGCGCTGACGGCGCAGGATCGCAGGACTATACCTCACTATATCCGGCGAAGGCGATGAAAACGGCCCCGATCGGGCCTCTGAGGGACTGCCCCGGCAAGGCCCACTTTTCGGGCGATTCCTATTGACAAGGTGTGGGGCGTGTTGTAGCGTGTCCCAAAATTCGGGTGGTTTCGTGGTTCTGGTTTAGCGCGGCGTCGGCCGAGAGGGGGAACTTGATGAACAAGGCTGAGCTCATCGAGAAGCTGGCTGAGAGGACAGGAGAGTCGAACAGGGCTTCGAAGGACATCATCGACGCGCTGTTCTCCACGGACGCGGGGATTATCTCCACGGAGCTGAAGGACAGAGGCAAGGTCCAGATCACCGGCTTCGGAACGTTCAGCGCCGAGCATCGTCCGGCCAGGGATTGGCGCATTCCGGGCACCGACAAGACGAAGCACGTCGGCAGCCACTACTATCCGAAGTTCAAGGCCGGCAAGTCCTTGAAGGACAGCGTCAAGTAGGACGATAGTTCGAGGGAGTATGAGCCTCTGCACGGGGAGCAGAGAGTCTACGACTCTCTGCTCCCTTTCTTTTTGTGGCGCGAACCCCTTCGATCCCGGGGCCACGAGCGTCCTGGGAGCCGAGGGTTGTCTCCCCGAACCATCTCTGACGTTGCCGGCCATCGATCCGTCACGTGAAGAGACTGGGGGAGAGTCATGCAGCGACTGCTCGTGAAGGTGCGGGAGAAGAAGCTCGAGAAGCGCTATCGGGACAAGAACGGCCTCGAATACGGGCGCTACGCGCTCCGCGTCGAGGTCGAGGGACCGGCGATGAGCGCGCTCTCCGTTCCGAAGGAGACCGTCGGGAAGGTGGCGACGCTCAAGCGGGAGTTCATGCTCCCGTGGGGCGTCAAGAAGGGGGACCACCTGGTTCTCGACCCCGCCGAAAGCGCTAGAATCCTCTGCCGGCGCAAGCCTGCGATCGATCTCGAGTGCACGCGACTCGGAAGGGTCGACGTTCGCTCGGGCGACGTCGACCGGGACGGGCACAGAGAGGACGTCCTGGCCAACTGCTTCCTCGCCGCGACCGTCCAGCCCCACCGCGGCGCGAGGCTGCTCTCGCTCCGCGGGTGTGATGGGGACGACCGGCTCGCCCAGCCCGGCGATTACATCATGGGCGGGAGGTACATCCTCCTCGGCGGCGTCGAGGAGGTCGTCTTCGAGTCCGGATCTCCGGGGGAGCTCTGGAAGTCGGAGTTCAAGCGTGGGGAACCGGCCGCGAACGGCGCGTCGGCCGAGATCGGCTACCGGCTCGCTCTCAAGGAGCCCGAGGGCGTCGAGTTCTCGAAGGAGGTCCGCGTTCTCGCCGACCTTCCGGGCGTGATCGAGCGCTACGTGCTCCGGTACTCGGGTAAGCCCAAGAAGGAGGAGCAGCCGGGGGACTCCTCGGACCGCGGCGACGGCGCTCCGCTCGGGCCGACCGACGGCCGGGGCAAGGACGGGAAGAAGAGGAAGGACGAGGTCGATCTGACGTTCGGGATCCGGCTCTCGACCCCCTCGGACGGCCATCCGGCATCGCGGAACGTCTTCGACGTCCCGACCGGGAGGGGCATGTCGCTCGTCCGCTTCCACCGGCCGGGATACGGCAGGCGGTGGCGATGGCGCGACTGGCGCGACGAGCACGCAGGTTTGGCGGCCGGATTCCTGATCTCGCGCCACGAGGAGCTGGGGCGGGTGCTCGCGGTGCTGTTCGGGCCCCGACGGGTTCCGCTCGTCGGTATCCGGTGCGACTTCCAGGGCCCCGAGCTGATGATCCGGCACGCGCCGAGGAAGCTCACGAAGGGCCGCCGGGCCGAGTTCGGCGTCGGCCTGTTCATCGGCGACGCGGTGGCGGCGAGCGAGAGCTCCATGCTTCTCGTCTCGAAGGGTCGCGCGGGGCGGGCGGGTGTCCCCGTCGCGTTCACCGTGCGAACCAGCCGCCGGATCGAGGCGCCTCGCGTGTCGCTCGCGACGGCGCGCGGGAGGAAGACGGCGACCTTGAGGTCGCTCGACCTCCCGTTCGCGGGCACGATCTACACGAAGACACTCACGCTGCCGAAGGGCTCGCTTCCACTGACGTGCACGGCGACGGTCGGACGCGAGAGCCTGACGTGCAGGCTGGAGGCATAGATGAAAGCGCACTTCGAGCCACTCACCGTCGGATACGACTGGGAGATGGCCGTGCTCAGAGAGTCCGGGGAGAACGTCGCCGAGAAGGACGTCGAGGCTCTCTCCGATGAGCTCAGGGCTCGCCTGCCGTGGGCCGAGCCCGGGACCGATCTCGAGCTGATCGAGAGTCGAATCGGGTCGGTCAGGTCGTTCGGCGAGCTTCTCAGGAAGAGCGAGCGGTTCGACAGCGAACTCCGTAAGGCGCTCTCGAAGCGCAAGTGGGTGCTTCTTCGGGCGGGCTCGCGGCCGTTCGAGCGAGAGCCCGTCGGCGCGCACATCCACGTGGGGACCGTGCGGGATTGGACCGCCGCCATCCAGGTTCAGAACGCCATGGCGCCCTACGTGGCTCCATTGGCCGCGCTCATGGCGAACAGCCCGATCTACCGAGGGCGCACCGGCGACTACAAGAGCTACCGCGTGGCCTCGTTCGCCGAGTGGTGCTCGGTTCCACAGCCGCTCGTGCATCCGGCGTTCTCTCAGCCGGACTGGGGCTCGGACGTCTGCGCGAAGCTCGCCTGGGGCTCGACCGTCGAACTCCGTGTCGGCGATGGTGTGAGCTCGACGAGGCTCATGTGCGAGCTCGTGATGCTCGTCGCCGGGATGATGCACCACGTGTCGATCCACGAGGCCGGCCGCCAGCTGACCGAGGAGGAGTATCACGCCATCATGATCAACCGCTGGCGCGCCTCCAAGTACGGTCTTCAGGCGGCCTTCATCTGGAACGGCGAGGTCGTGCCGGCGCAAACCCTGTTGACACGGATGGTCGAGATGGCGCAGGATGGCATGGTGCTTCTCGGCGCGTCGAGCGCCGATCTCGCGGTCGTCAGGAAGATGATCCGGAAGCGTCAGACGCAGGCCGACTTCCAGCTCGCCGTCTTTGCGAAGGAGCGGGGCGACGCGCATCGCTACACGCGAACGATTGCGAACATCCAGCGGGATCCGGCCGCCTTCGAGAAGTACCTGACGCGGGCGCCCGTCCTTCCCGTTGTGGAGGCCGAGGATTACAGGGAGGAACTCCTCGGAAGCATCGAGGTGGAGACGCCCTACCCGGTCCTCTTCCGCCAGACTCCGCTCTCGCCCGCGCAGCTCGACGACGTTCTGGCCGGGTTCGTGCGCGAGGGCCGGCTGGCCGAGGGGCGCGATCGCCTCGGCGTGCGGATCTATACGAGGACCGACCTCGCGTAGGCCGGCGGCCTCGCCGCGGATGACGAACGCGGTCCGCCCGCTCGGTTGCACGAGGGTGGGCGGGCCGCCGCTTCTGTGTCCGGCGCGCGGGTGTCGTCGCGCGACGGCCGAACGGACCGCCGCGGATCTTCCGATCGGGGGTGCGTGATGGGCGAGTTCACGGGGCTGCTCGATCTTCTGGCGGCGCTCTTCCGGCTGTTCGGGCTCGAGCAGAGCGCGATCCTGCCCGCCGCGGCGCTCATCATCGTCTTCTTCCTCTTCGCGCTGCCGGTGGGCCTCCTGGCGCAGGGCCGGCGCGTCCGAACGGGGCGCGCGGGCATGATCGGCGAGATCGGAGAGGCCCTGACGGATCTCGCGCCCGAAGGACGAATCTACGTGCACAGCGAGTACTGGAACGCGACGGCGGACGCGGAGATCGAGAGTGGATCCCGCGTCGAGGTCGTCGCCGTTGACGGGATGCGCCTCAAGGTCAGGCGCGTCTGAAGGAGGTAGCGCATATGGGCGGGACCCTAATCCTTGTGCTCGTGTTCCTCGTTCTGCTCTCGAAGGCGATCTACGTCCTCCGGGAGTACGAGCGCGGCGTGGTCTTCCGGCTGGGCCGCCTCGCCGGTGTGAAGGGGCCCGGCTTCGTCCTGATCCTTCCGTTCATCGACCGGCTGGTCCGCGTCGATCTCCGGATCGTCGCGATGGACGTTCCTCCTCAGGACGTCATCACGAAGGACAACGTCTCGGTGAAGGTGAACGCCGTCGTCTACTACCGCGTGTTCGCTCCCGACAAGGCCATCGTCGAAGTTCAGGACTTCGCCTACGCGACCTCGCAGCTCTCCCAGACGACGCTGAGAAGCGTCATCGGCGCGGCGGAGCTCGACGAGCTTCTGTCCGCCCGCGAGAAGATCAACCAGGAGCTGCAGGCGATCCTCGACCGCGCCACCGACAGTTGGGGCATCAAGGTCTCGGCGGTCGAGGTCAAGCACGTCGATCTCCCGGAGCAGATGCAGCGCGCGATCGCGAAGCAGGCCGAGGCCGAGCGGGAGCGAAGGGCGAAGGTCATTCACGCCGAGGGCGAGCTCCAGGCGTCCGAGAAGCTCTCGGCCGCCGCGAAGGTGCTCGCGACCGAGCCGACCTCCGTTCAGCTGCGGTTCCTTCAAACCCTGAGCGAGATCGCCATCGAGAAGAACTCGACGATCATCTTCCCGGTGCCGATAGACATCATCGAGCACTTCATGGGCAAGAGGGGGAGCGGCGGCGCGTAGCAGACCCTCGGCAGGAACGGGACGGCCCGTGGAGGGTCCGATCGGTCGGCGGGATCCGACCGGAGGGCGCGCCGGACGAGCACCGGCCTCACACAACCGAACGGGAGTCGATGAGCCTGAGAGGAACGAAGCACGTCTGGAGCTACGAGCCGGCCGATCCAGGTCTCGCGAGCGCCATCCGTGAGGCCGCGGGCACCTCGCGCGTCTACTCCGAGGTGCTCGTCTCGCGCGGCGTCGCGAACGTCGCGCAGGCGCGCGGCTACATCGAGTCGGACCTCGAGACGCTGCCCGACGCGCGGCTCCTGCCCGACTCGGACCGGGTCGTCGCCCGCGTAGGCGACGCGCTGGCCAAGGACGAGACGATCGCCGTACACGGCCACGACGACGCGGACGGCGTGACCGCAACCACCATCATGGTCGAGGCCCTGGCGCAGCTGGGCGCCTCGACCGTCACGTACATCCCCGACAGACGGACCGAGGGGCACGGTCTGAGCCGGGCCGAGTTCGATCGCTTGGACGAGTGCGGTGTCCGGCTCGTCGTGACCGTCGACAGCTGCGTCAGTGACCGCGACGCGATCGGCTACGGGAACGGTCTCGGGATCGACACCATCGTCACCGATCACCACGAGATCCCTCCGGAGCTGCCGCCGGCCGTGGCCGTCGTGGATCCCAAGCTGCCGGGAACCGACTTCCCCTATCGCTACATGGCCGGCGTCGGCGTCTCGTTCCGCGTGGCGGATCTCCTTCTCGGAGATCTGTCGGGCCGGTTCGGCCCGGCGCGCGACGAGCGCTCCTGGTACGGCGCCACGTGGCGCGACGATGCGCTCGGCCTCGTTGCGATCGGCTCGATCGCCGACAAGGTGCCACTGACCTTCGACAACAGGACGCTCGTGACGCTCGGGCTCGAGGCGATCCCGAGAACCGAGCGCCCGGGCCTCCGCGCACTCCTTGAGGAGTCGCGCCTGTGGGGCGTCGCGCTCGATGAGAACAACGTCCGCGAATCACTCGGTCCGGCGTTCGGACGCGTCTCCGACGGCCGGGGCGGGAACGGAGCGCTCGACCTGTTGCTCGAGACGGGGATCGAGGATGCGCGCGCGCGGGCGCGCGCTCTCATCGGCGTCCGCGCGAAGTGGCGTCGCGATGCCTCGGCCGCGTGGCGGAACGTGCGCGGCGCGGTGGCCGCGAAGCCCGCGCCGTCCGAGGCTCAGATCGTCATCGTCGTGGTCCACGAGCCGATCGCCGTGCTTGGCTACATCACGTCACGGCTCTTCGACGAGACGCGCCTGCCCGTCATCGTGCTCGCCGACAAGGGCAGCGAGTGGATGGCCGAGGCGCGAGGACCGAATGGCTTCAACTTCGTCCAGGGATTCAACTCGATGCGGGAGCTGTTCCTGGGCTACGGCGGACACCCGAGGGCGGCAGGGTTCACCATCGACGAGGCGAAGATCCCGATCTTCCGCGAGCGGATGCTCGAGTACGTCCGCGCGAATCCGCCGACTCCGCCGCCGCGGCTGATCGACGCGGAGCTTCCGCTCGTCGACGCGACGCCCGAGATCGCCCGGGAACTCTCGACGCTCAGGCCATTCGGGCAGAGCAACCCACCGGCGATCCTGCTCGGGCGGGCCACGACCGTCGACGAGTACGAGAGCGCGAGGGCGAAGGGCTTGCGCTTCGGCACGCCGGTCAGGGTCGGCAGGGAGCCCGTCGATCTCGTCTACCGGCTGCGGTACAACGACGGGATCGCCTTCGCCAGCGTTCTCGACACGATCGCGAGGCCGGACTCCGGGGGTACGCCGAGTGGAGCAGGGAACTAGCGGACGCGGGAGACTCTACGTCGTGGCCACGCCGCTCGGGAATCTCGGCGACATGTCGTCGCGGGGCATCGAGGTCCTGGGCTCGGTGACGGCGATCGCCGCCGAGGACACGCGCAGGACACGCAAGCTCCTCTCGCACTTCGGGATCCGCACGCGGCTCGTCTCTTTCCACGAGCACAACGAGGACCGAGCCGCCGGGAAGATCGTTGCCCGCATCGAGGGAGGCGACGACGTCGCCCTCGTGAGCGACGCAGGGACGCCGCTCGTCGCCGATCCGGGCTACCGTCTCGTGTCGCTCGCGGCCTCGCAGGGAGTCGAGGTGGTGCCGGTTCCCGGCCCCGCGGCGGTGACGGCCGCGCTCTCGGTCTCGGGGCTGCCCGTGCTACCGTTCTACTTCCTGGGCTTCCCGCCGCGGAAGCCGGGCGCGCGCCGCCGGAAGCTCGCCGACCTCAAGGAGCTATCGGCCACGCTCGTCCTCTACGAGTCGCCGCACAGGATCGCGAGGACGCTCGCAGATCTCCTCGAGGTGCTGGGCGATCGCCGGGCCGTCGTCGCCCGCGAGCTCACGAAGGTGCACGAGGAGATCCTGCGCGGCCGTCTCTCCGATCTCGCGGCCCGCGCCGCGGAGTCGCCGCTCAAGGGCGAGATCGTCGTCGTCGTCGAGGGCGCCGATCGAACCCGCGACCGGTCTGCGGACCGAACCGGCGACCGATCCGAGGAGGGCGACGCGTGATTCCAGCACTCGTCCTCGCCGTCATGACCGTGCTGACCCCGACGCAGGAGCGTGAGCTCGAGCGGATCGCGACGCTCGGGTACATCTCGGGGCGCGAGCCGGTGCCCGAGCGCACCGGCGTGATTCTCCACGCGCCCGAATCGGCCTTCCAGGGCTACACGCTCTACACTCCCGCGGAGGGGCCCGAGGCGTATCTGATCGACATGGAGGGCGAGGTCGTGCACCGGTGGAGCACGCCCGGTGCCCTCATCTGGTCGCGGGCGCATCTCTTTCCGAACGGCGACGTCGTCGTCATCACGCGGAAGCCCGCGCGGCTCTACCGGCTCAACCGCGACTCCGAGCTCGTGATGCGCTACCGGAAGCCCGCGCACCACGACTTCGACGTCCGGCCGAGCGGCGCGATCTACGTTCTCGTGCGGAACGCCGTCATGCTCCCGGAGATCCGCGATGGCGCCCCGACGCTCGACGACGCCGTCGCCCTTATCGATCCGATGGGGCACGAGTACCGGAGGGTGTCGATCGTCGACGCCTTCATGCACTCTGAGCGCTACGCGGCGTGGTTCGAGGAACTCGAGCTTCCCGAGGGGGCCGACATCTTCCACACCAACTCGATCGAGGTGTTCGAGCGGGACGGCCGCACGCAGGCGCTTCTCTCACTCAGGAGCATCAGCACGCTCGCGATCCTCGACATCGCTTCGCGCGAGATCGTCTGGGCGCTCACGGGGCCCTGGCGCATGCAGCACGAGGCGCAGTTCGTGGGTGACAACGTGCTTCTCTTCGACAACCTCGGACTTGGGGAGCAGTCGCGCGTCATCGAGATCGATCCGGACACCGCGGAGATCGTCTGGTCGTACACGGAGGAGGGGTTCTTCTCGAAAGGCGCGGGCGCCCAGCAGCGCCTTCCGAACGGCAACACCCTCATCGTCGAGTCGGAGAACGGCCGGATCATCGAGATCGACCCGTCGAGCGAGATCGTCTGGGAGTACGTGAACCCAGAGACGGTCGACGATGCGGGGGAGACGATCCTAGGTATCCTCCGCGCCGAGCGGCTGCCCGCAGATTTCCCCCTGGATTGGCTCGAGGGGGCGGCAGGCGTTAGGAAGCCGAGCCGCGGCTCTTGACACCGCTTTTTGTCGGGTGATACAGTGGAGTGTTGTATGGAATCTGCCGAACGGCGCTCACATAGGAACCGAGGGCGGGCCGAGGGCTGATGGCGGCGACGGCGATAAAGACCAGGGCCCGGGAGCTTCTTCGACCCGCGGCGAAGCTCGCGGCCGATCTCGGAATCCCGCCGACCGCGATCACGATCGCGGGCCTCGTGCTTTCGGGGCTGGCGGGATGGAGTCTCGGTACGGGGCACTTCCCGGCCGCGGGCGTTCTCTTGGCCGTGGCCGGCGTGTGCGACATGATCGACGGCGCTGCGGCGCGCGCGGGCAACCGCACGAGCGCGGCGGGGGCGTTCCTCGACTCGACGATCGACCGATACTCCGAGATGTTCGTGCTCCTGGGGGCGCTCCACTACTACCTGGCGCGATCCCCGGGCTCCCCGGAGGTCGCCAGCGCCGTGGCGGCGTTTCTGGCACTGGCGGGCTCGTTCCTCGTGAGCTACGTTCGAGCCAGGGCCGAGGCCGTCGGGGAGGAATGCGAGATAGGTTTGGCGGAGCGTCCCGAGAGACTGGTCGTCCTCATCGCGGGCGCGCTCCTGGGATCAGGGGTCTTCAGGATCGCCCTCTGGATCCTCGTGGTCCTTTCTCACTTCACCGCGATCCAGAGGATTCGCCACGTCCTCCGCGGCGTCAGAGCGTGACCAGGCCGCGGCGGACGAACTGAGAGGAGCATCCGTATGCCGAAGAACGGGAAGGTCAGAGTCGCCATCATCGGGGTGGGCAACTGCGCGTCCTCGCTCGTGCAGGGCGTGGAGTACTACAAGAACGCCGCGCCCGACGAGTTCGTGCCCGGGCTCATGCACGTGAACCTCGGCGGCTACCACATCGGTGACATCGAGTTCTCTGCCGCGATCGACATCGACAAGAACAAGGTCGGGAAGGACCTCTCGCAGGCGATCTTCACCGAGCCGAACAACACGTACACGTTCAGCGACGTGCCGAATCTCGGGGTCAGGGTGGCGAGGGGAATGACGCACGACGGTCTCGGCAAGTACCTCTCGGAGATCATCGAGAAGGCGCCCGGCCCGACGGACGACATCGTGGGGCTCCTGAGGGACACGAAGACCGACGTCGTCGTGAACTTCCTGCCCGTAGGCAGCGAGGAAGCCACGAAGTGGTACGTCGAGCAGATCCTCGAGGCGGGCTGCGGATTCGTCAACGGCATCCCGGTCTTCATCGCGGGTGAGCGCTACTGGCAGCAGCGTTTCGAGAAGAAGGGGCTCCCCGTCATGGGCGACGACATCAAGTCGCAGGTCGGCGCGACGATCGTGCACCGCGTCATGACGCGCCTCTTCCTCGATCGGGGCGTCAAGCTGGAGCGGACGAGCCAGCTGAACGTCGGCGGCAACACCGACTTTCTGAACATGCTCGAGCGCTCGCGACTCGAGTCGAAGAAGATCTCGAAGACGAACGCCGTCACGTCGCAGCTCGATTACGACATCGGCAGTGCCAACGTGCACATCGGTCCGTCCGACTACGTCGCGTGGCTGACCGACAGGAAGTGGGCCTACATCAGGATGGAGGGCACGACGTTCGGTGACGTTCCGCTGAACGCCGAGATGAAACTCGAGGTGTGGGATTCGCCGAACTCCGCCGGCGTCATGATCGACGCGGTCAGATGCATGAAACTCGCGCTCAACCACGGCCTCTCGGGGGCGATCGAGGCTCCCTCCGCCTACTTCTTCAAGTCGCCGCCCACGCAGTTCACCGACGACGAGGCCAGGCGCATGACGGACGAGTTCATCGAGGAGAACCGGGCCGGGACCGAGTCGTCCGAGAGCCGAGACGAGACGCTCGTCGAGGAGCTCGCGGGGTCGTAGCCCGCGCGGCCGGACGTCCCACGTCTCGCCGGGGCGGTCGCTTGGCGCAGGGACCTCCCGAGTCCTTCCGTCTGAACGACGAGAGTGAGGCCGGGCACCGCCTGGCCTCACGCGCATGGGGGCATCGAGGATCGCCGGATGAGCCAGCACACCCACCGAGGGCTCTTCGTCACGTTCGAGGGCGTCGAGGGCTGCGGGAAGTCGACGCAGGCGGTGGCGCTCGCCGCGCACCTGGACGGGGCCGGCGTGCCGGCCGTGCTGACGCGCGAGCCGGGCGGGACGCCCATCGGTGAGAGGCTGCGCGACGTGCTTCTCGACCACGGGTCAGCCGGGATGCGGCCCGCCACAGAGCTCTTCCTCTACCTGGCGTCGCGGGCCGAGCACGTGGCGCACGTGATAGCCCCGCTCCTCGACCAGGGACTCGTCGTCATCGCCGACCGCTTCGGGGACTCGAGCGTGGCCTACCAGGGCGGCGGTCGCGGGCTCGGGGGCAGGCTGGTCGAGTCGTTGAACGATGTGGCGACAAACGGCGTCAAACCGGATGTGACGTTTCTCCTCGATCTCGATCCCGGGGAGGGACTCGACAGATTGGCTCTGCGCCCCGCCGACGAACGCGGGGGCGGGCGCGACAGGATCGAGAGCGAAGCGCTCGAGTTTCACGAGCGGGTGCGGGCGGCCTACCTCGAATCGGTCGACCGCGACCCGTCACGTTTCGTTGTCATAGACGGAAGGCTCGCGCGAGACGAGATCACTGCTCTCGTGATCGCGAAGGTCGACGAGCTTCTGAGGGAACGGCAGGAACAGCGAGGAGGCCAGGCATGACACGACGCTGGAGGAGACACGCACCGGTCCTCGTTGCGCTCCTCGTCGGCATCCTGCTCGGCGGATGGGCCGTCGAGAGGGTGAGCGCGAGGAAGGACCTCTACACCTATCTCGATCTCTTCAACGACGCGCTCGCGAAGATCGAGGGGACCTACGTCGAGGAGGTCGACTCGAAGGAGCTCCTGTACGGCGCGATCCGGGGGATGCTCACGTCCCTCGACCCGTACTCGGTCTTCCTGGACGAGGAGGCGTTCAAGGACTTCCAGGTGACGACGGAGGGGGAGTTCGGCGGGCTCGGAATCCAGATCACGGTGCGCGACGGCATCCTCACGGTGGTCAGCCCCATCGAGGGGACGCCGGCCTACGACCTCGGCATCCAGTCGGGCGACCGGATCGTGCAGATCGAGGGGGAGTCGACGCGCGGGATCACCAGCGACGAGGCCGTCAAGCTCCTGAGGGGCGAGCCGGGAACGAAGGTCAACATCGGCATCGCCCGCGAGGGAGTGGAGGACCTGCTCGAGTACACGGTGACGCGCGACATCATCAAGATCGACAGCGTCCCGTACTCGTTCCTCATGGACGACGGCGTGGGCTACGTCCGGGTCGCGCGCTTCGCGAGGACGACCGCCGGTGAGCTCAACGCGGCGCTCGGCGAGCTCGAGGCGGGCGGCATGACGAGTCTCATCCTCGACCTCAGGAGCAACCCGGGCGGACTCCTGTCGCAGGCCGTCGACGTGAGCGACATCTTCCTCGATACCGGCGAGCTCATCGTCAGCACCAAGGGTCGTCTCAAGCAGCAGAACCTCGACTATCACGCGCGGACGCCCGCGCGTTACGATCGCGGCTTCCCGATCCTCGTCCTCGTCAACGGAGGGAGCGCCAGCGCGTCTGAGATTCTGGCGGGTGCGATCCAGGATTGGGACAGAGGCATCGTCGTGGGAACGACGAGCTTCGGGAAGGGGTCGGTGCAGACCCTCATGCGCCTCCGGCCTCTGACGAAGGAGACCGCGATGAAGATCACCACCGCCAAGTGGTTCATCGCGAGCGGCCGGATGATCGAGAAGCCGGAACGCTGGGACGTCGACGAGGAGTCGGCGGACGACGAGGAGGAGGGGGTCGAGGCGCCGAAGCCCGTGTACCGCACGGCCGCGGGACGAGTCGTGTACGGGGGCGGTGGCGTGACGCCCGACGTCGAGATCGAAGGCATCCCGAGGCCCGACGTTCTCGTCGACCTCGAACGGCGCGAGGAGTTCTTCGAGTTCGCGATCCACTACGCGGCCTCGAACTCGGCGCCCCCGGTGGGTTCTGGCATCGACGACGGGACGTGGACGGAGTTCCTCGACTTCCTCGTCCGCGACGAGTTCGAGTACGAGCGAGACAGCCTCGAGGAGCACCGCAGCGAGATCGAGCTCGCGATCAGGCGGGATCTGGCCAGGAAGTACCACGGGCGCGAGGCCGCCTACATCGTCGCCGCCGAGGGCGACGAGCAGGTCGCTCGGACGGCCGAGCTGGCGCGCCAGGCGGAGACCCTGGACGAGCTCTTCGAGCTCTCCGAGGCCGACGAGCCGATCGAGGTCGAGTAGGGATCAGCCCTGAACCCAGACTCTCTCTCTCACGGGGCGGCGCAGCGCATGCGCCGCCCCGTTCACGCGCGGGAAGGGGCCGGCGGCCGTGGCGCGGGGGGCGCGTCCTCGGCGCCCGGAGCGACCCCTCGTGATCCCGGACCCAGGCCCAAGGTGGGTGGCTTGACGAACGAAAGGGACGGCACCTATACTCCGTCCATGAGGATCGGAGAGATCGCGATCGAAGGCCCCTTCGTGCTGGCTCCCCTCGCGGGGATCACGGACGGCCCGATGAGGCGGCTGTGCCGCCGCATGGGCGCGTCGATGGTCTGGACGGAGATGGCCAGCTCCGAGGGGATCGTCCGCGACGGCGAGAAGACGCTCGACCTCCTCCGGTTTCGTCCGGAGGAGCGACCGATCGCGCTCCAGATCTTCGGGTCGCGGCCTGAGACCATGGCCGCGGCCGCGGCACGGATCGAGGCGCTCTCGCCTGACGCCATCGACCTGAACGCGGGCTGCCCGGCCCGGAAGGTCGTGCGCTCGGGCGCCGGCTCGGCCCTCATGCGGGACACGGTGCTCCTCGCCGAGATCGCCGCGGCCGTCGTCGAGGCCGTCGCCGTTCCGGTGACGGCGAAGATCAGAAGCGGGTGGGACGATGACTCGATCAACGCCCCCGATGTCGCCCGGGCTCTCGAGGATGCCGGCGTCGAGGCGGTCGCGGTCCACCCGAGGACACGGGCGCAGGGCTTCGCGGGATCGGCGGACTGGTCGGTCATCAGGGCGGTGAAGGACGAGGTCGGGATTCCCGTCCTAGGGAGCGGTGACATTCGCACGCCTGCCGACGCGCTCGCGATGCTGACCCTGACCTCGTGCGACGCGGCGATGATCGGGCGTGCGGCGATGGGCAACCCCTGGATCTTCCGGAGGAGCAACGAGCTTCACGCGGGCCGCCCCGAGCCCGACGAACCGGTCCTCGCCGAGCGGCTCCGGATCGCGGCCGAGCACCTCGACCTCATGGTCGAGGAAAAGGGAGAGCGGCGAGGCGTGTTCGAGATGCGGAAGCACCTCGTCGCCTACCTCAGGGGATTCCCGGGCGCCTCGCGTCTTCGGGCCGAGCTCGTCCGGATCGAGGGGCACGCGGCCGTGCGCGCGCGCCTCGAAGGCGGGCTCGCGGAATCGGGGCGCGGCGACACATCGGAGGCTCTCCATGGCAGCTAGGATCACCGCCGCACGCTCGACCGGGCGCGGGGCGCGGCCCACGCTCGTCGGGGCCGTCTCGGCGCTCGCGGCCGTTCTGATCGTCGTCGGCTGCGCCGGGCCGCCTCGGACCACGGGCAGCGGCGTCGAGACGGTCCAGATCGTCTCGCACCCCATGTCGGAGGGGGAGACGATCGAGTCGGTCGCCGACGACTTCTACGGTGACCGCGCCGCCGCCGGCTACCTGGCCGACGTGAACGGCGTCTCGGTCGGCACCGCGCTCGAGCCCGGCGCCGTCGTCAACGTGCCCGTCGGCAGCGCGGACATCGAGCGCTACCAGCGAAGGACGGAGGCCAAGATCCTCTACAACGGCGGCACCATCCTGGCCGGCCGCGGCGCCCTCGAGAGGGCCGAGGAGGAGTTCCGCGCGGCGCTGACGGCCGATCCCGAGTTCTTCGACGCGGGCTACAACCTCGGCGTCGTGCTGCTTGAGCAGGGAAGACCCTCCGCGGCGGCGGCGGCCTTCGAGAAGATGAGCCAGCGCCACCCCTCGGACCCGTCTGTCCTCTACGGACTGGCCAAGTCCTACTTCGATCTCGGACGCAACGAGGAGGCGCTCGCCGGCTTCGAGCGCGTTCTCTCGATCGACCCATCGAACGAGGACGCGCACTACTCGCGCGCAGTCACGCTCCTGGCGCTCGCGCGGCGGGACGAGGCGATCGTCTCGTTCGACGGCCACCTCCGGCGGTTTCCGGAAGGCGTCTGGGCCGCGCGCGTGCGTGAGAAGCTCGAGCAGCTGGCGCGTGAGACGGCCGAGGAGGAGTGGCGGAACCGGTCGCAGTGAGCGGGGACGACGATTGATCGAATTCACGAACGTGAGTTTCACCTACGAGGAAGCGGCGCGCCCCGCGCTGGGCGAAATCGACCTGTCGATCGCGGACGGTGAGGCGGTCGCTCTGGTGGGGGCGAGCGGCTCGGGGAAGACGACCTTCCTCAGGCTCCTGAACGCGCTGCTCCTGCCGACGGACGGGCGCGTCACCGTCGACGGGCTCGACACGGGCGACCCCGTGAACCTCTGGGAGGTCCGCCGCCGCGTGGGCCTCATCTTCCAGAACCCAGACAATCAGCTCGTGAGCACGACCGTCGAGCGGGAGCTCGCGTTCGGCATGGAGAACTTGGGGCTCCCCTCCGCCGAGATCGGGCGACGCATCGCCGCCGTGCTCGTCCGCCTGAACCTCGAGCATCTGAGGGAGAGAGCGCCGCACCGCCTCTCCGGCGGTGAGAAACAGCGGGTCGCGATCGCCGCCGTGCTCGCGATGCGTCCGGTGTGCCTCGCGCTCGACGAGCCGACGTCGCTCCTCGATGCGAGGGGGCGCCGGGAGGTCTGGGAGATCCTGGGCGAGCTCGGGCGCGACGAATCGCGGACCGTGGTTCACGTGACGCAGTTCCCCGACGAGATCGGCCTCTCGACTCGGGCGATCGTCCTCGATCGAGGCCGCGTTGTCTTCGACGGCTCGCCCGTGGAGCTCTTCTCGCGGGCCGAGCGGCTGTCGGAGTGGGGACTCACACTGCCGTCCGCCATGGTGCTCTCGGATCGGTTGAGGCGAGCCGGGCTCGGATTGCCCGGTGTGGCGATCACCCTCGACGAGCTTGTCGACGCGATCGTTGCGGCGCCAGCCGGGAGCCTCTCATGATCATCGAGCTTTCGTCGGTCGCTGTTCGTCACGAGGCCGCGCTACCCGCCTCGCTGTTGGCGCTCGCGGGGGTCGATCTCGCCGTCGAGGCGGGGGAGTCCGTGGCCGTCGTCGGCCCGACGGGTTCAGGAAAGACGACGCTCCTCGAGGTGATGGCCGGTCTCACCGACCCGACCGAAGGCCGGGCGGTGATCGCGCGAGCGCGGGACGGCTCGACGCTCCGAGGCAGCGTCGGTCTCGTGCACCAGTTCCCGGAGGCGCAGTTCTTCGAGGAGACCGTTCGTGAGGACGTCGCGTTCGGGCCGAAGCGGCAGGGACTCGCGCCCGAGGCGGTCGCGTCCCGCGTGCGCGACGCCCTGACGAGGGTCGGTCTTCCTCCCGATGAGTTCGCGGGGAGGGCGCCGCTCTCACTGTCGGCCGGGGAAAAGCGGCGGGCCGCCATCGCGTGCATTCTCGCCCTCGACCGTCCGTTCCTGCTGCTCGACGAGCCGAGCGCGGGGCTCGATCCCCTGATCAAGCAGAGGATCGTGGATCTCATCGTGAGCGAGATCGAGCGCGGGCGCGGGGTCGTCGTGGTGACGCACGATCTCGAGCTGGCTGAGCGCGTCGCGTCGCGGACCGTCGTGCTCGACGCAGGGTCTGTGGTGGCGGACGGAGAGACGTCGGAGATCTTCGGCGATGCGGGCCTCCTCGAGGGGCTCGGGCTCGAAGCGCCCCCACGCTACGCGCTCGTGAGCCGGCTCGCGCGCGTCGCGCCCGACAGGGCCCGCGTCGTGGGGCGCCTCCTCGGGGCGCCGCTTGCAGAGCCGGACGCCTGATGGTAGATTCGTACGCGACGACAGGCCGCTTTCGACGACGAGAACGAGACGGGGGTGACCATGAAGGTGCGCACCAAGGCGCGTGTGATGGACTCCGACGACCTCCGCAGGGCCATCACGAGGATCGCTCACGAGATCCTCGAGAGGAACGGAGGAGTGGACAGCTTGGCGATCATCGGGATCCAGACGCGTGGGTCCTTTCTCGCGAAACGGATCGCCGACGCCGTCGAGAGCATCGAGCAGGAGTCCGTGCCGGTCGGCGTTCTCGACATCACCCTCTATCGCGACGATCTTCAGACCGTCGGGGATCAGCCCGTCGTCAACGAGAGCAGCATTCCCTTCGACGTTCAGGGCAAGACCATCGTGCTCGTCGACGATGTGCTCTACACGGGCCGCACGGTCCGCGCCGCTCTGGACGAGATCATCGACTTCGGACGTCCGAGGTCGGTTCAGCTCGCCGTGATTGTGGACAGGGGTCACCGCGAACTGCCGATCCGCGCCGACTACGTCGGGAAGAACGTCCCCACGTCGGACAGCGAGATCGTCGCCGTTCTGATGAACGAGAAGGACGGCTCCGACGAGGTGCTGATCCAGACGGTCGAGCGCTCGGCGTGAGACCGTCGGTCGATCTTCGGACCATCGCGTCCTGCGCGCGGCTCCACCGAGGAGGCACCACGCCGGTGTTGACCAGGACCTCAGTCGTCTTCCTTCTTCTCATCGGGCTTCTCGCGGCCCCCGGGTGCGTGTACTACAACACGTTCTACCACGCGCGGACCGCCGCGCGCGAGGCGGAGGAGCTGAGAGTCGCGCGGCCGCCCGATTCCGATCCGACGTCGCGCGAGAAGGAACTCCTCGATCGCGTCGTACAGAAGAGCGGCCGGGTTCTTCGCCAGCATCCCGATTCGGGCTGGGCCGACGACGCCCTCCTTCTCATGGGGACCGCGCTGTATCATCAGGGCAAGTACGAGAGCGCTGAGTCGCGGCTCTCCGAGTTCCTCACGACATACCAGGACAGCGAGCTTCGGTCCGAGGCGGAGTACACGCTCGCCGCCGTGATGCTCGCCAAGGGGAACCCCGTGTCCGCGGAGTCGCTCCTCGAAGAGGTTGCGCACTCCGACCCGCCGAGCCCCTTCTCGGACGACGCCCTCGTGCTGATCGGCGAGGCGCGCAACGCCCGCAAGCTCTACGCGGAGGCCGCGGCGGCGTACGACGAAGCTCTCGAGCGCTTCCCGAGAAGCGATCGCCGCGCGGAGATCCACTTCCTCGCGGCCGAGAACCACTACGAGGCCGGCAAGGTTGAGAAGGCGGCGACCCACTTCGCTGCGGCCGCCGACGAGCGGGGAGCGCGGACGCTGCTCTTCGAGGCGAGAATCCGGCTCGCGGAGGTCGTGATGGACGCGGGCCGGACCGACGAGGCCTTCGGCGTTCTCGACGATCTCGAGCGGAGGACCGTCGAGAGGGACGATCTCGACCGGATTCTGCTTCTCAAGGGGCGCCTGTACGAGGTCGTCGGCGATTTCGACGAGGCAATCTCGACGTACGAGGGAGTCGCCGCGTCGCACGAGCGCTCGGAGGCGTCGGCCGAGGCGCACTATCGGATCGGTCTCATTCATCGCGACCACCACGAGTCGCTCGACGATGCCACCGAGTCCTTCTCGAAGTCGCGCGACGAAGCGCCGAGAAGCGACGCGGGGAAGCTCGCGGCCGAGGCGGCGAAGGACATCGAGACGCTGAGGCGCTACGTCGAGGTAATCGAGGAGCATGAGGCCCGTCTTGCGGCCGCGCCGGCGCAGGAGGCCGCGGACGACGCGTCGGGCGAACCAGCGCCGAGCGACACGTCCGCGTCGGGCGAACCAGCGCCGAGCGACACGTCCGCGCCGGGCGAACCAGCGCCGAGCGACACGTCCGCGCCGGGCGAACCAGCGCCGAGCGATACGTCCGCGCCGGGCGCCGGGGCCGCTGCGGACTCGACGGCGAGCGAGGGAGGCACCCCCGTCGCCGGTGCCGAGTCTGCGTCGGATTCGACCGCGAGCGGGCCGGAGCGGCCGGACCGGAACGTGGCGGCAGCGGCGGATTCGACGGCGAAGGTCGGGGAGTCCGCGGACTGGGCCACCGAGGTCGGGGCGGACACGACTCGGGCGGGTGGACCTCGTCGAGACCTCGGACTCCCTCCCGGCGCCGACCGCCTGCCGGGAACGGCTCGCGAAGAGGGTGGGCGCACCGACGAGCTGGGCCGCGAGGCGGTGGAGGCCCGGCGCGCGATGCGCGAGGCGCTCCTGGAGAGGCGTCGCGCGGGAGCCCAAGCCGACTCGCTCGGCGCCCAGCAGTTCCTCTCGCAACTCCCCGGCACCGCGCCCAGCGTTCCGGAGGGCGAGCGCCCCGTCTCCTGGGATGCCGCGGGCCGCGACACCGAGGGCGGCAGCGAGGACGCCGTCGCCGAGGCGCGCTTCGGGCTCGCGGAGCTCTATCTCTTCGCCATGGAGAAGGACGACAAGGCCCTCGAGCAGTACCTCATCGTCGCGCGGAAGCACCGGACGAACGCAAACGCGCCGCGGGCGGCGCTCGCCGTCGCGTGGATCCTCGAGACGAGGCGCGGGGACGTCGACGCCGCGCTCGATGCGTACCGCGCGGTGATATGGGACTTCCCCGAGACGGAGCAGGCGGACGCCGCGCGCACCGCGCTCGAGACGCACGGCGCCGAGTGGATGGAGCCAGAGCGGGTGGAACCCGAGCCGGTGGAACTCGTGGGGCCGCCCGCGCCCGAACCGACCGCGGACGCGGCGGCATCCGAGAGCGCGCCCGCGGAGTCACCCGAGCCCGCCTCAGACGAAACGCCGTCCGAGAGCGCGCCCGCGGAATCGCCCGAGCCCGCCGTCGACGCGCCGCCCGAGAGCGCGCCCACGGAATCGCCCGAGCCCGCCGCCGATGAGACGCCTCCCGAGAGCGCGCCCGCGGAGTCGCCCGGCCCGCCGCCGATGAGACGCCGCCCGAGAGCGAGCCCACGGAGTTGCCCGAGCCCGCCTCAGACGAGACGCCGCCCGAGAGCGAGCCCACGGAGTTGCCCGAGCCCGCCTCAGACGAGACGCTGCCCGAGAGCGCGCCCGCGGAATCGCCCGAGCCCGCTGCCGACGCGCCTCCCGAGAGCGCGCCCGCGGAGTCGCCCGAATCGACCTCACTCGAGGACGCCGAACCACAGACCTCCGAGCCCGCGGACGCGGACCCAGTTGAGCCCTGAGCCCGAGAGGAGACCGGCGGCATGACGCTCATCCGGAGCGTGTCGGGAGTGCGCGGGATCGTCGGCGAGGACCTGACGCCCGAACTGGCGTGGTCGTACGGGCTCGCGTTCGCCAGCATCGCGCTCGGCGACGTCGCCCTGGGGTGGGACTCGAGGCGCGGGGGTGACGAGCTCAAGCAGGCTGTCGCTGCGGGACTCAAGGCGGGCGGCGTCCGCGCACACGACCTCGGCATTGCTCCGACGCCGACCGTCGGCATCGCCGTCCGTACCCGCGCGTTCGCCGGCGGCGTCGAGGTCACGGCGAGCCACAACCCCGAGGAGTACAACGGGCTCAAGTTCTTCTCGTCGCGCGGGATCTTCCTCGACGCGAGCGAGATCGCGACGCTCTTCAGCGTCGTCGACGGCAAGCTCCCTTCGCCCGTCCCCGACGGGCCCGACGGCGTCGATCTCGAGGGAGCGGTGCGGGACCATCTCTCCATCATCCACGAGTCGGGGTTCGTCGACGCGGAGGCCGTCGCGCGCCGCGCGCCCAGGGTCGTGGTCGACTGCACGAACGCCGCGGGATCGGTCATCCTCCCGCAGCTTCTTCGCGCGCTCGGTTGCGACGTCGTGGAGCTCTGGTGCGACCCGTCCGCCGGCTTCCCTCGCGGCGCGGAGCCCATCCCGGAGCATTTGGTCGAACTCTCAAGGCGGGTCGTCGCCGAGGGAGCCGACATCGGCCTCGCGTGCGACCCCGACGCCGACCGGCTCGCCATGGTGGACGAAGAGGGCCTTGCCGTGGGGGAGGAGTACACGCTGGCCATCGCGGCACGGATTGTGCTTATGAGGGAGAAGGGGCCGATCGTCGCCAACGTCTCGACGAGCCGTATGATCGATGACCTGGGCGAGGAGCTGGGCGTCCCCGTCTATCGTAGTCCCGTGGGCGAGATCAACGTCGTCACGAAGATGAACGAGGTCTCGGCCGTCGTGGGGGGTGAGGGGAACGGTGGGGTGATCCTTCCGACGGTCCATCCCGGGCGGGACGCCGCGACAGCGGCGGGCCTCGTGATCACCGGCCTGGCGGCGGGCGGAGGCTCCCGCGCCAGCGAGCTCGTGGGACGTTTCGCGTCGTACGCGATGGTGAAGCGGAAGATCGTCCTCGAGAACCCGTCGCGTGACCGGCTGATCGATGCAGTCAAGGCCACGTTCCCCGACGGCGAGCTCGACCTCACCGATGGTGCAAAGATGTCTTGGCCCGATTGCTGGGTTCACGTTAGGATGTCAGGAACTGAGCCCGTGGTCAGGGTCATCTCCGAGGCCACGGATCGGGACACGGCGAACGCGCTCGCCGAACGAGCGTGCGCGGGTGTCTCCCGAGGGACGGGGGGAGATCGACCATGTGCGGGATAATCGGGTGTGTGACGCGCGACAGGGACACGGTGCCGATCCTCCTTGAGGGGCTCCGGCGTGTGGAGTACCGCGGGTACGATTCGGCGGGCATCGCCGTGGTCGACGGCGACGGGCTCGACATTCGCAAGGCCGAGGGGAAGATCGACCGACTCCAGGCGCTCATCGATGAGCGTCCTATCTCGGGTCCCACCGGCATCGCCCACACGCGATGGGCGACCCACGGAGAGCCGTCCGAGCAGAACGCCCATCCCCACCTGGACGGCTCCGGACGGATCGCCCTCGTGCACAACGGCATCGTCGAGAACTACCGGAGTATCCGACGCACCCTCGAGGCGAAGGGGCACGTCTTCACCTCCGAGACCGACACGGAGGTCCTGGCCCATCTGATCCAGGAGCACTACGAGGGCAACCTCGAGGCGGCGGTTCGCGCCGCGCTCGCCGGCGTCCAGGGCGCCTACGGAATCGCCGTCATCTGTGCGGACGAGCCGGAGAAGCTCGTCGGCGCCAGGAACGGGAGCCCGCTCGTGGTCGGCATCGGGAAGGACGCCAATTACGTCGCCTCCGACGTCGCCGCGCTCGTGCGGCACACGCGCGACGTCGTCTACCTCGACGACCTCGAGATGGTCGTCGCCACGCCGGACGGCTTCTCGACCACCACCCTCGAGAACGAGCTCATCACCAAGAACGTCGAGAAGGTCACGTGGAACATCGACATGATCGAGAAGAACGGATTCCCTCACTTCATGCTCAAGGAGATCTTCGAGCAGGAGCGCACGGTGATGGACGCCGTGAGGGGACGTCTGATCTCCGCGGCGGGGGACGCCATCCTCGGAGGCCTTCGCGAGCACAGGAGAGCGTTCCAGAAGTCCGAGCGCATCATCATCCTGGCGTGCGGCACGTCGTGGCACGCGGGCCTGATCGGCGAGTACATGCTCGAGGACCTTGCCCGCGTCTCCGTCGAGGTCGAGTACGCCTCCGAGTTCCGCTACCGGAACCCCGTGATCAACCCCGGGGACATCGCCATCGTCATCAGCCAGTCTGGCGAGACGATCGACACGCTGGCCGCGATGGCGGAGGCGCAGCGCAGGGGCGCCGTGGCCCTCGGAATCGTCAACGTCGTCGGGTCGACGATCGCACGGCAGAGCGACGGCGGCGTCTACACGCACGCCGGGCTCGAGATCGGCGTCGCCTCGACGAAGGCGTTCACGTCGCAGCTCATGGTGCTGGCGGCCGTCGCCCTGATGCTGGGGAGGAGCCACGACATCTCGGTGACGCGCGGCAGGCAGATCGTGAGGGCGATGGAGGCCATCCCCGGCCAGATCGCGGAGATCCTGGGCCGTCACGAGAGCATCAGGGAGATCGCGTCGCGCTACGCCAAGGACACGAACTTCCTCTACCTCGGGCGCGGGTACAACTTCCCGGTAGCGCTCGAGGGAGCGCTGAAGCTGAAGGAGATCTCGTACATCCACGCCGAGGGCTATCCCGCCGCAGAGATGAAGCACGGCCCGATCGCGCTCATCGACGAGCGCATGCCGGTGGTCGTGATCGCTCCCCAGGACGCCTTCTACGAGAAGATCCTCTCGAACATGCAGGAGGTGAAGGCCCGCGGCGGGCGCATCATCGCCATCACCTCCGAGGGTGACGATCAGGTTGAGAAGATGGCGGACGACGTCATCGAGATCCCCCGAACGCTCCCGCACCTGACGCCGATCCTGTCCGTGGTTCCGCTGCAGCTCCTGGCGTATCACATCGCGGTGAAGCGCGGGTGTCACGTCGATCAGCCGCGGAACCTCGCGAAGAGTGTCACCGTCGAGTAGACAAAGAGCGGAGAACTGATCGTGACCGGGGACATCCCGAAGCTGACGCAGATGGTGGAGTGCTCGGGCTGAGCGTCGAAGCTGGGTCCGGAGGACCTGCGCGCCGTGCTCGACAAGCTGCCGCCCTTGGCTGATCCACGCGTGCTCGTGTCGTCGAACACGGTGGACGACGCCGGGGTCTATCTTCTGGACGACGGGTCGGCCCTCGTGCTCACCGTCGACTTCTTCACACCGATCGTGGACGATCCGGCGGATTTCGGGAGGATCGCCGCCGCGAACGCGGTCTCCGACATCTACGCGATGGGCGGACGCCCGTTCGTGGCCCTGAACATCATGTGCTTCCCGGACGGCGAGCTCCCGATGAGCGTCATGGCCGACATTCTGATCGGGTCGCAGGAGAAGATGTCCGAGGCGGGCGTCATCGTCATCGGCGGGCACTCCGTGAGCGATCGAGAGCTGAAGTTCGGCTGCGCGGTGATCGGCACGATCGATCCCGCAAACGTCGTGTCGAACGCCGGCGCGCGGCCGGGACAGATCCTCGTGCTGACGAAGCCGCTCGGCACGGGCGTTCTCGCGACCGCCCTCAAGCTCGAGAGGCTCAAGGCCTCGAAGCTCCGCGAGATCACCGACATCATGAGCGCGCTGAACCGGGCCGCGTCCGAGGCGATGGTCGCGGCCGGAGCACGGGCCGCGACCGACGTGACCGGCTTCGGGCTCGCGGGGCACGCCATCGAGATGGCCGAGGCGAGCGGCGTGACGCTCTCGCTCGAGCTCAGCAAGATCCCGCTCCTCGACGGGGCCCTCGATACGCTCGAGGCCGGGATCTCGCCGGGCGGGCTCTTCACGAACCAGCAGTTCTACGGGACGCTCACGAACGACCGATCGGGGGCCGCCGGTCGGTCGGTCGATCTGGTGTACGATCCGCAGACGTCGGGCGGGCTCCTGATCGCCCTCGACGAGGAGCGGCTCGCCACGTTCGAACGGGAGTTCGGTGCCCGCGGTGGGCGCGGGGCCCGCGTCATGGGGCGCGTCGCGCCGAAGGGAGACCGCCCTCTGGAACTCGTCTAGCGGGACGGAACGGATCGTCGGAGAGAGCATCGAAGAAGATGCGGGAATGGATAGGTCCTGGTGGGCCTCGAGGGCTTCAAACCCTTAAGTCGGGCGGCTAATCCCGTCCGAGGTGGGTTCGATTCCCACACATTC
>JALGVU010000222.1 GCA_025774545.1 bacterium | reverse complement strand
CCGCAAACGAGGGTTCTGGATCGTCCTCGCGGCCGCCGCGATCGTCATCACGGCGGGGATGGGGAGCCTCTCGCTCAAGGCGTACGACGACTGCTTCTACGCCCGGAAGGGCGTGGAGATGGAAGAGCGGGGGCCGTCGTTCACCGTGACCTGGGGGGATCGTCCCCAGTTCATGAACCCGCCGCTCCAGTTCTGGCTTCTCGGGGCCTCATTCGCGCTCTTCGGCGAGAACGACTTCGCGGCCCGGCTGCCGGCCCTGCTCATGGCGCTGGGGCTTCTCCTCATGCTGTACCGCATCGCTCACCTGCTCGGCGACCGTTCGGCCGGCGTCGTGGCCGCAGCACTCCTCCTCATCACCCCCGTCTTCCTCCTGAACGCCAGGCGCTGCATGATGGAGATCCCGCTCGCCTTCTGGGCGACCGGCGCGCTCCTCGTCTTTCTCGAGGGGATCGAGAGACCGAAGCTCCACACCCTCTTCGCCCTTCCCCTCGCCGCGGCGATCCTCACGAAGAGCGTCCTCGGGCTCTTCCCGCTCCTGGTTCTGGCCGGGCTTCTCGCGAGCCCGGTCCTGAGGAAGCAGCTTCGGAACCCGTGGCTCTGGCTCGGGATCGCAGGCGGTGTCGTCCTCGGGGCATCGTGGACGATCCGCGAGACGATGCTCTTCGGCTCGAGGTTCCTGGATGCTCACTTCGGCAACTTCGTTCTGGCGCAGGGGATGGGCACGTCGAGCCCCACCCGTGCGTTCCTCGCGTATCCGCGCATCCTCTTCGAGTTCTACCAGCCGATCGTGATCGCCGCCCTCGTGGGGCTCGTCGTCCTCGTCCGGGAGCGGGTCCGGAAGGGGAGCTCGAAGGCGGACGTCCTGATCTCGTGGGTGCTCGTTCCGCTCGCGGTCTACTCGCTCGCCGCGTCGAGGAACCAGCGGTACATCTTCCCGATCCTGCCGGGCCTCGCCCTCGTCGGCGGCTTTCTCATGAGCCGCAAGCTCCCGCGCGTGTCCGCCGCGCTCACCTCGTTCGCGGTTCCCCTCGTCTGCGTCGTGGCCGCCTTCCTCTTCTGGTTCCGCCCGACGGCCCTCGTGAGCGATTGGAACCGAACCTACAAGGAGCACCGGGCGCTGGCTCGCGAAGAGCTCCCCCCCGGATCGACCGTGCCCTATCTCGGCGGAGACTACTGGACGGAGGCGAATCCCGCTCTCTACTACTGGGGCGTGCTGCGTCCTCCAGGCCCTCTGCCAGCCTCACGGCTCCCTGATCTGCGTCGAGGAGCGGCTGCCCGGGATCGATCCGATCGGCGTCCCGTACGAGGTCGTCGTTGAGGGCCACGGGTGGCTCTGGCTCCGCTTCGACGCGGATCCTGCCCCCGGGAGCATACCCGGGATCGGGCCCGGGTCCGGGCCCGGGCCCTGAAACGCGCGGTCCTTCCCGGCATCTCATGGGGTGGCGACCCGCAGGTTGCCGGGGCGTCGATGGACGGCGCCCGCCAGGGAGGAAACGATGAAGGTGAGAGTAGACGCCGACGCCTGTATCGGCTGCGCGCTCTGTCCGGACTCCTGTCCCGACGTCTTCGAGATGGACGGCGATGTCGCCGTCGCAAAGGTGGACGAGGTGCCGGAGGGGGATGAGGACTGCGCACAGGAGGCCGCGGTAGGGTGTCCCACCGAGGCCATCATCCTCGAGTAGTAGGGCGCACGCGGCGTGCCGCAGACGCGACCGATACCTCTGAGCTCGAAGGCCGCAATCAACGGGGCCCCGGTGGGAGACTGCCGGGGCTCCGGTTCGCTGCCATCCTGTCACACCCGTCCGGGTCCTGCCCCCCCCAGCACATCATCAGCACCATTGTCCCCCTCATGTCAAGAAACAAGAAGTACGCCTTGCTTCGTGTATTCGTATCTAGTATAATCTGCGGCACTCGAACATTCCTGCGCGGACGACCGGATTGGCAAGGCTCAGTCAGTGGGCCGATGCGTCCTTATCGCGACGACCGCGCTGCGGCGATGTGCACGGGGTCTCACGGGCCTCGAGCGAAGGAGGGCACGATGGGGAGCCGATCCCTCTTCCTGGCTGGACTGGTGGTGGCAGTTCTGATGGCTGGTGCGTCCGCGGTGCTCGCGCAGCCCAACATCTTCCTCGAGTTCTCCGACGGCTCGAACTACATAGAGCCCTCCGGCCCGCAGGCCGTCACCGTCAACGTGTGCGTCGAGAACCTCGAGCCCGGCCAAGGCCTGACTGGCGTCGCACTCCGGGTCGAGAGGAGCTTCCCAGCCTTCCTGACGGCCGTGACCCCCCGTCCGGGGTGGTTCTACTTAGGGGACATCGAGGGCGAAGGCGTGCAGTTCGCGGGGTCGTGCGCCATGCCCGACCCGAACGGTGTGATCGTCGTGGGGACCATCGACTACTTCCTCACAAGTACTGCTCCCGGCGCCCTGGAAGTCGAACCGCACCTCACCGAAGGCGTCGTCGTCGTGGACTGCGGCATGGTCTACATCGATTGGTGCGTCCGGCTCGATCCTTCCGGGAATCTCGGCGTCTGGACGCCACCCCCTGCGGGGGATTGCCCCCTCGACCTCACCCTGTGGCACGTCGACTGCACGAATGTGAGCGGCATCGAGGACGGTACCGAGACGTACCCGTTCGACACGATCCAGGAGGGCATCGACGCGGCCAGCGAGGGCGACACCGTGCTCGTGGCGCCCTGCACCTACGCCGGACCGGGGAACAGGGATCTGGACTTCGGCGGGACGAACCTCGTGCTGAGATCGTCTGCCGGTCCTGAGAGCACGATCATCGACTGCCAGGGGAACGCAGGCGCTCCGCATCGCGGGCTGCACTTCCACAACGGCGAGTTCGATTCGTCGAGGATCGAGGGGCTCACGATCACGAACGGATACGCCGACTACGGCGGAGGCATCTACTGCGAAGACGGGTCGATCTCCCTCCACGACGTCGTGTTCCAGGGAAACGAGGCGACAGCGGATGGCGGCGGCCTGTACTGCCCGACGGGGGCGGTGCTGGACGGAGTGAGCTTCCTTGAGAACGTCGCCGGGGGGGACGGGGGAGGCATGTTCATGGACGGCGGGTTCTTCGTCGGACCGGCGCTGTTCGAGGAAAACTCGGCTGACCGGGGCGGTGGTCTCTTCTGTCTCGGGGCAGAGCCGTTCGAGGGAGCCCTCACGTTCGCAGGCAACACGGCGACGGCCCAGGGCGGCGGGCTGTACTACCAGGACACCTACGTCCAGGTCGGTGGCGCGACGTTCGTAGGCAACGCCGCTGCTTCGGGGGGCGGCATGTACGTCAGCAGTACGTCCTCCGGGGTCATATCGATCGGCAGCACGATCGTCGCGTTCAGCACCCAGGGAGGATCTGTCGCAACCGGGACATGGCCTCCGCAGAACTACGTTGTCTGCTGTGACATCTACGGGAACACCGGCGGCGACTGGACCGGGGCTATCGCCAGCCACGAGGGATTGAACGGAAACATCTCCGAGGACCCGCTCTTCTGCGGCGCGGCGAATCCGGACGATCCGTACACCCTCGCTGAAAACTCCCCCTGCGCCGAAGGCAACCACCCCACGTGCCTGCAGATCGGCGCCCACGGAGTCGGCTGCGGGTCCCAGTGGGTGGACGATGCGCCGCACGTCTACCTGGAGTTCGACGACGGCTCCAACTACGCGGAACCCCCGCCCTCGACCGTTCACACGGCCTACGTCTGCGTCACGAACCTCGAGCCGGGGGAGGGCCTGACGGGAGTCGCCCTCGCGCTCGACAGGAGCTTCGCCGGGTTCCTGCTGTCCTACGACCCGGTTCCGCCCGATTGGATTGAGTTCGGCAATCCCGAGATCGACGGGTGGTACGTGACGGGGCCGTGCGCCATGCCCGACCCGACGGGCGTCGTCGTCGTGGGACAGCTCGAGTACCTCTACACCGCCGGTTCGGGTGTAGTCGAGATCGTGCCCCACCCCAACGACGGACGAGCGATTCTCGGCTGTTCGGGGCCGCTGCCCGACTGGTGCGTCAGACTGGAGCCTGCGGGCAACCTCGGGGTGTGGACGCCTCCTCCTCCCGGCGACTGCGAGGAGGCCCCGCCCAGGACGTGGCACGTCGACTGCACGAACGTAAGCGGGATCGAGACCGGGAGCGAGACGTATCCGTTCGACACCATCCAGGAGGGGCTCGACGCTGCGAGCGAGGGCGACACCGTGCTCGTGGCGCCCTGCGTCTACACCGGATCTGGGAACAGGGATCTGGATTTCGATGGAACGAATCTCGTTCTCATGTCGCCCGGGAGCCGTGACACGACGGTGATCGACTGCGAGGGCTCGGGCCGCGCGTTCCACCTCCACAGCGGCGAGGACTCGACCACCGTCATCCAGGGCTTCACGATCACGAACGGATACGACGCGGCGTACGGAGGGGCAATCTACCTCGACGGGGTATCGCCCCGGTTCGTCGACTGCGTCATCCGCAACAGCGAGACGGAGCAGGCCGTTTTCACCGAGCGCGGTGGCGGAGTGTACTGCAGGGGCGGGTCGCCCCGGTTCGAGTGGTGCACGTTCGCCGCCAACACCTCAGCGAATGGGGGGGGAGTCGCCGCCGACTCAGCCGACGTACGCTTGAGCGACTGTGTCTTGAGCGAGAACCACGGCCTCCTCAGCATCAGCGGCGGAACGGGCGGCGGCGTGTGGTGTGGTGGTTCTCTCGTGGTCGCCACCGGCTGCGTCTTCCACGAGAACGGCGCTCCCCAGGGTGGTGGCATCATGTCGGAGACGAGCACGCTCCAGCTCACCGACTGCTCGTTTCTCACGAATGGCGCGGGACCGTCCGGCGGGGGGGGCATCTACGCTGGCGGGTCCGTCCTCACGCTCGAGACCTGCACGTTCGCAGGCAACATCTCCCATGAGCGCGAGGCGATCTGGCGGGGATCCGGCGGAGGAATGCTGCTCTCGTCCAGCACCGCGACGATCGCGGGCTGCACGTTCGCCGACAACGTGGCGGAGAGGTTACCTCCCCCGTGGGAGGACCCGGGTCGCGGAGGCGGGATCAACGCAGCCGATTCGGACGTGGTTCTCGAGAACACCATCATCGCGTTCAGCGATGACTCCGCCGGAACGTACGGTGGCGGTTACACGATGACGTGCTGCGACGTCTACGGGAACGAGGAGGGACCGGGGCCGGTCGGCGACCAGATTGGGGCGAACGGTAATATCGCCGAGGATCCGCTGTTCTGTCGCGACGACAATCCGTCGGATCCGTACACGCTCGGGAGCGGCTCGCCATGCGCGGCGGAGAACAATCCCGGGTGCGGGCAGATCGGCGCCCACGGGGTCGGCTGCTCGTCGCGCCACACCTGGTTCATCGACTGGCAGAACGTCTCGGGCATCGAGGACGGTTCCCCCGAGTATCCCTTCAACACGATCTCTGAGGGTCTCACAGCTGCCAGTCACGGGGACACGGTCCTCGTGGCGCCCGGGACGTACTCACCGGACAGGGAAGAGAGCTTCCCGATCGACATGAAGTCCGGCGTGGTCCTCGTGAGCGAGGAGGGGGCCGAGGCGACGATCATCGACGCCGAGCAGCAGGATCGCGTGATGAACTGCGTCGACGTCGATGCGTCCACGGTCGTCGACGGCTTCACGCTGACGGGGGGATCGGCAAACACCGGCGGCGGGATGCTCATCGAAGGCGAGGAGTACCCGGCGCCACTCATCACGAACGTGATCGTCGCGGATAACGCCGCCGACGAGGGCGGCGGGATGTACACGAGCTCGTACTGCGACGCCACCGTCTCGCACTGCCTCTTCACCGGGAACACGGCGGCCGGGAGCGGGGGAGGCCTGTCGGTCGACCT
>JALGVU010000221.1 GCA_025774545.1 bacterium | reverse complement strand
CGGCTCGCCGGCCACGATGCCGAGGCCGACCTTCGCCGTCCCCACGACGGGACACGCAATCAGAAGCAGGACGACGGCGATGGTGACTCCTCTACGCATGGCAATGCTCCTTTCGTGGCGTGATGTCCGCGACGGCGGCACGCGAGCGGCCCTCGGTGCCTGACAGCTAGCGCGGCTTCCTCCGCGCGAAGCGGAGACCGGACCACGTCGCGTCGATCGAACAGACCTTGTAGTCAACGAGCCCAGACGCGAGCCCGACCTTCCTCACGATCGTCTGCGTGAGATCCGAAGCTACCCCGGAGGCCTTCTTCGGCCACGCGATCCAGAGCCCGCCCGCTCCCGGGAGAGCGCCCATCCGCGCGATGCGCCCGTCGAGATCCGATCTCGATTTCGTGAACCAGACCGCGAGATCGCACTTCCCCCGGACACCGCGCCTCGTCACCGCGCCCTTCGGAAGACGCCCGAGCGTCTTCTCGAAGTCCCCGGGTGCGCCGACGAGGGCCACCACCGAGCCCTCTTTGATCCCGAGCTTCTTCGGGAGCGGCGTGCCCGCGTAGCCCGCCATGCTCGACGGCGGCACGATCGGGTGCTCCGGCCGATTCGCGATCGCGCGCTTGAGTGAGCTTCTGATCCGGCCCCAGCTCGTGTAGACGGCGTCAGGGAGGAGCGCGCGAATGCGCTCGACCTTGGCCGGATCACCGTCGGCAAACACGAGCGGCACGTGGCGCGTGTCCTTGTACGTCCGCAGCTGCACGGCGACGTCGCGCCCCATCGACGGCGACCGCGAGAGATCGATCACGATGGCGTCGGGAGGGGTCTTCCGAAGTTCGCGCAGCGTCGCCGGACCGAGTTCCGTGAAGTCAACACGGTAGCCCGCGCCCTTGAGCGCGGACACCCTCTCACGAGCCTCGGCCGCCTTCCAGTGGATCAGCCGCACGCGGCGCACGAACGCATCTCCTTTCCGGAGCGCGGCCTCGCCATTCGGGACCGACCGCCGCGCGGAGGACCCTACGAACCCAGAAGCTCCTCGAGCTTCGCCCGCTCGAATCCGAGGACCGGCTCGCCATCGATGACCGTCAGGGGCGTCCCACGGAACCCGTACGTGTCGAACTCGGCCCGAGCCTCCTTGTCGTCCTCGACGTTTCTCTCGGTGAACTCGATGCCCCTCTCCTTCAAGAACTCCTTCACGCCCGCGCACATGGGGCAGTGAGTCATGGAGTAGACGACGACCTTTCGCTTCTGCACGCTCGCCTCCTCTCTTCGGTCCCCGTGACGATCGAGTCCGGTCGTGATCTCAGCCGGCGCCGCGTCCCCCCGCGGGGCCGCGGACCCGGCGAACCGCCGGCACGCGTCCGCAAACGCATCCGCGATGCGGAGGAGATTCCCGTGGTTCCGCACGTTCGTGGCGAAGCGATCGGGCCAGATCCCGTAGCCGTTCAGCGTTCCGGTGAGCCCCCCGATGATCGAACCGACGGTGTCGGTGTCGCCGCCCGCGAGCATCGCTCTGCCGAGCGACTCCTGCGGATCGTCCGGGCTCCTCGCGAAGAGCCAGAGCGCAGCCGCGACCGACGGGACGACGTAGCCCGAAATGCCGGAGCGCCGCGTCCGTGGATCGACGGGCCCGGGTCCGAGCCGTGAGAGATCCGCGAGCACCGACGACACGTTGTCGCCCTCGAAGCTCGACGACAGCTTCACGGCTAACACGCTCGACTGCGCTGCGGCCGCGTCGCAGACCGCGTCCACGAACTCGGAGCGGGAGAACCCCTCCGCCTCGAGCAGATACCGATGCGCCGCCGCCACGGCGACCGCACCTCCGGACGACCGGCCGTCGAGATGGGTGATCCGCGCGGCGGCGACCGCCGCTCTCACCATCTCCTCGGGCGACTCCCACGGCCAGATGCCGATCGGACCGGCGCGCATGGCGGGACCGTTTCCCGCGTCGCCGTCGCCGCACGCGCACGTCCGCCACGTCGCGCCCTCGTGCACGATGCGCGCGATCGCGAGATAGGTCCCGAGGCCCCAGCCCCTGTTCTCGCCTCGCTTGAACGCCCGGCACATCGAGTGCGCGAGCGTCGCGGGATCGAATCCGCCGTCGGACTCGAACGCCAGCATCGTGAGGGCGACGAGCTGCGTGTCATCGCTCGTCAATCCCGGCGCCTCGCTCGCGTCGTCGGGAAGCGGAAGGAACCCGTCCCAGAAGGTGTCGGGCGCGATCCCCTCGCACGGCGGCCGCCCCTCGAGCGGCACACCCATCGCGTCTCCGACGGCCGTACCGATGAGGAAGCCGCGACACCTGTCTTCGAACCCGTCGAGGGATTCGGCCATGTCTCCTCGGTCGGAAGATCCTGGGACTCTCACGCGCCGCGTGACAGCACCAGGCGGGCGATGTCGCGCGACACGGGGAAGTTGCCCGTCTTCGAGCGCGAGTGAACGAGTTCGCCGTCGATGACCACGTCGAAGACACCGTGGTCGCCCTCGATGAGTTTTGCCTCCACGTCTGTCTTGCGCTGGATGTACTCCGCCAACCTGGCGGCCCTGGGTTCGAACTCTCAGGGCACGCAGTACGTGATCGTGAGTCTCATGCGCCGCCTCCTCGCGGGGTCGGCTCCCCGCCCTCCAGGCGATGCCGCGAGACGCGGTCCCGCGAGGGACACAGCGTCCCGCGACGACTCATCGCAGGCCGCGCTCCCGGGGCCGCGCGGCCCTTGCGCCTGCGGCCATGATAGGCCCGGCCCGTCGGCCGGTCAAGATCCCGCCCCCGGGCCGCCGAGGCCCTGCTTCCCTAGCCGAGCGCCCGCCGCCTGAGCTCCCCGTAGATCCGGGCCAGATCCTCGGGCTGGTAGTGAGCGTTGAGACCACTGGGATTGGGCAGCACCCAGAGGCGGGCCTGGCGAATCGTCTCCGGTTGCTCACCGATGACGGCACGTCGCCGCGCGAAGGCCGTCCGGTAGGCCCCGACGCCGAGGATCGCGACGAGCCGCGGCCGGTGGCGCGCCACTCGCCTGGCGAGCCGCGCGTGCCCCTTCACGAGCTCATCGACCGTGAGATCGGAAGCGGCGGCCGTCGCCCGGCGCACGAGGTTCGTAATGCCGCACCCGTGCGCGAGGAGCTCGCGCTGCTCCTGGGGCGTCAGGACGCGATCGGTGAACCCCGCGTCGTGCATGGCCCGCCAGAACCGGTTCCCCGGCCGCGCGAAGTGGTAGCCGGTCGCGCCGGAGTAGAGCCCCGGGTTGATGCCGCAGAAGAGAACCGCGAGGTCCGGCCCGATCACGTCTGGGATCGTCTTCCCGACCGAGACCGCCACCTCCTCCTTCGTCGGCCGCTTGATCTCCAGAGGTCCCTCCTTCTGGCGCGCCGCGCACCGTCAACGGTCCACCGCGCGAAGCCGTTCGATCTGCTCGTCCGAGAGGTTCGAGAAGAACTCGACCTCGTTCCTCTCCGTCCTATCGACCGTCTGGTAGGTCGGGCGATAACCGGTGGGCTCGAGCCCGAACGGCGCGAAGGTGCCGACGATCGCCCACGCGCGCCGCCGCAGGAAGCTCACGAGGAGCGGCTGACGGAAGTCGTTCCGCGCGAGGACCCTCACGGCCGAGAAGAGCTGCGACAGCGAGACCTTGAAGAACGGAGGGTCGCACACGATGAGCCCGAACGGAAGCCCGAGCCACTTAGGCCGGTAGACGTCGTATCGCCGATAGCCTGGAATCGAGGCGAAGCGTTCGTCGATGTCGAGGATGGTCGCCGTCCCGCCGGCCTCCACGATCGCGCGCCCGAGCATGGGCGCGCACAGGCAGCACGGCGCGGAGAAGCCGGACACGAAACGGCTCAGCTGAGAGAGCGTCGGTTCGTCGAAGAAGTACTGGTCGTTCTTGTGAAGCTCGTACATCACGACACGATCCCCCGTTCGCGGCCGCCCGACCGCTCAGCCACTCAGGCCGACCGGCCGGAGCGCTGTCAGTCGAGCCCGTCCCGGACCGAGCGGAAGATCACGGGAACGATCCCGAGGAGCGCCGCGATCGCCAGCATCACGAGTGTGCCGCTCCCCGGCACGCGCACCCAGCTCGTCGTCGCGAGCAGCAGGCAGAGCGCGCCTCCCGTCAGGATCGTGCCGCTCGCGCGACGTCGGCCGTACAGCATCGCAGCGATGCCGATGACGACGTCGAGCAGAAACGCCAGCGTCGCGAGCGCGACCACGTCGAATCGCACGGCCCACGCGGCCACCGCGACCGCCCCGAGCGCGAGGATCAGGAGCATCCACCGGCCCGACGGTCGTGCCATCAGTCTCCTCGGTTCCCGCCTCGCGGGGCCGTCTCGTTCTCGCCGTACATGAGCGTGCAGAAGATCCCGATCAAGAGGAACATCACGCCTCGAAGGACCCACCGCATCGCGGCGGGATCGACACGGGCCTTCCCGAAGTAGAGCCCGGCAGCGACGAGGCCGCCCGTTCCGACGACGAACAAGAGCCAGCGGAGCACCCGAGGCATTGGACGATCTGCCATGTGTTCGTTCTCCTCCCGAAGGCGGTCCCGGAGAGGGACCCCGGCCGACGGACGCTCGGCCACAAGGCGACCGACGTCACCCCCATGATTCCGTCATCTCGCGTAGAACGACTCGTCGACCTCGAGCTTCGTGGAGAGCTCC
>JALGVU010000220.1 GCA_025774545.1 bacterium | reverse complement strand
GGCGAGCCCGCCGAGGATCTCGGGTGCGCGCGCGGCATGGTGATCTCCTCGTCGGGGCGGAGTCTCCCGCTCACCGAGGTCGCGATGGCCGCGATGTACGGGGAGGGGAAGGAGCAGATCTCGTTCACGGCGTCGAACGTGACGTTCGATTGCCCGCCGCCCTTCGCCGCGGTCGACGTGCTCGACTTCGCGTGCGCCGTCGATCTCGGGTTCCCGATCAACCCGTCGCTTGCCGAGGGGCAGATCCAGGGCGGCGTGCTCATGGGGATCGGATACGCCCTCTCCGAGGAGATGCTCTTCGACTCGAAGGGCAGGATGCTGAACGCCAACCTCCGCGACTATCGCATCTACTCGTCGGTCGACGCGCCGCCGATCGCGGCCATCCTCGTGACGACGAACGAACCGACCGGGCCGTACGGCGCCAAGAGCGTATCGGAGATCCCCGTCGACGTCGTCGCGCCGGCCGTCGGGAACGCGATCTTCGCGGCGACGGGCGTGCGTCTCCGCGAGCTTCCCTTCACACCAGAGCGCGTGCTCGCTGGCATAGAGACGCGCGCGGGCTCGCCCGCCGGAGACCGATCGTGATCCTCTTCAGGAACGTCTTCCACCTCGCCACGATGAACGACGCCGGGGACAGGCTCTCCGGCGTCGACGTCCTCGTGGAGGGAAGCAAGATCGCGCGGATCGGGCGGGATCTCGGGGATGCGATCGCTGCCGGGCGCGTGTCGTCCGGGGACGGGGCGACGGTGTCCGGCGCGGCCGGGCGTGCGCCGTCCGGGGACGCGGAAGGACCTCCGGATCTCCGCACGATCGACTGCTCCTCGATGCTCATGGTGCCGGGCTTCGTCAACCTGCACCACCATTTCTACCAGACGCTTCAGAGAAACGTCCCACCCGCGCAGAACAAGAAGCTCTTCGACTGGCTCGCCACCCTCTACGAGATCTGGGCCAAGCTCGACGCCGAGGCGATCCGCGCGAGCACGCGCCTCGCGTGTGCCGAGCTGCTTCTCACCGGTTGCACGATGGCGAGCGACCAGATGTACGTCTTCCCCGACGGCGTCCGGGAGGACCTGATCGGGATCGAGGTCGAGGCCGCGCGGGAGCTCGGGATCCGCTTCCACCCGACCCGGGGCAGCATGTCGCGCGGAACCAAGGACGGCGGCCTGCCGCCCGACTCGGTCGTGCAGACGGAGGGTGAAATCCTCGCCGACTCGGCGCGGCTCATCGACGCGTACCACGATCGCGAGCCCTTCGCCATGACGCGGCTCGCCCTGGCGCCGTGCTCGCCCTTCTCCGTGACCGACCGCCTCATGCGGGAGACCGCGGCGCTCGCGCGCGAGAAGGGCGTGCTTCTTCACACGCATCTCGCGGAGACGGCCGACGAGACGGAGTACTGCCTCGCGACCTACGGGAAGCGGCCGCTCGCGGCGATGGAGGATCTTGGGTGGGTGGGGGAGGACGTCTGGTTCGCGCACGGCGTACACTTCGACAGCGACGAGCTCGATCGCCTCGCGGAGACCGGGACGGGGATCGCGCACTGCCCGACGTCGAACATGCGCCTCTCGTCGGGGGTCGCGCGCGTTCCCGAGATGCTCGAACGGGGCGTCCGCGTCGGCCTCGCCGTCGACGGGAGCGCGAGCAACGACACGTCGGACATGCTCGGGGAGCTTCGGAACTGCCTTCTCGTCCAGCTCCTGACGTACGGGCCTGAGGCGATCTCGGCCGAGTCGATCGGCAGGCTCGCGACCCGGGGCGGCGCCGACGTCCTGGGACGCGCCGAGTGTGGATCGATCGAGGAGGGGAAGGCCGCCGATCTCGTCCTGATCGACGTGGGCCGGCTCGGGCACGCCGGCGCTCTCTCGGATCCCCTGGCCGCGATCGTCTACACGGGCTTCGACCACCGCGTCGACCACACCGTCGTGAACGGCGAGATCGTCGTCGAGAACGGCAGACTCGTCACCGCCGACGAGGACGAGATCGCGCGGACGGCGAACGACGTGTCGGCAAGAATGCTCGAGGCCGCCGGGGTGCGTCCCCGACGGCCTCTCTAGGTTCCTCGTCTACGAAGCGAGCGCTCGCGGCGCCCGTCGCGCCGAGAGCCTCCGCTACCTCACGACGTTCACCTTCCGCGTCTCCACCTCACCGCCGGCTTCGAGAAGCAGGAAGTAGGTCCCGCTCGCGACGGCGCGTCCGTCGTCGCTCCTTCCGTTCCAGCGGATCTCGTGCTCGCCCGACGGCCGTTCGCGGGACGTGAGTGCGCGCACCTTCCTCCCGGCGATGTCGTAGACGGAGATCGACACGCGGCCCGGCCGGTCAAGCGCGAAGCGCACGGTCGTGCCGCTCCGGAACGGGTTCGGGTGGCTCCCGAACGCCGACACGATCCTGGCGTGCGACTCGTCGTCGGGGACGAGGCTCACGGCGTCGAGGTCGATCGAGTGCATCGAGCGCCCGTGCGTCCCCGCGACCAGCGTGCGGGTCGGCTGGTGGATCTTGATGTCGTAGACCGAGACGGCCGGGAGGCCGGTTCCGAGCATCTCCCAGGAAGCTCCGGTGTTCTTCGTGTAGAAGCACCCCACGTCGGTCCCGACGTAGAGCACCTGCGGGATGTCCGGATCGACGGCGAGGGCGTTGACCGGCGAGCTCGGGAGGTTCCCGGCGATGCCGGTCCATGTCGCCCCGAAGTCGTCGGTGCGGTAGACGTGTGAGATCTCCTCGTCCCAGCGGAGCCCCGAGAACGCGACGTACGCGATCGCAGGATTCCCGTGGTCGAAGGCGACCTGCGTGACCCAGCGGTTCGGAAGCGCGCTCGACACGTTCGACCAGAACCCACCGCCGCTCTGCGTGAGCCACACGTTCGAGTCGTCGGTCCCCACGAGAATGACGTCGGGAGCGGTCGGTGACACCGCGATCGCCGTGATCGTCCCGAAGTTCGCTCCTTGGGCTCCGTTCGTGAGATCGGAGCTGACGGCCGTCCACGAGCCTGCGCCGTTCGTCGTCCTGTACAGCCGGAACGTGCCGAAGTACATCGTCAGGTGATCGGACGGGTCCATCACGACGGGCGACGACCAGTTCCTCCGGTCGTCGTCGTCGACGCCGTCCAGGGCCCAATCCCAGTGGTCTCCGAAGTCCTCGGACTTGTAAAGGTTCCCGTACTGGTACTCGGCGAAGATGATGTCCGAATCGGTCGGATCGACGACGCAGTAGAAGCCGTCGCCGCCCAGGATCCTCTCCCAGTCGTCGACGGCGCCCGTGGCGGTTCTGAGCGTCCCGTTGTCCTGGGTGCCGCCGTAGAGGCGCTCCGGGTTCTGGTAGTCGATCTCGATCGCGTAGAACTGGTTCGTCGGCTGGTCGTAGAGCTTACTCCACGAGTCGCCTTCGTTGCCGGACACGTAGATCCCGCCGTCGTTCCCCTCGAAGATGCGAGACGGGTCCTGCGGGTCGAACACCATCGCGTGATGATCGACGTGAGTGTCGTACGCGACCTCGGACCACGAGAACCCGCCGTTCTCGGTGCGATAGAGCGGGACGCCGTGCGCGAACGCGCGGTTCGGGTCCGACGGATCGACGCGGATCTGCCCGAAGTACCAGCCGAATGAGCTCGTGAGGTTCGAGAGGGCGCCGTCGTTCGTCTGGTTCCACGAGTCGCCGCCGTCCGTCGACTTGTAGACGCCGTCGAAGTAGCCCGGGTTGTCCGTGTAGATCGCGTAGACGACGTTCGGGCTCGACTCGCAGACGGAGAGCCCGATGCGTCCGACGCTCGACCCCGACGGGAGGCCGTTCGTGAGCTCACCCCAGGAGTCGCCGCCGTCCTCGGAGCGGTAGATCCCGCTCGACGGGCCGCCGGACCGCCGGTACGTGCGTCTCCTGACGCGCTCCCACATCGCTGCGTAGACGACGTCCGGGTCGGAGGGGTCGATCGCGACGTCGATCGCCGACGTCGAATCGGTCAGCGCGAAGACCCGATCCCACGAGCCCCCGGCGTCGGTGGAGCGATAGATGCCGCGGTTCGGGCCCGTGCCGAAGAGCGCGCCCGTTGCGGCGACCCACACGCGATCCGTGTTCAATGGGTCGACGACGATCCGGCCGATGTAGCGCGTGTCCTCGAGGCCGACGTGCGTCCACGTCGCACCGCCGTCCGTCGACTTGAAGACGCCCATTCCGAACCAGCTGAAGCTCGAGGCGTTCGCCTCGCCCGTCCCGACGTAGACGATGTCGGGGTCTGAAGGGTCGAGCGCGATCGCCCCGATCGTCTGAACCGGCTGATCGTCGAAGATGGGATTCCACGTCGTCCCGCCGTCCTCGGTCTTGAAGACCCCGCCGCTCGCCATCGCCGCGTAGACGATGTCCGAGTTCGTCGGGTGGATGGCGAGGTCCGTGAGGCGGGCGCCGATGTTGCTGGGGCCCCGCTCGACCCACGCGGTGCTCCGCGAGAGTGAGGCCTCGAGCCTCATCGCCTGGGCGTCGACCGCCGCCTCCTCGAGCTCGGTGAAGTTCAGGGTCTCGTACGGGTAGGCCCTCTGGACGTGGGCCCAGTCGCTCGGGAAGGCTCCGGGCTCGTACGCCCTGCCCTCTGCCGCGAGCTCGGCCTTGCGTGCCGCCTTCTGCTCGGCGATCACGACCGCGATCTCATCGGCCGTGAGTCCCTCGGGACGCCATCCAGATCACGAGTCTTCGATTCATCGGTTCCTTCCCCTTGAGCTCGGTCCGTCGTTCGTGACGCTGCCCCGGCCCAGGCGCGACGAGCGCCATCGAGCTCGACCGCCCCCGCGCGCAGCGTGGCGTGGAATCACCTCGTTTCTCCATGGTACCTCGTTTGGCAAGATACGGCGAGAGTCCACCTCATGCAAGCTGGATGCCGAGACCGTGCGAGGTGGTCGCCGGGGCCGTGAAGGGCGGATGACGAGGCCGGGGATCTGTCCACCTTGTTGACGCGCCGGTGCCGGGGACCGAGATCGCGGACCTCGTAAGATGAGGCCGCACCGCATCTTGGCGACGTCCCGCCCATTCTGGACGGCGGCGTGCACCTGCTCAGGCGGCACCACGGTCGGCTGAGGGGAAGGGAGGGGGAGGATGAAGAGAATGATGCTCGCGGTGGGGCTCCTGCTCGCGCTCGCCCCGGGCGCTGCCGCGCTCGAGGTCTGGAACAGCGTGGTCGTGAACGAGGTCCACTACTACATGCCGGGCTTCGACGCGC
>JALGVU010000219.1 GCA_025774545.1 bacterium | reverse complement strand
CGGAGAGGGACCCCGGCCGACGGACGCTCGGCCACAAGGCGACCGACGTCACCCCCATGATTCCGTCATCTCGCGTAGAACGACTCGTCGACCTCGAGCTTCGTGGAGAGCTCCTCGAAGGTCGCGAGCAGATTCGGGTGGACCGGCACTCCTCTCTCGCCGAAGTACTCGATCACCCAGGCGCTGTGGAGCAGGCTCGCCTCGTCGATGCGGCCCTCCTCGGCCACCCGTGACAGTTTCGCGAGTCCCTCCCACTCGTCGATGGGCGCGAGGAGGTCCGCCACGCGAAGGCACCGCGCTAGAAGCGCCTCGCGGGTCTCACGGTCGCCCGCGTAGGAGTGGGTCGCGATCGCGCCGATGACCGCGCCGTCCACGACGCCCAGTTCGCTTCCGGCGACGACGGCGCCCGCGGCGGCGTGCAGGTAGACCGGATGCTCCTCGCAGGCGTGCTCGAGGGGGAAGTCCGCCTTCTCGACGAGCGATCGCTGGAGGCCGGGATCGAGGTCCTTCGCCACGTCGTGGAGGAGCCCCGCCAGGCAGGCCGCCTCGCGGTCGAGGCCGTACACCTCGGCGAACCGGCCCATGACCCGCATGACGCGGATCGAGTGAGCGACTCGCGCGGGCGTCAGAACGGCCTCGAGGAACGGCAGGCGTCTCGCGGTGCACGCGTGGATGCTCACGTCACCTCCCTCAGCGCGCCGTTCCCTCGAACCGACGCGTCACTCCGGGAACCCGAGGTACTCGGGCGGAACGTGCTCCGTCAGCCAGAGGCCGCCTGGGCCGCGCAGGAACTCCGCGCCGGCCTCCCGCATGCCCCGCGTGTCGACGGTCAGCACGACGGGCCTCCCGTGACGACCGCCCACGTCGATGGCCGTCTCACGGTCGGTAGACAGGTGGACGTGCCGCCTTCCGCGCGGAGTCAGTTCGATGGCCGTCTCACGGTCGGTAGACAGGTGGACGTGCCGCCTTCCGCGCGGAGTCAGTCCCTCTTCGCGAATCGACGCGACGAATCGCGTCGCCGTCCCGTGGTAGAGCACGGGCGGCGGCCCGGCGGCCTCAAGCTCCGGGACGACGCTCACCGAATGGCCGTAGTTCGCACGGATCCGCGCACCGTCGTCGCTGAGCGAGAAGCGGGGCTTGTCGCTCTCCCGGATGATCGTTCGGAGCGTCTCCTCGGAGAGAACCACGCCGGTCGACCCGGCGCAACGAATCAGATCCTCGGTTCTCGCCCAACCGCGATAGTCGAGGCGAAGCCCGACCGAGGCCGGATCGTGCCGCAGAACGTAGCTCAGGAATCTGCTCGTCCTGACCAACGACTCGTCCATGTCGAAGCGCTCTCCCTGCGCGCGGCCGCGCTCGCCGGGCCCCCACCCGCTACTCGTGAGGACCAGGCCCGCCCGCCGAGGTGGAGTCCCCTCGGGCCTCTTCCGGCGGGCTCAGATCCAGGGTGTCCCCGGGCGACTCCGTGAGCAGGTAGTCATCCTCGGTCAGCCCCGGCCACTTCCGCCAGATGCACGCGGGGCCCCCGGGAAGGAGGCGCACCCGCCACTGCGTCATGCCGCTCCCGGCCGCGAACGTCCATGCGAGCTGCATCGCGGCCTCGCGGCTGATGACCATGTCGGCGCACCGCTCCTCGGAAGGCTCCATGCCCTCGAGCATCTCGTCCTGACCGCAGCACGGGTTCAGCGATTCGGCCCACTCGGGATTCCGAAACGTGCACCCCGCCGCCAGAACGAGGAGAGCGGCGGCCACACCGCACCATCTTCTCATCGCGCCCATATTCATTCGCCCGGTCGTTGGCCGCTGGTCGCTCGATCCGCTCATCGATTCGGCCTGACGGCGCGTCGCGCCATCCGGCCGAGGGACGCTCTCGGGGCAGGCGTCAGACGTGGCCGACCATGAACGAAAAGGCGGAACGTACCCCTCATCCGGAGCAACGTCCCGCAGCGATCCACCATAGACGATTCCGCCGTTTCAGCTCACACCCCGGCGTCCCCTCATGCCCGAGCGTACACCCGGTCTGCCACCGCGGTCAAGCTCCGGTGCCGACCCGAGTCGGTCGCCTCCCCGGCTGTGGCCCGAGGAAGGACCCGCCACGGCCCGAGGAAGGACGCGCCGGAAGGACCCCGCCGGGGCCCGCCGGAAGGACCCGCCGGGGCCCGCCGGAAGGACCCGCCGGGGCCCGCCTCACTCCCCGTTCTTCCTGAAAACGTAGATCGCCCAGCCCAGGGTGTCCCGTTCCCAGCGGAGATACGTCTCCTTCTCCCTCGCAACGCGCTCGGCGAGATACGGAAGGTCCGGATCGTCGGGATGGCTCCGCGCATAGCCCTCGGCGGCCAGCCACTGCAGCCCCTGGTACCGGTCCCAGTCATCGCCGCTGCTGACGAACGTGTACACGAGCGACAGACCCAGCTCCTCCCCGACGGCCACGTTCTCCACGTGCGTCCCGAAGTCGCCCGGCGCGTCCCCGCTCGCGTCCAAGTGCTCCCGCGACGGCTCCTTCCGCCAGAACGGCTCCCCGGCGACGATCCATCCGCCTGGGACCACCAGCCACGCGAGGGCCTCGAGCGTTCCGCGATGCCCGCCGAAGATCCAGCTCGCCCCAAGGCAGCTCGCGAGATCGAAGCCTGCCTGCCGCCCGGGCACGAACTTCGCGCCGTCCTGCTCCTCGAAGACGAGGTCGGCCGACGGGACGCGTTCCGCCGCCCTTCCCCTCGCGCTCGCGACGAAGTACGGGGAGACGTCGACCCCGACGGCCGACACACCGTACGTTTCTATCAGCCGGATCAGGAACTCGCCCTTCCCGCTCGCGATGTCCACGACCCGGGCGCCTCGCTCGAGCCTCAGGAGACTGACGAGCTCGCCGATCTTCTCCTCGCTCATCGGATTGCAGACGACGTGTTCCCTGTGGGTGATGTCGTAGAACTTCCATGTGTCCATTCGGCGCTCCTCGCGGTTCCCTCGCTCCCGCCGCACGCGCGCGTCGCGCTGCCCCCGCGTCCCGAAGGGACCGCACTAGGCAGTATCCAGGAAGGCCCGCAGGCGATTCTCGAGCCTCGCGAAGTAGCGCGGCGCCATCTGCCGTTCCTCCAGATCCTCGGAGCAGAGGACGTAGTTCGCGAGCATCACGTCACGCCCGGTCTTGATGGTCTCGATCTCTGGCCCGGCCGCGTCTCGGGCCACTCGGCGACCCTCTCGTAGCCGTGTCTGAACGCGTCCCACAGCTCCTCGTGACCGTCGACATCCTCGACGTAGTAGAGCGTCGTCGCCACGTCCTGCACAGGATGTCCCCACGCGAGATCCTCGAAGTCGAGCACGCGGAGCCTCCCCCGGCAGACCTTCACGTTCCACTGATGGAGATCGTTGTGCGTGACGCGCGGCGGTCCGCCCTCGGCGCGCACGCGGTCGAGCTCCTCCTGTACGCGATCGATCGTGCGCCGGAAGACGTCACGCCGCTCCGCCGGCACGACCTCCGCGTTCGACTCGTCGAAGAGCACGACCGGTTCGACGAACGAGAACGTCGGGTCGGTGTACGGGAACACCCCGTCGAGCGACCGGACCCGGAACCCCGGCGGAGGAACGAACGAAGCGGCGTGCTCGTGCAGCCCGGCCGCCAAGACGCCGAATCGCGTCGCCGTGTCGAGCGACAGCCGATCCGCGAGATCCGATCCCAGGAGCCACGAGAAGACGACGCAGTGCCTCGGCTCGGGCACGCCATCGACCCGGATCGTCGCGGCGAGAGCGCCGTCCTTCGTCTCGAGCGGCAGCGGCACGCCGAGGTCGGTGTCCCGCCTGAGCGCGCCGAGCCACATCATCTCCGAGCGAATCTCGTCGACGTCGTGGCAGCCCTTCGGGTCGGAGATCCGCAGAACGTGGATCTCGCCGCACGCCGTGTCCACGCGGAAGATCCCGTTGGTGGCGTTCGTGATCAGCCGCACGCTGCGCACGTCGAGATCGTAGTGCGCGAGCGCCGCGCGGGCCATCGTCCGAAGCCTCATCGCGCGCCCTCGGCTCGTGAGATCGTGGAAGCCCTTCAGTGTATCTTCCCCCTATCCCGTTCGCCCCGCCACGAGATCCGCGGGCTCGATCACCGCGCCGGCGTGGCACGAAACGAACCCGTCGCCGAACACCTCGCTGAAGAGCTGCGCCGAGCGCTCGCCCGTGCAGTGGCAGGGTCCCACGAAGCGAACACCGAGCTCCTCGAGACGCATCGCGATCCCCCGCACCACGTCCTCGTCCGTCTCGAACAGGTGGAATCCGCCGAGAGCCGCGACGACGTCGCCTCCCACCTTCGCCACTGCGCGCTCCACGATGCCGACGATCCCGGGGTGCGCGCATCCCGTGACGACGATCGCGCCGCCGCCCGTCTCTATCAGGAGCGACTGCTCCGCGATCTTGCCCCCGCCACTCAGGTCGCCCAGCGACCAGGCGCCGGGACAGATCTCGGTCGGAGCGGCCACGGTGATCACGTCGGCCCCTGCCCGTCGCGCGGCGTCACCGAGCTTGTTGGAGAACGACGGCAGCACGTAGACGGTGGCTGCCGCGTGGGCATCGAGGAGGTCCGCGAGTCCCCCGGTGTGGTCCCAGTGGTCGTGCGACAGCACGACCGCATCGATGCTCTCGGGAGCGACGCCGAGCCTCGTCAGGTTCCCCATGAACGTCGGCCCCTCATCGCCCGTGTCGAAGAGGATCGTGCTCTCGAGCCCCTGGATCAGGCAGGCAAACCCCCACGAGGACGTGAGGTCCCCGTCTCCACCTGTGTTATCGCAGATGACCGTGATCTTCAGACGATCTTCGGCCACGGTAGCTCCTCACCTGTCCGGGACGCCGCGATGCGTCGTCGGGGGCCGCGCGGGCTCGTCCCGCAGGCGTACCCCCGGCGACGTTCACTGGGGTCCTCTCAGTAGTCGAACTCGTGATCGCCAACCCTGATCCTGCGCGTGGTCGACTCGCTCCGCCGCCGGCGGCGAAGCTCGATCAGATTGAGAACCTCGTACCCTCTCTTCCTCAGAAACGCGATGATCGCATCGTTCGTCGGGTGAACCCAGTTGTACGCGGTCTCGCCACCGAGCTCGAGAGCGAGCCTCTCGGCCTCCGCATAGAGGGCGGAGGCGATCCCGCGCCTCCTGTGCTCGGGCCGAACGAAGAGCGACTCGGCCCAAACGACATCGTCTTGAACGCGACAGACGAGGTATCCGAGGAGCCCCACCCGCGCGTGATCCCGCCCGCCTGCCGCCTCGGCCGTCTCCGCCGCCACGAAGATCGGGAAGCTCCCGCGCTCGTACTCGGCCAGCTCGCCCCGCGCCCTGCCGAGATCCGGCTCGCGATCGGCTCCTCGCAGGAGCGCCAGGGCCACCCGAAACCCCGCAACGAGCTCGACGAGCGCGTCGCGATCGGCAGGCTCCGCTCGTCGCACCTCGCGCTCGATCAGCTCCCGCTTCCGTCGCGCGTGACCTCTGCCATCAGCCTCGCCTCGGCGATCCCCCACTCCCAGCCGTGCCCGTGATCCTCGACCGACCACCACGCGCCCAGGACCGCCTGTGCGAGGGCCCACGCCAAGAGACGCTCACGATCGAACCCGAGCTCTTCGGCCAGTCGGTCGGCGCGCCGTGCCAGGACCCGGTCGGGCCGCGCCTCGGCCATCAGCCGCCGCGACACGCTCCGGAGCAAGACCGCGGCGTCGTACGCAGGCTCGCCCACGACGCCCTTCGGATCGAGCGCGAGCCACGCCCGCCGCTGCGCCCGGAGGACGTTCCCGTGATGGAGGTCGCCGTGCAGGAGCTTCGCATCGTCGGTCGTCGCCAGCAGCTCCGCGAACAGCGATTCCGCCCGCGCGACGAACGGCTCGGGCAGCGGCCCCGTGCCGCCTCCGAAGTGGTGCCGCATCCTCTCGAGGCCGCCCGCCCAGTCCCCGACCGTCGGAAGCGAATGCACCGGCGGCGCGTCGCGCCACAGCTCTCGCAGCACGGCGGCACCCACTGTGGTCGCCTCGTCGTCGTCCTCGACGTCCTCGAGCGAGGATCCGGGCGTCAGGCGTTCAAGGAGGAGCGCGCCCGCCTCGACGTCCGCGTCAATCAGGCGCACGATCCCCCGGCCGTCGAAGAGGCGGAGCGACTCCGCCTGCGCCCTCAACTCGTGGTCCGGCACGCCGAGCTTGAGCACGACCGGCGTCGCGTCGGCGAGGAGGGCGGGCGCGACGTAGTGATACGAGAGCGGCCCGAACGGCGGCTCGATCGTGAGCCCCCAGCGCTCCGAGCAATCGGCGGCGAGCGCGGGGAGACGCTCGAGCCACGCGACGCCCGCCTCACCGTGGACGTCCGTGATTGTGCGAACGAGGTCGTCCGGTACGATCAGCATCCGAGGATCACTCCAAGCGCTCGGGGACGCGCGGCTGTCATTCGACCAGCAGAAACGCGTAGCGGTTCATCGGTTCGTCGTACGTCGCGAGCACCTCGATGGGCAGGCCGCACTTCCTCACTGTCGAGAACACGTCCATCGCGAGACCCTCCGCGGTCGGTCGCGCGGACTCGGGATGTCTGCACTCCTCCGGCACACCCGGGCACTCGTTGCACAGGCCGCAGCTGCTCATGAAGAGGGCGAACGCCTTGTGATACCCCGCGAGGAAGACCTCTCGTTCGAGCGCTAGGAGGCTCGCGTTCACCGACTTCCCCCAGTCGTGTCGGGCGTCCGGATCGTCGAGCCGCTTCGGGAAGTGGAAGACGACGGCCGTGGTGTACTCGCCGAAGAACCGCTTGCACTCGTCGACCGCGGGCACGTGCGGCGGGCACGTCGCGTTCATCCCGTACTCGTCGCAACCGAACAAGCATTTCACACGAACCCACTGGGCGACGACAATGTCCGCCGCCTCGATCCACGTGAACGCTTCGCACCCGTGCTTCGTGAACAGCCTCTCCAACGCTTCGCGGTCAGCCATGATCCTCCTCGCTCGCTGCGACGACAGGCACGCCGGGTGGCTCGATCATCGCTGCAGTCTGCTCATCGTCGCCCCTCACCCGACTCAGCCCTCGTCGAACGGAGTCGACCAGCTCACGTCCCCCCGCAGGTACCGTGCCGCCCCGTCGCCCGCCAAGACGTTCTTCGGCTTCTGGGGATAGCGCCGTCCCTCGAGGTCGAAGACCACGCCCATCGCGTTCGCCGTGTGGCAGCTGTGCACCGGAACGACGCCGACCACGTCGCCCGGCCTGATCCTCTCCAGGAGGTCCGCCGGGCAGGCGACGATCCCGTGCTCCTGAGAAACACGGACGACGCGCGCGCCCGGGACGCGTTCGCCCCACCCGTCTGCCGTCAGCTCGACCACGTCGCCGTAGCCTCGCTCGCCCTCCTCGTACGTCAGATGGTCGGCCGCGAGGTGCACGGCGCCCCCGTGAACGGCGAACTCCCCCCTCTCCGGATAGACGCCGACGACGGGACAGGCCAGGACGACGGCGATGTCGTCGAACCGGCAGGCTCCGAGCCTCTCCTGCATCAGATCGTAGAAGACGAAGTTGCCCGGTCGGATCTCGTCGACGCCGCCAAGGTCCTCGACGATGGAACACGAGGGCGTGTCCCCTATCGACAGCACCGCCTCGCTCGCGGGGTCCCCGAGGGCCTCCTTGAGGCCCCTCAACTCCGCCACGTCCCTTCGGAAGATCGAGATGATCTCACTGCGCGACGTCGTGCGGTAGGTGTCACCGGAATACAGGAGGAGTCCGCGGAAGGGCGCAAGGCCACCAGCGAGTGCGGCGACGATGGCCTCGATCGTGGAGACCGCGGACGCGTGCACACCGGTCCGCCCCGCGCCGTAGTCGATCTCGACGAACACGCCGAAGGGCGCCGTCGCTCGCCGGGAGACCGCCTCCGCGGTCTCGACGGAATCGACGGCCACCGAGAGCGTGATACGGCGGGCGAGATGGCTCGCGACGTCGATGGCGCCCGGGTTCAACGGGAAGGCGGCCGTGATGTCGTCCCAACCGTGATCCGCGAAGTACGCCCCCATCTCCAGAGAGGAGACGGTGATCGCGCGCACGCCTTCGTCCCGGAACCACTCCCCCACACCCGCCGATTGATGCGTCTTGAAGTGGGGACGCAACAAGACGCCGCTCCCGAGAGCCCTCTCGGTCATCCGTCCGATGTTCGCGCGCGCCCTCCGCTCGTCGACGATGAGCGTGGGCGCGATCAGCTGCTTCATTCTGTCCGCTCCGTTCTCGGTCACGGTCCGTGTCGCCGACCGTGAGGTCTTGCCAACAGCTCGTCGCGACGACCGGTGTCTCGGCGTCACTCAGGGCCTCCCCTCCCACTCGTTCGTACACCGGGTACCGCCGTCCGAACGACCCGTCACTCGTCCCGATCGTAGTCGACGAGCACGAGCCTGTCCTCAGAGTCGCCCCGATCGAGGACGCCCAGAAGACGCATCTCGTGCGACACGAGTCGGACCGGTAGGAGCGTCTCGAGCTCGACCTCGAGCGCCGCGGCCAGATCGGCGGCGTCCCCGTCCGGCTCGTCCAAGAAGTGATCGAAGAGCTTCAACATCATCGCGTTCCGGGGGCGATGGGTCCGGTCGACCAGGAAGATCCCGTCCGCCCCACCCTTGCTTCTCGGCCGGTTCGGATCGAACCCGTAGAGGGCGTTCTTGAGCGTCGCGAGCATGTCCTTCGACCCCCAGACCCGGCTCTTGCGTGCCCGCTTCCGGAGGCGCCCCGCGATCAGGACGTGCAGCCGGCGCCCCGCGCAGTCGAACGTGAAGAACTCCGCCAGGTGGCCGTGGTCAAGCTCAGGCTCGATCGCGGCGAGCCTCTCCTTCGCCTTCGACAGTTTCATTCCGTCCTCCTCACGG
>JALGVU010000218.1 GCA_025774545.1 bacterium | reverse complement strand
GGCTCCTCGATTCCAGTCACCGTCTCCGGCGAGGCGGGACCGCTTTCGTTCCCCGCGTGGTCCAGCGCGGTGATCTTGTAGTGGTGCCAGCCGGTGCCATCCGGATCGAGCCAGCCCGTGTCGATCGTCATGTGAAGGAGGTTCTCCGGCGACGGCTCGAAGTCCTCGGTCTCGCCTCGGTAGACCCGGAAGTACTGGAAGTCCTCGTCTTCGGAGGGCTCCCAGGAAAGCTCGTTCCCGCTCACCACGGTGTAGTTCACCGCGAATCCGGCCGGAACCGCAGGCGCGAGATTGTCGATCGAGTATCCGCTGTCGGGAGGGGAATCGAAGTAGATCCACGGCGTGTCGGTGACCGCCCGCACGAAGAGGACCGTGTGCTGCATCCCGCCGGCGGCGGTCGAGTCGACGAGTGTCGGCACGACGGTAGCGTACTCGTCTTCGGCGTACGCGGGAACGGCAAGCAGGAAGTCCCAGTCGCCCGGCGGGTAGAGCGCGCCGCCCCGCGGATCCCGCTCCGGCCGGCCAGAAGCGATGTCGCGCTCGTCTCGCCGTTCGCGCCCTCCATCCGGCCTCATCACTTCATCGATTCTCCTGAAGATCGCGTAGTGGTCGATCCGCGTGGGACTGCCCGCGAAGTCGTGGGCGCTGCGGGACCACCGAATCCTCACCTGCCTTCCCTGGTCGTTCGGAACGTCCGAGATCAGGTCGACGGCAGGAAAACCGTACAACCACTCGATCTCGAGGTCCGCACAGGCGGGGTTGTTCCATCCACCGAGGTAGGTGTGAGTCGATCTCCAGAGGAGATCGTCGCCGGGGATGCCGAACGTGTGCCAATCGTCGCCCGGAAGGAAGTGCTCCCAGTTGGCGCCGGCGTCGGCGCTCAGCTCCCACCGGATCGAATCCACCTGGGTGGTCGCGAGACGCGCCTGGAGTGCTGGCTCATCGGAGTCATCGATGGCGAACGACCGCCCAACGTTGGCTTCAGTGTGGAACTGACGCCTGAAGACCTCGATGACCGAGAGGCCTGACTCCCAGTCCGCCACGAAGGCGTGGTCGCCAGCGATCGCCACGCCGTAGGCGGGGCCAGGCGTGTCCACGCTCCCGACAATCGCGGGGCTCGTGGGATCGCTGATGTCGATCACCTGAAGGCCGGACTCGCGGGCTCCCACGAAGGCGTGGTCGCCAGCGATCACCACGTAGTAGGCCAGGTCAGGCGTGTCCACGCTTCCGGCAATCGAGGGGCTCGTGGGATCGCTGATGTCGATCACCTGAAGACCTGAAGCGAGGTCGGCCACGTAGGCGTGGTCGCCAGCGACCGCCACGCAGTAGGCGGTGTTAGGCGTGTCCACGCTTCCGGCAATCGCGGGGCTCGTGGGGTCGCTGATATCGATCACCTGAAGGCCGGAGCCCCCGTCCGCCACGTAGGCGTAGTCGCCGGCGATCGTCACGCCGAAGGCCCCGCCCGGCGTGTCGACGCTTCCGACAATCACGGGACTCGTGGGATCGCTGATGTCGATCACCTGAAGGCCGGAAGACAAGTCCGCCACGTAGGCGCGGTCGCCGGCGATCGCAACGCCGTGGGCCCGGTCAGGTGTGCCCACGCTTCCGGCAATCGCGGGGCTCGTGGGATCGCTGATGTCGATCACCTGAAGGCCGGAAGCCAAGTCCGCCACGCAGGCGTGGTCGCCGGCGATCGCCACGCCGTGGGCCAGGTCAGGTGTGTCCACGCTCCCGGCAATCGCGGGGCTCGCGGGATCGCTCACATCGATAACCTGAAGGCCGGAAGACAAGTCCGCGACGTACGCGTAGTCGCCAGCGATCGCCACACGGTGGGCCCGGTCAGGTGTATCCACGCTTCCGGCAAGCACCGGCGGCAGCACGGGGTCCGCGATGTGGACCACCTGAAGACCGGCCCAGAAGTCCGCGACGAAGGCGTACTCTCCCGCGACCGCGACGCTCTTGGCCTGGTACGTCTCCACGCCGCCCACCAGCATGGGACTGACGGGGTCGGTGATGTCGATCACCTGGAGCCCCAAGGCCCAGTCCGCTACATACGCGTAGTCCCCTTCGACGGTCACTGCCAACGCACCGTCCACGACACCCACAGCCGCAGCGATCACAGGATTCACAGGATCGCGGATGTCGAGCACTTGAAGGCCCGCCTCAACATCGGCCACATAGGCGTAGTCTCCTGCCATCGCCACCCATCGGGCGGATCCCGGGGTGTCAACGCTTCCCACGGCCACAGGGTTCGTGGGGTCGGCGACATCGACCACATGAACGCCGTGTTCATGGTCCGCCACATACGCGTAGTTGCCCTCGACGGCCACGCCGAAGGCCGAGCCGGGCGTGTCGACATTGCCGACCATCCATGGCGCCTCCGGGTCGGAGATGTCGATCACATCGAGACCCGAGGTGTAGGCAGACACGTACGCGTAGTCCCCATCCACGGCGAGGCCATATGCATTGTTCGACGTACCGACGCTCGAAGCGAGAAAGGGGCTCGTCGGATCAGTGATGTCGATCACGGAGAGGCCTCCACCAATGCACACCACGTAGGCGTAATCACCCGCAACCACTACCTCGTGCGCGGAACCTGGGGTCTCCACGCCCGTCACAGCGACGGGAGTCGCGGGATCGCTGATGTCGACCACTACGAGGTCACCGGCTCCCACGTAGGCGTAGTCCCCCGCCACGGCAACGCCCCACGCGTTGCTCTGGGTATGGACGCTGCCCCGGAGCTCGAGTTCGAATCTCGGCAGCTTGAGCTCCCCCGCGAGGGTGTCCCACTCCGCGCTCGTGTTGAGGGTGTCGCAGTACTCCTTCGTCGTGAAGTCATCCACGTATCCGTGGATGATGGCACCGGCCGGAGACCCAGTCAGAAGAATGAGCAGACAGAAGGCCGCGCCGCCGGTTCTGCAGAGCTTCCTTGCGCGCATCTTCACGCCACCTCCCTTCGTCGTTCGGGCCCATCAGTCATGCGTGACTCATAGCCATTATATCATTGCGCCGACTCCTCGTCAACGATTATGGGCCTCATACAGTTCGACGAATCCCAATTCACCATCTCGCGTCACCTCTGGAGTTCGCCAGCGGGACTGCGACGGTCCTGCGGCAGCGCGCCGAACCGAGAAAGTGCCCGCAGGCCCTCGCTGTGCGGCTCGACCACGCGCTCTGTCTCGCCGAGTGAGACGCCCGCCTCTCAGTCGGCAGAACCTCCTATGCCTGAGCCGAGGAGGACGCTACAATCCCACCGAACGGAGTTCAGATGGCCCATTGCCCACGTTCGCACCGGGGGCCACTCTTGATCGGCAAGACTATCTCCCACTACAGAATCATCGAGAAGCTCGGCGAGGGCGGCATGGGCGTCGTCTACAGGGCCGAGGACACCCGGCTGGAACGGACGGTGGCCCTGAAGTTCCTGTCTCCTGACATGACCCGTGATGCCTCTGCCACGGAACGGTTCGTCCAGGAGGCGAAGGCCGCAGCCGCGCTCAACCACCCCAACATATGTACCGTCCATGAGATCGACGAGGCCGACGGACGGACCTTCATCGCGATGGAGTGCGTCGAGGGCGAGAACCTCAAGGTGAAGATCACGTCCGGGACCCTTGAACTCAACGAGGCGGTAGACGTCGCGGCCCAGGTCGCGGAGGGACTCGCGGCGGCGCACGAGAGGGGCATCGTCCATCGCGACATAAAGCCTGCCAACATCGTTGTGACGCCAGGATCGCGGGCGAAGATAATGGACTTCGGGCTCGTGAGGATGGCGGGCGGTGCGCAGCTCACCAGGCTCGGCACGACGGTGGGCACCGTCGCTTACATGTCCCCAGAGCAAGCGCGTGGAGAGACCGTCGATCACCGGACGGACATCTGGTCACTGGGTGTCGTCCTGTACGAGATGCTCACGGGGAAGCGACCGTTCACGGGAGACCGCGACCAGACCGTGATCTACTCCATCCTGAACGACGATCCCGAGAGCATCACTTCCCATGTCTCAGGCGTGCCCCCCGAGATCGCCGGCATTCTGGTGAAGGCCCTCGCGAAGGACCCGACCGCGCGCTATCAGAGCGCGGGCAACCTGGCCGCCGACCTCAAGGCGTTTCGCCAGAGGCTGACGTCCGACCCGACCGCGGCGATCAGCGTCGAGCCGGAAGCCCTCCCGTCCATAGCGATCCTCCCCTTCGCGAACATGAGCCCCGACCCCGAGAACGACTACTTCGGCGACGGCCTGGCGGAGGAGCTCGCGAACGCACTCGCGCAGCTGCCCCAGCTGCGGGTCGCCGCCCGGACGTCGGCGTTCCAGTTCCGCGGGAAGGACTCCGACATCCGGGAGATCGGTACCAAGTTGAACGTGGGAACGGTCCTCGAGGGAAGCGTCCGGAAAGCGGGGAACAGGCTCCGCGTGACGGCGCAGCTCATCAGCGTCTCCGACGGATTCCATCTGTGGTCGGACCGGTACGATCGTGAGATGGAGGACGTCTTTGCGGTCTGGAGCCCAAGGCGCCACTCGTCCGACGGCACACCGACAATCTCGATGCCTACGCCCTCTACCTCAAGGGACACTACTACTGGAACAGCCTGACGCCGGAAGGACTCCGCAGAAGCCGGGAGTGCTTCGAGAAGGCCATCGAGATCGACCCCGAGTACGCGCTCGCGCACGCCGCACTCTCCATGTGGCACCAGAGCCTCGCCTTCTGGGCCGATGCGCCGCCCACGGAGGCGTTCGGCAAGTCGCGGGCGGCGGCGGAGCGGGCCCTCGAGATCGACGAGACGGTTGCCCTCGCGCACAACTGCCTGGCGGTGATCCACTTCATGCACGACTGGGACTGGGAGAAGGCTGAGCGCGAGTTCGAGCG
>JALGVU010000217.1 GCA_025774545.1 bacterium | reverse complement strand
CGGCTACGCGCCGGATCCCCGCTCTCCGCCACCTCCGAGCCTCGCCCACAGTCTTCCGAGGATCAGCCGATCGTCCCGCTCGATCCCGAGGAGTGCCAAGATCCCGAAGAAGACGACGACCGTCACGCCGAGGATCCCCGCGATGACCGCGAACTGGAACGGAGGCGTGTTGGCGCGAAGGACGAGCGTTCCCGCGAGTGTCACGGCGGCCGGCACGAGGAGCTTGAGATAAGACGTGGCGTAGGGCGTGATGCCCATGAGCTTGCGGACCTCGATCAAGGCCACGGCGTTCACGATGGCGAGCGAGATCGCGGTCGCGTAGGCCGCCCCGAGAACGCCGTAGCGTGGGATGAGCCACAGGTTCATGAGGATGTTCATCGCCGTCACCGCCACGATGTTCGCGGCGTTGTACCTCTCGTGCCCCGAGAGGATGAGGAGCGGCGAGACCGTTCCGACCAGACACCGCGCGAGCACACCGATCCCAAGCACGACGAGCGGGACGTATCCGACGCGGAACTCGCTGCCGAACATCCCGAGAAGATCGTCTCCGAACCCGACGAGCCAGATGAGGCCCGGAACGATGATGATCAGCACGACGCGCGTGAGAGAGGAGTAGAGCGACCTGAGCTCGCCGTGCTTCCCGTTGTGGTACAGCTCCGATACGACCGGAGAGAACGCCTCGTTCATCGCCATGAAGATGAGGCTCAGGACGTTCGAGATGAGGAAAGCGATGTTGTAGATCCCGACGTCCCTCGACGTCGAGATGATTCCGAGCATCGTCCGGTCGGTGATGCTCATGCTGTAGTTCATGAACCCGACGAAGAGCATCGTCCCGGTGAACGCGTACAGCTCGCGGCGGCGCACGCTGACCTCGCTCGGCCCGCGCAGAAGGAACGGCCAGCGCTTCTGGATGAAGAAGATCATCGCGAGCGCGGCCACCGCGTACCCCGCGACGAAGCCGCCGAGGAGCGCCTCGAGCTTGAACCCGAGGAAGACCAGTAGGAAGAAGACCCCGAGCTTGATGCTCTTGAAAACGATCTCCTTGCAGAGCGTCTCCCGCGCGGCCCATCTGAGCGCGCGCAGGGTCTGGCCGAGGACGAGATAGAGCGTCGCCGGAATCGCGGCCACCGCGACGATCGGGATGGCCGTCTCGATGAGCGGTTCCTTGAAGACGGTGCTCGCGAGGAACCCGCGTCCAAGGTAGAGAACGATGCCCGCCAACGCGCTCGCCGCCAGCACGATGCGCATGCCGAGCCGGAAGATCCCCGCCGCGCCCTTCTTGTTCCCGCGACTCAGATGGACAGGGAGATACCGGATGAACGTGCGTCCCATTCCGATGGACGCGACGAGTGTGAGAACAAGGAGCGCGGTCGTCGCGAGCACCACGACGCCCAGAAGCTCGGCACCGAGGTACCGCGCGAAGATCAGGTTCGACCCGAGCCCCAGGAGCGTCCCGAGGAGCCGGAACGTCATGACCCCGGACGCCTGCTTCGCGACGTGGAGCAGGTTCCGGTCGGTGAGGTCGCGCGAGAAACCGCTCTGGTCGAACGTCTGCCCCATGCTCTCCTCTTGCCCCGGGCGACCGCGGGCGCGCCGGGCCGTTCGTCTCCGTGCTTCGATGAGTCGCGCCGGGCCGTTCTTCGACGAGCCGCGCGAGCCGTCCGCCCTCAGGCCGCCACGAGCCTCCTCATGACGGTGTAGGTGTCTCTGATGTGCGCGGGCTCGGGATCGAGCCTCAGGCTCGACATGAGGACCGCGTGCGAGTCCTCGTGGTCCGGTGTGAAGCCGTGCATACCCCTGGGTCCTCGCTCTCCCATGTAGCTCGGCACGACGAGCGTCCCGGGGTCCATGAGGAAGATGAGCTCACCGAAGCGCCCGTCCTCGAAGTAGACGCCCTCGCGCTTGAGGTCGTCGTCGGTGAGGATCGTGCCGCGGTCGATCCCCTCGAGCGCGTCCACGATCTCCTTCCTGGCCGTCTCGTGGGTGAACCAGAACCGCGCCATCGTCGAATCGTAGAACGCGAGATAGTCGCTTCCGTGCGCGAGCTCGAGCGAGCCGATCGTTCCCATGACGTCACACCCGCCGACCGTCGCCGTCATCCCGTGATCCGAGAAGACGAGGACTTCGACCTCGCCGCTCGTTTCTCTGGCGCGCTCGACCGCGCTCTCTACGAGCCGCTCGACCCTCGCGATCGCTTCGGCGACCGCTTCCTCGTCGCCGACGTGGTCGTGGAGGAAGCCGTCCAGAAACGCCGTGTAGAGGAGAACGAAGCGGAGCTCGGGCTCCGTCGTGAGCGCCACCTCGAGCTCGGCGAAGCTCTCCTCGAGCGGCGTCGTCCACGTCCAGGTACGATGGGGGAGCCCCTCGGCGGCGAGGTCGTCGAAGATCGACGGCGTCCCAGACGCGAAGGCGCCCGGTGCGTAGATGTCGTTCTTCTCGCAGATGTCGTACCGATCGAAGAGCCCGTAGGGGATGCGGTAGAAATTGTAGTAGCCGGTGAACCCGCTCTGCCTCCTGTGCCATCTGAGGAGCGGGTTGCGGAACCGGCGGTGGTGCACGACGAACGGCGGGACGAACCGCAGAGGGCGCAGGTTCGCGAGTTCGGAGCGCTCGGTGCGATAGAACATCCCCCAATGCCCGTGCGTCGACGGCATCTCGCCGGTCAGGATCGTCGGCTGCGCCGCGCAGCTGTAGCCTAAGACCGTGCGCTGCCGATACGCGTGAGGGGCGACCGACTCGAACGGGCGGTGCCGCCGGGCGATCTCCCACCCGAGCGCGTCGACGAAGAACGCGAGCACGATCCTCTCTCTTCTCATCGGTCTCCTCCGGTCGCCCTCCCGAGCAGCACCGACTCGTGGTAGCGGGCGAGCCTCTCGATGATAGCATCCCTCAGGGCCTCGCGGTCGAGCGATGCGGCGTCGGTCGGAAGCTCGAACGGGCAGTACGAGAGGATCGCGGAGTCGATCCACGCCTGGTCGGCCGTGTCCCGCGTTCCGAGGTACGTCAGGACCGCGGTCACGTACGCGAGGAGGCGCGGCGAGGCGAAGGCGCACCGTCCGAGCACACGCCGGCGTGAGAGGAGGCCGGCGTCCGAACGGAGCGCCTTGATCGCACGGGCGGCGCTTCGCGCGGGCGTCTCGAGCCTGCCGTAGGCTCGCACGACCGTCGCGAGATCGGCGTCGAGCAGGTTCCTTCCGAGAACGTTCCCGAGGATCGCCCGCCAGGCCGCGGCTGCGAACTCCACGTGCCGGTACCACGCGTCCCTCGCGACGCGGGCGAGATCATCGGATGCGCGCGAGCCGCCCAAACGATCGACGAGAGCATCGAGCTCACCGCCGGCCTTGAAATCGGCCCAGACGCCGAGTTCGCCGGGGGAGTCCTCGAGGGCAGCCCCGAGGGGCGCCAGCTCAGGCGAGTCCTCGAGATGGCGGAGGAAGGCAGCGACGCGCTCTCGGTAACCCTCGGGGACCGCCCCCCGAAGGAAGAGGACGGCCGTGACCGTGTCGAGGGCGAGCTTGGCGGTGCGATAGAGAATCGAGAGCGACGTCCAGGGATCGCTGTCCGCGCGGCGCACCTCGGGGTAGAGGAGGACCTCCTCGACGATCCTGTTGTGGAAGAGCGTCAGGCTCTCGTGGGCCGGGATGCGATCGATGTCCGGCTCGGGGAGCCCCGCGACGATCGACTCGTCGCCCCAGACGACGACGGGCGAGCGCAACATCTCGTAGTTCGAGATGAGCGGCTGCGGGACGGCCAGGTCGCCGCGCGTCTTGAGCGAGGCGTCGACGCCGGAGCAGGCGTCGGCCAGCTCGTCGTTGAGCCTGAGCACGCGCGCTACGAGAGTCCTCGCGAGCGCCGACGGTTCCTTCGAAGGTGGAAGGACGCAGATGAGGTCGATGTCGCTCAGGCTGTAGAGTCCCTCCGCCGTCTCGACGACGGTCGCCTCGGAGCGGGCCGGCGCTCCGATCATGAGGATGGCCTCGAGGCTGCCCTCTCCCAGGGTCGCGACGATCGTGGAGGCGCATCGCGAGACGAGCGACCGGTAGAAGTCGTCCTTCTCGCTCGAGGGGGATGTTGGGGTGACGCGTTCCATCGGCTCTCCGTGACGACATGGCGAAGATCGGTGCTCGCGGGGCGCTGCCGTGCGGCCCGCGATACGGGCCGGGGCGTGCGGCATCCGCGAGTCCTTCGGGCCGGCATCCCCGAGTCCTTCGGGCGAAGCTACGGGTCGGCGACGCGCGCTGTCAACGGATTACGGTCGTTTGGCTCCTTCTGGCGGAAGAGCGCCCACGCGCCGCGGCCGAGCCGCAACCGCGCCGAGGCGTTCCTTGCCATTCGAAGGAACAGTTGTGCACCGCGCCTTCGCGCTTCCCGGGGAGGGACCTTGCAATATCGTGGCCGCGCGGTCATGTTGACCGGCGGACGGATCGATGGTCGGGTCCTGAGCCCACGCTCACCAGCGGGAAGCATCTTGCGGTACTCTTGCCATTATGGTATAATCTATGTGCGGGGCTGTACGCCCCGCGAGACGTATGAGTCTGTCGACAGGCAATAATGACGGGAGATTCGTGCCGATTCCCCGTGTGGGGGCGGTGCGTCCCACCCAAGTCGAAGGAGGGGACTGATGAAGTCCGTGAACATCCTGGCACTCTGTGCTCTGACCGTTCTCGTGG
>JALGVU010000216.1 GCA_025774545.1 bacterium | reverse complement strand
CGGAGATGTAGGATCGGTTGCGCCTTCGCTTCTCGCGTCGTCACTCGCCGTGCACCCGGCTTCGCCGGCACGGCTCGTGCCACCGCCGGGCGCGGGCGACTCACGATTCGTGAGGCTTCATCTGCCCCCTGTGCTTACGAGAGGAACAAGCCGAGTGGTAGAGGAGTAGCTAGGTGGTCGCAATCTGCGACCACCTACATGCGAGATCCCCAAGAGGTGATCCGGGCATGCCCAAGAAGACGGCCGTGGTTGAGGTTGGCGCAATCCAGCAGAGAATCTTCCTGATTCGAGGCGCGAAGGTCATCATGGACGCTGACCTGGCGGAGTTCTACGGTGTACCGACCAAGCGCCTCAACGAGCAGGTCAAGCGAAACTCAGATAGGTTCCCCGAGGACTTCATGTTCCAGCTTGACCGGGAGGAGAAGGAAGAGCTGGTCGCGAAATGCGACCACCTCTCGAAGCTGAAGTACTCGCCCGCGCTCCCGCACGCCTTCACGGAGCACGGTGCGATAATGGCTACCAGCGTCCTCAGTTCACGTCGCGCAGTGGACATGAGTGTCTTCGTGGTTCGCGCCTTCGTGCGCATGCGCGAGGTGGTTTCGGAGCACAAGGAGCTGGCAAGGCGAGTGAATGCGCTTGAGGGGCACTTGGCCCACCATGATGAGAACATCAGGGCCATCGTCACGGCCATCAAGAAACTCATGAGCCCCGAGGAGCCGCCCAAGATGCGGCAGATCGGCTTCAAAGCAGATGGAGCTTAGCTAGCGCTTGCACCCGGCGAGCTTGGCTGTCACGCCGGCTGCATTCGCACCCGTCGCGCCCGAGTGGCGTTCGCGGGTGAGACGCGGAAGAGGTAACGAAGCCGCCCGATCTGAAGTCAGAACCGCGTTCAGTGTGTGCTTCCTCCATCCGTGCCACTGGCTCCAAGACCGATTCACCGCGCACGCCTACCCCTTGGCTCGCCGACCCAATCGCGCTACTATTGAGAGGCTGATTGCTGGGTACGGTCTGTTTCGAGCAGCGGGGTGCGTCATGAAGGCGGAAGGCACGAGCGTGGGCAAGTCGGCAGCCCCCGAGGCCGCGTTTGCCGAGTTCCTGAAGGAGTTCCCGGCGTACGAGTCGACGCGCGCGATCGACGAGCTGCGCGCGCGGGAGTACGCACGGATCGACGCGCAGGACCACGTCTACCTCGACTACACCGGCGGGAGCCTCTACGCGGAGTCGCAGGTCCGCCGTCACGACGAGCTCCTGTGCGGCGCCGTCTTCGGGAATCCCCACTCCTCGAACCCGACCTCGCTCAGCATGACGGAGCGCGTGGAGCACGTTCGCTCACGGGTCCTTCAGTTCTTCGACGCGTCTCCTTCCGAGTACGTCGCGATCTTCACACAGAACGCCACGGGGGCCCTCAAGCTCGTGGGCGAGGCGTACCCGTTCGAGCCCGGCGACCGCTTCCTCCTGACGTTCGACAACCACAACTCCGTCAACGGCATCCGCGAGTACGCTCGAGCGAAGGGCGCCGAGACCATCTACGTGCCGCTCGTCCTTCCCGACACGCGCGTCGACGAGGACGAGCTCATGCAGCACCTTCGCGAGCCGACCAGCGCCGCGCACAAGCTCTTCGCGTATCCTGCCCAGTCGAACTTCTCGGGTGTGCAGCACCCGCTCACGTGGATCGCCGCCGCCCAGTCCGAGGGCTGGGACGTGATCTTGGATGCCGCCGCGTTCGTGCCGACCAACCGGCTCGACCTGAGCCGTTGCACGCCGGACTTCGTGGCCGTTTCGTTCTACAAGATGTTCGGGTATCCGACGGGCGTGGGGTGTCTCATCGCGCGCAGGGAGGCGCTGGCGAAGCTCGTGCGCCCGTGGTTCGCCGGGGGCACGATCACCGTCGCCTCGGTGCAGGGCGACAAGTACTACTTCCACGACAACGAGGCCGCGTTCGAGGACGGGACCACCAACTACCTCTGTCTGCCGGCCGTCGAGATCGGTCTCGATCATCTGAGCGGGATCGGCGTGGAGGTCATCCACGAGCGCGTGCGCTGTCTGACGGGGTGGCTCCTCTCCAAGCTCCGAGATCTCCGCCACGAGAACGGTGAGCCGGTCGTTCGCATCTACGGGCCGCTGGAGACGAAGGGCAGGGGCGCGACGGTCACGATGAACTTCTACGATCCGAACGGTCGGTTCTTCGATCATCGACTCGTCGAGGCCGTCGCCAATCGGTTTCGTATCTCCCTCCGGACCGGGTGCTTCTGCAACCCGGGCGGCGGCGAGATCGCACTCGGTATTTCGCAGCCCGAGCTCGTGGCGTGCTTCACGGGTACCCAGGATCGCCTCACGCTCGACGACCTGCGCCTCTGCATAGACGGCAAGAGCTCAGGCGCCGTACGGATCTCGTTCGGCGTCGCCAGCAACTTCGCCGACGCCCACCGCTTCGCTCAGTTCGCGTGCCGGTTCGTCGATCGGGACACTGCGATCATCGGCGATCACGATGCGTCCTCGTCTCCCAGGTGCCGCGCCCTCCTGGGCGGGTGACGCGCTGGTTGTTTCCGTGAGGGTGGTGCCCTCGCGCGGCACCTCAGGCACAACGGCTGGTTCTCAGGACAACACGACAGGAGGTGCAATCATGCGGACACTGCGTCTGGAAGTACGCGTTGTGAGCGTGGTCCTCGTGGCATCGCTCGCGCTTCTCGGTTCCACGTCATCTGCCGTTTCCGCGGCCGGAGGTCGTGTTCCCTCCGCGAGCTTCGATGAGAACGAACTCGCGCTCGTAGGCGACCCGGGAGAGATCGTATGCGGAAGCGTCACCGTCCGAAACGACGGCGACGAGCTTCTCGATGATATCAGGTTCGAGGCGACCCACCTGACCGGAATGGGAGCGATGATCCCCTCGGACAACGTCAGCTTCAACCCGACGGCCATGAGCCTCGGGCCCGGCGAGACCGCGCTGCTCGAGATCTGCGTGGCCCTTCCGGCGGGCGCGCGGGCGGATGTCTACGTGGGCTCCGTGTCGCTTCTGGCTGCGGGCGGAGCCGTCATGGACGACCTCACGCTCAGCGCGGCGGTGAACTGCGTGCCCGCGCTGGACATCGACGACGACGCCTACGGCATGAGCGGCAACGAGATGGAGCTCGGCGTGGTTCTGGGGCAGACCTCGAGTGGGCCGTTCGAGATCCTGAACACGGGCAACTGCGATCTCATGGACATCCAGGGGCCGCTGCCCACCGCTCCACCTCTGATCGTCACGGTGATCGTCCCTGAGACCTGCCTCTGGGGCGACACCGTCACGGGGACGGTCGAGGCGGAGCTCGTCGAGCCGGGGCTTCCCGTGGGCTCCTACCAGATGGACATCACGATCACGGCGGAAGGCGGCGCGAGCGACTACTTCCATCTGACGCTCGATGTCTACACGGCGGTCGAGCCGGGATCGTGGGGGAGAATCAAGTCCCTGTATCGATAGAGGGGCGCGATTCGGAGCCGATTCGGACAGGTCACATTGGTGACCGAGAGCACAGCCTCGAGGGGATGGGTCCCCGAATCCGCGGGGCACATCCGACGCCACAGCATCCGGGTACCTTGGGAAGATGCGGCTTTCTGAGCGTCCCGGACTGAGTGCAGTGGGCTGCTCAACGCGCCTACCCGGCCCGTTGGGCAGCAGGTGCCGTCGCGCATTCGGAAGGCTAGTTGTCGTTAGCTGGACCAGCCTAGCGCAGAGGGTCTCACGGCGGAGGCGAATGGGATGTTCGGAGGCACCATGTTCAGGAATGGGTGGCGTTTGGCCTCTCTGGTTGTCTTGACTGCATTGTCCTCAGTCGCCTGGGCCGAGTCCTCCGAGCGTCCAGTAGAGAGCTTGGATGTGTCTCCCGAAGGTGGCTATGTGGTGACCTTCATGTACTGGTGCCCGATCGGGCTGTTCCCGCACCAGTTCTATCAGCTTCCCGAGTTCGTCATCTTGGGCGAAGTCGTGGAAGTCGAGCCTCCCTCATCTGACATGCGGCGATCGGAGCTCGCGTCTCTCCTCAGAGGTCCGACCGCGGCCGGGCGAATCCGAGTGGAGCGTGTTCTGCGGTGTCCCCCTCGGCTTCTCGCAGAGGCTTCTCGCATAGAGTTCCTGGTCAGTCACGCTCTCGCAGGCCTTGATGTCGGTGATCGGCTGCTCGTGTTCATGATTCCCTAAGAGGGGCGATACTCCGTACCTCGGTACTCGGGAATGAACTGCGATATCGGCTTCCACATGTGGCATTGGAGCGACCAAGAGGAGCAGCAGCTGGCTGAGCTGCTCTCGAGTGACCGTGGCTGGGACCCGCCGAGTCTCACTCCCGACGAGCTTCGGCTGTGGGCTAGGCTCGATCCGGGAGCCGTGGCGTTGTGGGTTATCGATGCGCTCGAAGCGCGAGAAGGCGACGAGAGGTAGCCGGCGTATGTCCCTTTCGCTGAACCGGTCCAGGTAGAGGGGTCCAAGGCACACGTACCAGAGTTCGTTATCGACCTCTTCGAGGCCGACCTACTCGCCGCCGAGGACGTGGCTCAGGATTTTCCCCGGGAAGCCTCCTTCAGAGCCTCCCCGGGAGGCAACCACCCGAAGGGAAAGACCACTGCCGAGGAAGAACACCCGCAACGCCATCGGTGACCTCATCGGCCTCGCGCTCTGGAGATGGGGCAGGACAGGCCCTCGCCGGTTCGCGTGGGTCGCCCGGCGCGTTTGGTACCTGGGGCTCGCCGAGAAGCGGCGGATGCGGCGGGAGCGCGCGATCGGTGGGGCGATCCCGTGGGTGCTGGCCCTGAGTCCGACCATGCGCTGCAACTACGACTGCGGCGGCTGCTACTCGCGCGGGCGCCCGACGGACAACGAGCTCTCGCCGGATGAGATCGACGAGCTCCTCACCGAAGCGGAGGAGCTGGGTGTTCTCTCCGTCATCCTGACCGGCGGCGAACCGCTTCTCGTGGACGGTCTTCTCGACACTGTCAGTCGTCACCGGCGCCTCCTCTTCGTCCTCATCACGAACGGATCCTTGGTCACCGCCGACGTCGCGAGACGGATCGCCGCCAGCGGGAACACCATCACGCTCGTCAGTCTCGAGGGGTTCCCGTGCGACACGGACGCGCGCCGCCGTGAGGGCGCGCACGATGGCGCGCTCAGCGCGCTCGGCCGTCTCAGGGATTCGGACGTGTGCGCGGGGTTCGCCGCCACTGTGATGAAGAGCAACATCGACCACGTCGGAAGCGACGAGTTCATCGACGGCATGGCGTCCGCGGGATGCGCGCTCGGGTTTCTGACGGAGTACATCCCGTGCGGGCCCGCGCCGAGACCGGAGTGGATGCTCGCGAACGGCGCACGCGACGCCCTGCGGAAGCGCGTGCTCGAGCTTCGCAGAGAGAGCCGCATCGTCCTCATCCAGTTCCCGCACGACGAGTACGGCGAGGAGAACCACTGCACGGCCGCAGGCTGGGCTTCGTTCCACATCAGCTCCCGGGGCGACGTGGAGCCCTGTCCGTTCGCGTCGATCTCGCGGGACAGCATCCGGGAGGGAGGCCTCGTCGCCGCGTGCCGGTCGCGCTTCCTGCGGGCCATCCGCGAGCGCCCGAAACTCCTCAGCCGCGAACGGTACGCGTGCTCTCTCTTCGAGCATCGCGACGAGCTCGACGCCCTCGCGCGGGAGCTCGATGGGTCCGAGGCTCGTGGCGTGGAGAGCGACGACTCCGGGAAACCGGCTGCCGAGCCTGTGGCTGCTGGGGAGGCTCCCTGAATCTGGAACCGAGAGGCAAGGCATGACGGCACATCGAATCGGCCCGAGTGACACTCGCGTGTGGGCCGCGGCCGCGCTCTTAGGTCTCGTGGGCTGTGCGGGGGTCTCGGGTGCGACCGGCGCGCCGTTGGTGGAAGGAGGCCACGAGGAGGCCATGGCAGAGATCATCTTTCGTGTCACCGTGCCCGATGACACACCCGCCGATGCCGAGATCTACATCGCCGGTGACTTCCAGAACTGGGACCCCGGAGACCAGGACCACCGGCTCGCGAAGGCCGGAGACGGTGCGTACGAGATCGGGATCGCGTTCGACAAGGGGCGTCCCATTCAGTACAAGTTCACGCGCGGGCACTGGGGCGTCGTCGAGAAGGGGCCGCGAGGCGAGGAGATCGCGAACCGGACGTTCGCCGCCGCCGCGAGTGGCACGTTGAGGCTCTCGGTCGCGAGCTGGGCGGGGAACGCGCCGCCTTCGAGAACGAGCTCGATCACGGGCGACGTGAGGCCGCTCGAGGTTCCCGACTTCCTCGATGGCAGGCGCGTGTGGATCTACCTTCCGCCTGGATACGAGGAGGCGACCGACGAGCGCTACCCCGTCCTCTACATGCTCGACGGACAGAACGTGTTCGATGCGAAGACGAGCTTCGCGGGGGAGTGGGAGGTCGACGAGACGTGCGAGCGGCTCATCAAGGCGGGCGAGATGCGCCCGATCATCGTCGTCGCCGTCGCGAACGGGGAGACGGAGCGCGTTCACGAGTACACGCCGTGGTTCGATCGGCACCGCCAGGCCGGAGGCGGGGGAGAGGAGCACCTCCGCGCGTTCATCGACGTGCTGATCCCCTTCGTGAACATGAACTGCCGCACGCTCGAGGGACCGGCGAACACGGGGCTCGGCGGCTCGTCCCTGGGCGGGCTCATGGCGGTCTACGCCGGCTACGCGCACCCCGATGTCTTCGGCCTGATCGCGGGCGTCTCGCCCGTGGTCCGCTGGGACGAGCATCGACTCGTCGACTTCGTCGCGTCGAAGGAGAGGCCCGCGTCGCGGGTCTACATCGACATGGGCACGCGCGAGTCGGAGTCCACCGAGGACACGGACGGGAACGGCGTCGATGATCACATCGATGATCTGAGGGCACTCAAGGACGCGCTGCTCGCGCAGGGGTTCGTCGAGGGCGAGGATCTCCTCGTCGTCGAGGACGAGGGCGCGCGGCACAACGAGGCGTACTGGGCCGCGAGGTTCCCTGCGGCGCTGCGGTTTCTGTTCCCGCCTGAGTAGGTGAGGAGCTTCCGGGAATCCGGTGTCGGCTTCCCGGCGTCGCGCCCGGGACGAAGCGGCGGGTCCTAGACCGCGTCACGTCGCTCGGGCAGCTCCGCGACGGCGACCGTGAGCGAGTAGTCGCGCGCGCCGGCCTCTTCCTTCTCGTCGGTGAGTGAATCCACCACTTCCTGCAGGAGCCCGGGCAGGCGCTGCGCGGACTCGGAGCTCAGCCGCACCGTGAGCCGCATGACGGCGGTCGATCGGCGGGGTCCGCGCTTCCGTTTCTGCTCCTGCTCCAGGGCGCGGGCGAGCTCCCGCTCCGCCGACCGGAGCGTGGCCCGATAGAGGTCGGCGAGCGCCGAAAGGAAGGCCTTCGAGCGCCCGCGATGGTCGATGATGATCCTCGTCGCGGTGAGTTCGTAGACAGCCTCCACGCGCTTCCCTGCGGGTCTCCTGCTCTTCTCACGGACGATCCCTGCCTTGACGAGCTCGTGGACGTGGTAGTAGAGCGTCTCGGGCGCGCGGCCGATCTCAGCCGCGATCTCCTTCACCGATGACGCTCCGAGCCGGCGGAATGCGCCGACGATCTCCTGGCGGACGGGCGTCCTCAGGGCCCGAAGCTGTCTGGGGGTCCTGATGGTGAGTGTGCGCGGGCGACCTCGTGACATGGTGCCCTCCCGTTCGATTACCTGCTTTACTTTCAACCAATATTCTAGTAGAACTGTCAGAGAGGTGCAAGCGGATTCGTGGTTGGTTCTCTGACTCGCGGGAGGGACGGACGATGATTGCTGGAATCGGTTCGATCTCGATCGGGGCGCTCTGTCTGCTGGCGCTGGGGTTGGCGCTTCCGATGGCGGCCTTCGCGCAGGGGCCGGCTCCCCCGATGGACGATGGGACGCACCGTGGGGACACGCTCGACGGGCTCGAGGATGCGCGGTCGGTCTTCGAGCGCGACTCGGGCGACCACGAGGCGGCGATCGCCTACGGGGAGCTCCTCTTCGAGCTCGGGCGCTTCGAAGAGGCGAGAGAGGTTCTCCGGGCGGTCGCGGCGAGCGAGGACGCACCGATGAGGGCCGGTGAGCTTGTCGCCGAGCTGGCGTATCTCGCGGGCGACTACGATGAGGCCGAGGCGCTCCTCCGGGCGATCCTCGCGGTCGAGCCTATGCACAGGCGGGCGCTCATGACGCTGGCCTTCCTCTGTTTCCAGACGAACGACTACGCGAAGGGTGCGGCTCTGGCGTCCGAGGCGGGGGAAGCGATCAGGATGCCGCATCTCGATCTCATGGCGGCGTTCCCGGACGCGCCCTACCAGATCGAGTGGGGTGCGAGGGATGAGTCGATCGTCCCGTTCCTCATCACCGATCCCCTTCCGGTCCTCGAGGTTCAGGTTCAGGGAAGAACGATCCCCGTCCTGATCGACACGGGCGGCGACACGTTCATCCTCGACACCGACATCGCTGCCTCGCTCGGCATCGAGATCGTGGCCGAGATGATGGGTATGTTCGGCGGCGGGATGCAGGCGGAGGTCGGCTTCGGCAGGGCCGAGTCGATCGTGCTCGGTGATCTGACGGTCCGCTCGGTCCCGCTCGCGATCCTCCCCACGAAGCAGTTCGTCCTGGGCGAGCACGAGATCGGCGGCATCCTCGGCACGAACGTGCTCAGGCAATTCCTCGCGACGATCGACTACCCGAACGGGAGGCTCGTCCTTCGCGATCCGAAGGGTGACGCCGCCGCGCGCTTCCGCCGGGAGCTCGCCGGCTCCGAGGCCGAGGAGATCCCCTTCGTGCTCGCCGCCACGCACTTCATGATGGCCAGGGGGAGTCTGAACGGCGTCCCCGATCTCACGTTCTTCGTCGACTCGGGGCTCGCGCACGAGGCGGCGTTCTCTGCCCCACGCCAGACGCTCGAGTACGTGAGGATCCCGATCCCCGAGACGGAGATCCCTCAGGATTCCGCTGGCGGCGGGGGCGGCGCGTGGGCGGCCGGCGTCTTCCCGATCGAGTCGTTAGGTCTTGGCGACCTCGTGCACCGCGAGCTCAAGGGCGAGTACGGCTCGATGCCACCGGGATCGTACCGTCGGCACGGGTTCATCACGGAC
>JALGVU010000215.1 GCA_025774545.1 bacterium | reverse complement strand
TCACCGGCCGAGAAGGGGTTCGTCGGTCGTGCTCGTCAGACCGTCGACGTTCCCCGTGGGGCTCTGCGACGTCGAGAAGATACCCGCGGCGATCCACTCATCGTACGCGGAGATAGTGAGGCAGCTTTCGGGGCCGGGGTTCCTGGACAGGACCGAGGAGGTCCTGCTCTCCATGAGGAAATTCCTGGGGCTCAGGAGCGCGGTCTCGAGAATCTAGCGCAGGAGTGAAGCACGCGCGAGCCGCCCGATCACGGACAAGCCGCTCGGACGAGGCCCGACCCCCGCACCGGCAACCACGCAGTCTACGAGGATTCACCGACCGGCGGCCTGGGGGACGTGCGATCGAAGCAGTGGGAGCAGTACTCGTACCCCTCGGTCAGTGCCTGGTCGAGCGTGTCCGGATCGAAGCAGACGGCGACGCCAGCGTCGATCAGCTTCTGAACGAACCAGTCCTCGCAGTCCCCGTGCCACGTGTCGTGGACGATCTCCTTGTCTGATTCCCCAACGAAGCGCTGGCTCCCGACCTTCTGTAGCGGATACGCCATACCGGAACCCCCTCCCGCGTATTCCGTGCCACAGGACTGCTCGGGCCGTCAGATGCCCCAGCGTGCCGGACGACTCACAGTGGATGCCCCGATCTCGAGACTTGCAGCCTGCCCCTGAACAAGCTAAGTTAGTTGTCTGTGCCAAGTCAAGAGCAACACGCGGCCGCGGTGCGAACGGGCGCGTGTGCGTGGCCTCTCCCCACGAGGAGGAAGCAGCTATGACGAAGGGAACGCTCTGGATCATCGTCGCTCTCGCCATCGCGCTCGTCGCGGTGACCGGATGCGAGCGCGGGGCCGCCGATGCGACGGGCACGCAGATGCGCGCAGACGCGGAGCATGCCGCCGCCGGCTACGAGGGAGGCAAGAAGCACGGCTGCCCCGGCGCGGCCAAGGAGTATGACGGAACGTGCGCCGGCGGCGAGGCCACCTGTAGTGAGGCCTGCGCTCACGCGGCGAAGCTCGCCTCGTGCGCCGACGGTGAGGTCAGCTGCGAGGAGGCCTGCGCTCACGCCGCGAAGCTCGCCTCGTGCGCCGACGGTGAGGCCACCTGTAGTGAGGCCTGCGCTTACGCAGCGAAGCTGGCGAAGGAGGGCTGCCCGGGCGCCGACGCCGACGCTCAGTGCGACGGTCCGTGCACTCACGGCGACGAGGTGTGCGACAGGTCCTGCGCCGACGCCGCGAAGATGACCGAGGGCGGCTGCCCGCACGCGCAGATGAAGACCGCCGAGGCGGCCGGGGACGAGACCAAGTAGACGGCGATCGTCGCCCCACCGTTCCGGAAGCCGCGCCTCCTGGTTCACTGCGAACCGGGAGACGCGGCTTCCCCGTTTCACGCGCACCTCGCGCCGCCGGACGGAGCCGGTCCGGACCCTAGTGATCGCAGAGGTTCTTCCCCTCCTCGAGCCTGCCGTCCAGGAACGACTGCGCGATGCCCTGCGGATCTCTGCCTGCCGCTCCCACCACGACGCGGATGCCCGCCTCCGAGAACATCGCCCGCGCCCGGTTTCCCATCCCGCCGGCGATGACCACGTCGACGCCGAGGCCGCCGAGCCACCCCGGGAGGAGCCCGGGCTGGTGCGCGGGCGCGGCGACCCTCTCTCCGCCATCGAGCACCTTGCCGTCATCGGCAGTCAGGATGATGAACTCCTCGCAGTCGCCGAAGTGCTGTGCGAGGACGCCCCCCGCAAGGGGCAGCGCTATCCTCAGTCCGCCGTCGTCGCGCGATCCGGGATCTCCTGTCATCGAGTGTACCTCCGTTCTGGCTTGTTGAGCGCCACCGTCCTCTCCCGGCGAGCGTCCCCGAAGAGGGCGCGCCATCCGGGACCCGCGCGCTCAGGTCCTCGCGCCCGCCGTCTCCACAATGTTGATCAATCTCCCGACCACGTCGGCGAACGCTCGCGCTCCGGGCGCGTCGCCCGAGAGGTACGACGCCAGCGTTCCCGCATCGCCGGCTCGCACCATGGCGGGATCGACCGGCACGCGCCCGAGGAACGGGACGCCCATGTCGCTCGCCATGTCGACGCCCCCTCCTGATCCGAAGAGATCGACATCGACCCCGCACTCGGGACAGACGTAGCCGCTCATGTTCTCCACGACTCCCAGAACCGGGAGGTTCAGTTGTCGGGCGAAGCTTATGGATCTCCGCACGTTCCCGACGGCGACCGCCTGTGGCGTCGTCACGATCACGGCGCCGTCCGCATCGGGAATGAGCTGGCCGACCGAGAGCGGCTCGTCGCCCGTGCCCGGCGGGGAGTCGACGATTAGGTAGTCCAGGTCGCCCCACTCGACCGTTCCCAGGAACTGCTTGATCATGTTGTACTTGAGCGGACCTCGCCACATGACCGCGTCGTCCGGCGTCCGGAGAAGGAGCCCCATCGACATGACGAGGACACCCTCCCGCGTCGCGACCGGGTGAATCGAATCGTCCGTGCCCGACACCGGCGCGCCCTCGATCCCGAGAAGGCCCGGAATGCTCGGCCCGTGAAGATCGATGTCCAGGAGGCCGACGCGTTCGCCCCGCTTCGCCAGTGCCAGGGCGAGACCGGCAGCCACCGAGCTCTTCCCCACGCCACCCTTGCCGGAGAGCACGAGGATCTTGTGCTCGATCCGGCAGAGCCTCCTGCTGATCTCCTGCCTCTCGCGATACTGTTCGCTCGTCTCCCCGTCCTTCATCGACTTGGCCGAGCACGAATCCGACGAGCACTCCTCGCAGGCGTCCTTCTCCTCGGGCATCGCTTCCCCTCCTCTCATGATTCGAGCATGCCGCTCACCCGCGTCCACAGGTCCCTCACGGCCGACGCCGCCCCGCCGTCCGAGTACTCCACGACGGAGAGTCCCGCGATCTGAGCCGCGGTGACGGCGCCGTCGTAGGGGATGAGCCCCACGACGGGGACGCCCTCCTCGTGGCACCACTCCTCGATGGCGTGCGCCGACTCGAGACTCAGATCCCACTTGCTGACGCAGACCGCCGCGGGAACCCGCAGCCGCCGCGCCACCTCGACGACTCGCCTGAGATCGTGCAGTCCAGAGAGAGTCGGCTCCGTCACGGCCAGGGCGAGGTCGGCGCCCGTGAGAGAGGCGATGACCGGGCAGCCGATGCCCGGCGCGCCGTCGACGAGGATGAAATCCGCCCCACGTGCCTCGGCGATGCGCCGGGCTTCCTTTCGAACGAGGGTCACGAGCTTCCCCGAGTTCCCCTGCGCGATGCCGAGGCGGGCGTGGACCAGGGCGCCGCACCGCGTGTCCGAGACGAACCACTCGCCGTTCACCGCGACGCGGAGATCGATGGCGCCCTCCGGACAGACGTGCGCGCACACCCCGCAGCCCTCGCAGGCGAGAGGTGAGATCGTCGCGCGCCCGGAGGAACCCGCGCCGCCCGGTGCCCGGCTGCCGGCCGACGCCCCATCGGCGTCCGGTTCCCCATCGACGTCCGTCGCCTGCCGCTCGAGCGATACCGCGTCGAACCGGCAGACCTCGACGCACCTCCCGCATCCGGTGCACGAATCCGCGCGCACCGAGGCGATCTCCCCCCCACTGAACTCCTCACGCCGTCGCACCTCGGGTGAGAGCACCAGATGGAGATCGGCGGCGTCGACGTCGCAGTCGGCGATCACCGCGCCCCGGGCGAGCGCCGCGAACGAGGCCGCGACCGATGTCTTCCCGGTCCCTCCCTTGCCGCTCGTGATGACGAGCTCCTTCACAGCACTTCCTTTCGGCCGCTCAGCCGGCCACGCTCTCGCTGCGAGCACGCAGAAGCCTCTCCGCGACTCGCGCCACTCCATCGCGGTAGCCGTCGACGGCCTCGGCCGGGAGGACGCCGCGAGCGTACGCCTCGGCGACGGCTCGGTCGTTCGGGATCTCGAGCCAGATGTCGAGCCCTTCCCTCGCACAATACTCGACGACGCGCCCGTCCCCCACGTCACTCCGGTTCACAATCACGCTCGTGGGAAGCTCGAGAGCGCGCGCCGCCTCGACGGCCAGAGCGAGATCGTTGAGGCCGAACGGAGTCGGCTCGGTGATCAGGATCAGGTGGTCGACGCCGGTGAGCGTCTCCAAGACCGGGCACGAGGTCCCCGGCGGCGCGTCCAGAACGACGATGCCATCGTTCGGCAGTCCACGCTTGATGGCACGGACGACGGGCGTCGCCGACGCCTCACCGATCATGAGCCGCCCCTGGATGAACCCGAGGGAACCCGACCTTCCGCGCTCGACGACACCCACCGTCCTCGGTACCTCCGCGATCGCGCTCTCGGGACAGACGAGCGAGCACCCGCCGCATCCGTGGCAGAGCTCGGGGAAGAGGAGCACGCCATCCTTCACGCACGCCAGCGCGTGGAACCGGCAGAAACGGGCGCAGGCACCACACCCCACGCAGCGGTCGGGATCGATCTTCGGGACCATCACTTCCACGGGAGTCGATCCCTCGATCGACGGCCGCCTCAGCGCCACCGTCGTCTTGCCCGTCCCGCCCTTCCCGCTCGCGATCGCTACTTCCATGGCGCCTCCTCACGCCGGCGTCACTCGCCGTCGTCGCTCGAAAGCTCAGCCAGCCCCTCCTGAATCCCGGCGAGGGCCTCCTCGAACGACCCCGCCTGCCGCCGGAGCGCCTCGATCTCGTCGTCCTTCGACATCGCCACGGGCCCCGCCTGCGGCGGCGCGGCAATCGGCGCCGGCCACCCGAATCCCGGCGCCGGGCCGTAGGCGGCCCATCCGGGAACCCCCGTCGCGTAGTAGCGGTGCCGCCAGCCACGACCACCCCGGCCGCCGCCGCCGCTGCCGAAGCCGCGCCCGTAGCTCGGGTTCGCGTACCCGGGCGCGCCGTATCCAGCGCAGTAGCCCGCGCCTCGTCCACTCATTGGGCCTCCGCCCATCGGTCCTGTTCCGTCTCCCCTAGGCATCTTCTCTCTCCTTGTCTTCGTTGGGCCGGCGCGGGGACGCCGCTGCCGAAGCTGCCTTGAACTCCCCTTTCCTCCACCTCTCGATCGCACTCGACACGCTTCCGGACACCCCGAGCAGAACATCGATCCCGGCGGCCTCGAGCGCGCGGAACGCCTTCGGCCCGCAGTGCCCGGTCAGGACACACGAGACGCCCTGGTCGATCACCGTCTGCGCCGACGCCACGCCGGCGCCGTGTCCCGCCTCGACGCCCACCGAATTGTCGATCGCCACGACCGCGTCCGACTCCGTGTCGACGATCAGGAACCACCTTGCGCGACCGAAGCGAGGATCGACCTCACTCGAGACGTCCCCACCAGTCGCCGTCACCGCAGCCTTCATTCCGGCCTCCTCTCCTACTCCGCCGCTCTCCGTCCGGACCCGCCTCCCCGGCGTCGGTGTCGGCCCCTGCCCCGACCCTGCTCTCGGCAGCATCCGGGCATCAGATAGCGCTTCCGGCCGAGCTCTCCGCGGGCAAAACCGTTCAGCACGTCCTCGACCGTTCCCGAGATCCACGGGATGACCCTGGCACCCGACGACTCCAGCAGACCGGCGAGCGGCCGTGAGATCGCTCCGCAGATGATCGCGTCGAGGCCGAGCCCCGCGATCCTCGCCGCCCGTTCCGGGAGCGACGACCGCCCGAGCAGCACTTCCCGCCCGAGGACCCATTCCCCGTCCTCTCGCTCGGCCACCAGGAGCCGCTCTGCCGTGTCGAGCACCGGCGAGACCCGGCCCCCCCACCAGGGGATCCCGACCCTCATGACGTGCGCTCTGCTCAGTGTCGTCATGGTCTGTCCCGTCCTTCGCGTCCTCCCATCGAACCCTCGACCGCGCCGTGCGGTCCATGCCCGCACAGAGCAGCCCCCGTGCCAAGAGCATCGGCGGCGGAGCGAACGCATAACTCGTTACAACGAGGGAAGTTAAAGGGGTGGCCCGACGATGGCACGATGGCAGTGTGAGTTGAATGGTTGCGTATACGCACCGGTATGAATGTGGTAATTGCAGTTTTCCGCCAGAGCGTCGTCTTGTGGATACCCAGCTCTCGGGCCGTGGCCGCCCGATTCCAACCGTTACGCTCGAGGATGGCCCTGAGGAAGCGCTGCTCCGCCTCGTCGAGCGAGGCGGGCTCCTTCCCCTCCCGTTTTTCCCTGGTCACGCCCAGGTACGGCGGGAGATGCCTCGCCCGGATCGTCCGGCTCCGGCACATGACGAACGCGTGCTCAATGATGTTCTCGAGCTCTCGGATGTTCCCTGGGTAGTCGTGTCGCACGAGGATCTCGAGCACGTCCGGGGAGACGCCGCCGATCTCCTTCCCGCGGAGGCTGTTGAAGTGCTCCACGAAGTGATCGATGAGGAGAGGGACGTCCTCCCTGCGATCGCGGAGCGGCGGGAGATCGATCGTGACCACGTTCACTCGATAGAAGAGGTCCTTCCGGAAGTCCCCGCGCTCTACCATCTCCGAGAGGTTCTTGTTGCTCGCGGCGATCACCCGGGCGTCGGAGTGAAGGGTCGCGGTGCCGCCGAGCGGCTCGTAGGAACCGTCCTGGAGCACCCTCAGGAGCCGCGCCTGAAGCGCCGGGGAGATGTCGCCGATCTCGTCGAGGAACACGCTCCCGCCCTGAGCGAGGGTGAAGCGCCCCGGCCTGTCCTTCTTCGCGTCGGTGAACGCGCCGGCCTTGTGTCCGAAAAGCTCGGATTCGAGCAGCGTGTCGGGCAGCGCGCCGCAGTTCACGACGACGAGCGGCCCATCCTTCCGGGGACTCTCCCCGTGGATCGCGCGCGCGACGAGCTCCTTTCCCGTGCCGCTCTCGCCCTGGATGAGCACCGTCGTCATGCTCGCGCCGATGTCGGGAAGGACGTCGAAGATGCCCTGAACGACGTGGTTCTTGCTGATCATGTCCGCGAACGAGTAGCGGCCCGCGAGCTCCCGCCGCAGCTCCTCGACGACGCTCAGGTCACGGAACGTCTCCGCGCCCCCGATGATCTCCCCGTTGCTGTCTCTGAGCAGAGCGGTCGAGACGCTGACAGGAATCCGCCTCCCGTCGGCCCGCACGATGTAGATGGAACGGTCGATCACCGGCTCCCCGCTCGTCATCGTCTCGCGAAGCGCGCACGCCGACTCGCAGATGCTCGCGCGGAAGACCTCCCAGCAATGCCGGCCCAGCGCCTCGTCCCGAGGGATTCCCGTGATCCGTTCCGCGGCGCGATTGAAGGAGACGATCTTCCAGTCGCCGTCCACGGTGAAGACGCCGTCCGCGATGCTGTCGAGGATGGCGCCCGCGTGATGTTCAAGAGGTCCGCCGCCCCCGGGCGTTGCTTCGCCATCGGGAGTCGGGTCCTTCGTCCTGCGGTCGTCATCAGATGGACACACGGCTGTCTCCTCGCACTCGGGCGGGCCGGCGCTCCTTCGACGTCGGGTTGCAGTTCTGCAACCCGACTGCCAACATACTCCTCCGCACGGACGCTCGTCAACAGGCCGTAGGCACGACGCTCGTCAGCAGGCTCTGGCGTCGGACCCGAGGAGGTGCCGCCGTCGGACCTGTCGCGCTGCCGTGGACCTACGCCCGGGACGAGCGCGGAGGTTCCTGCGCCGCGCAGACGGTAGGAGACACCCACGCGGACGGTGGGAGACACGCGAGCCGCGATTGACACTCAGCCACACCTGTGGTACCATCCCCGTGATGGTGCCGCCCGCCCGCGCCGTTCCATGACGCTCCGCGGACGCGCGGATGGTCCCGGCTGCTCTTCGGAGCACAGCAAGGAGGGCGTGATGAGAATCTGTGTTGCGCTGGCTCTGGTTGCACTGTTGGCCTTCTCGGCGAGCGGACAGTTGTACCTCGAGCTTGGAGGGACTCCGGTTCGCGACCCCATCCCCCCGAATGGCTCGCCGTGGCATGAGCTCTACCCCACCTTCTGCATCGTGCACACGCAGATGGGTTACGGCGACAACGGCGACGGCGTCGTCAGCGTCTGTGACGCGATCTTCCTCGAAGACGGCACGATGTACCACATCATCTGGGTCGGTCCCACGTACTTCCTCTACCATCTCGAGACCGGCGACGTCATGTTCACCGAGCCGACGACCGACGA
>JALGVU010000214.1 GCA_025774545.1 bacterium | reverse complement strand
TGGAAGCGTCGGGTGCTCTCGCGCACGTCAGCGTGGCGGTCGATCGTGACGGCGGAATCCGGCGCGTTCCTCTCTTCGTGCGCTACGGAGGCGATCTCTATCCTGCGCTGGCACTCCGGGTGGCGGCGCTGGCCCGGGGGCATGATTCGCTGCCGCGGGTCGAGGGAGGCCGGCGCCACCTCACCGTGGTGTGGCCGGACGGTGGCAGACTCCGCGTGCCGATCGACGACGAGGGGGGCACCGCGATCGACTTCGCCGGCGACCGCAGCGCCTTCCCGCACTCCTACTCGATGGTCGAGGTTCTCAGGTGGTTCCAGGAAGAGGACCACGCCCGACTGGCGGAGGCCTTCGAAGGGCGCATCGTTCTCATCGGGAACACGGCCGTCGGGGAGGCCGCGGCCGACGTGGGAGCGACGCCTTTCGCCGTGGCGGCGCCGCTCGTCTACGTTCACGCGAACCTCGTTGACGCCATCCTCGCGGAGCGCTTCCTCAGGATTCCGCCCGGGGCTCTCACCCTGGTGGTCCTGGCGGGCCTGAGCGTTCTTCTCGGGTGGTTCTTCTCATCCCTTCCACATCCGACGGCCGTCGGCGCGATGGCGGGAGCAGTCGCGGTCGTCGCGGGAACGGAGTACGGCCTCTTCGCCCTCTGGCGCGTCGCCGCACCGTCTACGCTCCCGCTCCTTCTTCCTTTGCTGTCCTACGTCGCCATCGAGACCTACCGGTCCGTGTTCATGGAGAGGAGAGCGAGGGAGCGGGACAAGGAGCTCGAGATCGCACGCCAGGTGCAGCAGAACCTCTTCCCGAGCGAACTTCCGTCGGCCGACGGGTGGGAGTTCGCGGCCTACTGCCTGCCCGCGCGCGAGGTCGGCGGCGACTACTACGACCTTCTGGATGTCGATCGGGATCAGATCGCGTTCGCCCTCGGAGACGTCACCGGCAAGGGCGTCGGTCCGTCCATCCTCATGTCCAACGTGCACGCCATGGTGAGAAGCTACCTCCGAAGACCGGGAGCGGAGCCGGCGGGTCTCGTGACGGAGCTCAGCGAGCAGCTCTACTCGACGACGTCGGCAGGCATGTTCATCACGCTCTTTCTCGGGATCCTCGATGTGAGAACCGGTGTGGTCCGGTACGTCAACGGCGGCCACAACCGCGGCATCCTCGTCGCGGCCGGTGCGACGGAACCGGTCTACCTCGAAACGGGTGGCATGATGGTGGGCATCATGGACGGGGCAAGCTACGAGCAGGGAGAGATCGCGCTGGAGCCCGGGAGCTCGCTCGTCCTCTTCAGCGACGGTGTCACGGAAGCGGTCGATGAGAAGGAAGAGATGTTCGAGGACGAGAGGCTCGCGGCCGTTCTGGTCTCGGCCGCGGGCGCGGGAAGCGGAGCGGACGCGACCCTGAAGCGGGTCCTCGAGGCCGTGGATCGATTCCGAGGACGGTGCGAACTCCCCGACGACCTCACCGTGGTGGTGGTGCACCGGCAATCCGAGGAGGTGACCTCTACCTGAACGTCGCCTTGATGGCGCCCCGGCCTGCTGGCTCAACGGGTGTCGATTCGCAACCGACGTCGCACGCACCGGTGAAGCCGCACTCCGGTGTGTACTTCGTTCGGCTCGAGGTTGACGGTGGGGTGGCGACTCAGAGGCTGGTGTTGCTGCGCTGAGCCAGGTGGCTCGTGCGGGATCGGTCGTCTTGTGCGGCAGGATTCGGTTTCCTCCAGGCGTTGACGCATTGCTGCCGGCCACGCGCTCCGCTGAGGTGGTCTATCCGATTCGTGTCCTGTTGTGAAAGGGGGGCAGGCATCATGAAGCAGCTGCTAGCAGTCTGGGGGCTCGTTTGTGTGGCCGCCCTGGTCCTGGGAACCGGGGTCGCGAGTGGCCAGTCGACCGGGTGCATCGTGGCCTGGGGATGGAATGAGGACGGCCAGTGCGATGTCCCCGCGCCGAACGCGGACTTCGTTGCGGTCGCGGGGGACGTGTGGCACAGCTTGGGCCTCAAGTCCGACGGGACGATCGTGGCGTGGGGGTGGAACTACCACGGCCAGTGTGACGTCCCCGCGCCGAACGCGGACTTCGTTGCGGTCGCGGGGGGGCAGAATCACAGCCTGGGCCTCAAGTCCGACGGGTCGATCGTGGCCTGGGGGTACAACTGGGATGGCCAGTGCGATGTCCCCGCGCCGAACGCCGACTTCGTCGCGGTCGCGGGGGGCGAGTCTCACAGCCTGGGCGTGAAGTCCGATGGGATGATCGTGGCCTGGGGGAGGAACTACGAGGGCCAGTGCGATGTGCCCGCGCCCAACGCCGACTTCACGGCGGTGGCGGGGGGCTGGGGTTACAGCCTGGGCCTCAAGTCCGACGGGACGGTCGTGGCCTGGGGGGAGAACTGGCTTGGCCAGTGCGACGTCCCCGCGCCGAACGCGGACTTCGTTGCGGTCGCGGGGGGCTACGATTACAGCTTGGGCCTCAAGTCCGACGGGACGATCGTGGCCTGGGGGTATAATGGCCACGGCCAGTGCGATGTCCCCGCGCCGAACGCCGACTTCACGGCGGTCGCGGGAGGCGGGTCGCGTAGCCTGGGCCTCAAGTCCGACGGGACGATCGCGGCCTGGGGGGACAACTCGTATGGCCAGTGCGATGTCCCCGCGCCGAACGCGGACTTCGTCGCCGTCGCGGGCGGCAGCCGTCACAGCCTTGGCATCAGGAGCTCCGACACGCCCGTTGAGACTGCCTTCTACGCCACGCTCGTGCCTGAGGATCACGCCGTGTTGCTCAGATGGATCCTCCCGAGCTGCTCCGGTGGTGTCGGTCTCATGATCTACCGATCGCTATCCGCGGACGGTCCCTACAGCTGTATCACGCCGGAGCCGCTACCTGATGCTGCGGCAGGCAGCTTTGTCGACGAGACTGCGTGGCCTGGTGGGACGTTCTGGTACGAGCTGCGCGCACTCCTGGCTTCAGGGGAAGAGGTTCTCGTGACTGACATGCACGCCTCAGTCTCTGTGCCCGGAACGCTGACCTTCGGGATCCGATACGTGATGCCCAATCCTGCCATGGCCCATGCGAGTATTGGCTACTCGCTTCCCGAGGGGTGGCGGTCTGCCCGGCTCTCGGTCCACGACGTGGCCGGCCGGCTCGTCCGGCGGCTAGACCCCGCGACGGGGACTCAGGGCTTTGTCGCGGTCGATTGGGACGGGAGAGCCGGTTCCGGGCAACGGGTTGCCTCCGGCGTCTACTTCGTGCGGCTTGAGGTGGACGGTACGGTGGCGACGCGGAGGATGGTGTTGCTGCGCTGAGCGAATCGACTCGCGCGGGACTGGTTGTTCGACGCGCGCCAGCTGACTAGCGAATGCACCTGACGAGCTTGGCTGTCACGCCAGCTGCATTCGCACAACGCGCGCCACCTCGCGTGCAGCTGTTGCGCGATTCGCTGGGGAGTCGGATCGGTTGGCATTCCGTTCACGGCCGTTGGCGTCAGAGAGAGGGAGGCGCGTGATGCGATTCGCAGTCCTGCTGTGTTCGCTGGCACTGATCGTGATGGCACCGTTGGGAGCACACGCTACTGGGATCCGGGAGACACGACCGAATCTGGTATATGGAGAGCTCGGTGGACGGATTTTCGTTGGAGAAGCTGCTACCGTCAGTGCGGGCTACGAACGGTATCTCACCAGCCGAGTCGGGATCGGTGCTGGTGCGTTCGGATTCTGGACCGCCGGGGGGGGACTCGGTTCGTTCCCCGTCTATCTCTCGTTCATTCCCGTGGGAGACAACCATAGTCTGTATCTGTCTGCAGGCGCCACGTTCACTCATTACGGTGACTGGACGTACAGCCGGGGGGAATGGTCTTGGACATTCTCCGCCGGCTACCAGTATCAGGCGGAGGGTGGGTTCTTCGTGCGACCTACGGTGAACATGGTCGACGGACCCGGTGACTTCATAGTGGTGCCCGGTATCGCAATCGGAGGCAGCTTCTGATGCCATTCTCTTCCAGGAAGCGCTGGACGATGGGCGGCCGCTTGGCTGGCGTATGCAGCCGACGAGCTCGACCGTCACGTCGACTACACCGCGCGCTGTCGCCCGCGACGCGCTCCCATGAGGTGGTCTATCCGATTCGTGTCCTGTTGTGAAAGGGGGGCAGGCATCATGAAGCAGCTGCTGGCAGTCTGGGGGCTCGTTTGCCTGGTCGCCGTGGTCCTGGGAACCGGGGTCGCGGGTGGCCAGTCGACCGACTTCATCGTGGGATGGGGCTCTCAGGTCGTTGTTGAGCAATCGGCGCTCGAGGATCTCGTTGCCGTCGCGGGGGGCATTGTTCACAGCCTGGGCGTCAGGTCCGACGGGACGATCGTGGCCTGGGGGAGGAATACCGATGGCCAGTGCGACGTCCCCGCGCCGAACGCGGACTTCGTGGCGGTCGCGGGGGGCAATAATCACAGCCTGGGCCTCACGTCCGACGGTACGATCGTGGCCTGGGGATCGAACGACGATGGCCAGTGCGATGTCCCCGCGCCGAACGCGGACTTCGTGGCGGTCGCGGGGGGTGGGTGGCACAGCCTGGGCCTCACGTCCGACGGGACGATCGTGGCCTGGGGGGACAACGGGTATGGCCAGTGCGATGTCCCCGCGCCGAACGCGGACTTCGTTGCGGTCGCGGGGGGCCGTGGTCACAGCCTGGGCCTCACGTCCGACGGGACGATCGTG
>JALGVU010000213.1 GCA_025774545.1 bacterium | reverse complement strand
ATCCCCCGGTCGCGCAGCGATGCGTACGCCGCGGCGAACTCGGGCTCGTCACCGGGCACGACGACGAAGCGGCGCTCGAGCAGGATCTGCTCGGCGCGAGGCGAAAGCCCGAGCTCGGCGAGATCCGGAGCGTCCGCCGCGCCGGCGGGTCCGAATCCCGTCAGGAGCAAGGCGACCAGGGCAAGAACTGCGGCGCCCGGTGCGGTCATCTCGAAGCGTGCCGGCGTCACACCGTCTCCCCCACGAGGCCAACGTCAGCCGCGGGCGCCGGACGCTCTCGCGCGCCCGGCGCACCGCGCGACTACGGAGAAAGCAGGCCGTCGGAAGCCGTGATCCACAGGACCCTCGGCTCCTCATCGCCAAGCCTCTGGAACTCGTGCGGCAGACTCGCCTTGAACTGGACGCAGTCACCCTCGCCCAGCTCGAAGGACGAGTCACCGACCGTGACCTTGACCCGCCCCGACGTGACGAGGACGATCTCCTCGCCGTCGTGCTGCGTTCCCTCGACCGTCCCGGTCTTGAGATCGCGCAGCTCCACGACCCGCAGACGTCCCGCGGGGATCCCGGTCGTGAGGAAGTCGGCGTCCGCGACGCTCTTGTCCCCCTCGGTGATCGTGCGGCGCGTGCGCTCGTGCCGCCTGACCACGGAGATGCTCGGAAGCTCCTCTTCCTCGACGAAGTAGGTCGCCGATTTCCCCAGCGCGTGAGCGATCCGAAGGAGCGCTCCCACCGTCGGCGATGTCCTGCCTCGCTCGATCTCCGAGATGTGCGTCGGGGACATGTGCGAGGCGTCGGCCACCTGCTTGAGCGTCATCCCCTTTGCCAGACGCTCGAGCTTCACCCTTCTTCCCAGTTCTGCTTTGTCGAGCATTGTCCCTCCTCCTGGGCCTCGACAACCCGTAGGGGATCCTCCCGCTCTCAGCTGGGACAAAGATCCCAGTCAGGCCCACCCAGTGAAGGCCTACAGCCATGTCAAACGTACCGCGCGGATTTCACTCGTCTCTCACTCTTGTCCCTGTACTCTCTCTCCCAGACCTCGTCGGCGATGGCTCGGTACGAACGGGAGTACTCGTCGATCGCGTCCTTGAGATCGGTGAGAAGCGTCTCGGCGCCCTCGTGCGTCGGGTAGGCGTGGCACTTCCGGACCACCTCTCTCAGGACGTCTGGCTCATCGATCAGCATGCACGGTGTGAGGTAGTTCTCCCGGTACGGCTGCTTCCCTCGAATCGCCTTCATGAAGTCGGAGTTCAGCACCTCCTTCACGCTCTTGTCCCTGATGTTGTCGACGGCGAAGTGGCAGAAGACGCACGGCTCGACGTCGCCGTTCGCGTTGATGTGGATGTACTCGCGCCCTCCGGCGATACATCCTTCGACGTAGTAGCCGTCGTTCCAGAAGTCTCCTATGAAGATCGGCTTCACCTCGCGCACGTCGATGAGCCTCCTCCTGAGCCAGTCGCGCTGCTCGGGTGTCGGCATGAGCTCGACGTGCGGCTCCCGCCCGATCGGGATGTACTGGAAGTACCACGCGACCAGCGCGCCCTTCTCGACGAGAAGATCGAGGAGCTCATCACTCGCGATCTCGTCCATGTTCTCTCTCGTCTCGGTGAACGACGCCCCGAACATCACGCCGGCCTCGCGGAGGTGGTTCATCGCGGCCATCACGCGATCGAACGTCCCGGCTCCGCGGCGCGCGTCGGTGCGCTCGCGGTGCCCCTCCAGGCTGATCATCGGGGCGACGTTGCCGCACTTCTCGAGCTTCCTCGCGACCTCGGCGTCGATCATCGTCCCGTTCGTGTAGAGCTGGAAGAAAACGTCGTCGTGCTCCGTCCAGACGTCGAACATGTCCGGCCTGACGAAGACCTCGCCGCCGCTCATCGTGATGAAGTACGTCCCCATGGCCTTCGCCTCGGTGATGATGCGGTGGACGAGCTCGGCCGACAGGCCCACGTGCTGGTCGTACTCGCCCGCGTAGCAGCCGGGACACCGCAGGTTGCAGCGCATCGTCGGACTGATCACGAGGAACATGGGCGGCTTGAAGCCCTCCTTCTTAGGCACCTCGAACTCGCGCTTGTCCGTACCGATCAGGAAGGCGTTCACGAACAGGTTCGTGATGAGCTTCCTTCTGACATTCGGCGAGAGCCTCTCCATGACGTCCTTGGCCATCATGATCGCTGGATGGCGCTGTTCGAACCGCCGGCGGAGCGCGCGGATGGCGGCCAGATCGCGCTCGACCCTCGTGAGCTTCTCGGCGAATCGTGTCGCCCGCACGAGGTTGTCGACCGACATGTACGGAACGAGACCCAGTAGCGTCTTCGCGGCCTGCGCTCTCGTGAACGTCCTCAGGCTGGTCCTCATCGACCCTCACCTCCACCGTTCAAGAGCCCGCCGCTTCGGCGGTCCCTCCGGACGACGCCCGGCCCGCGGAGCACCACCGTGCAGCCGTCATCGAAACGTGAGACTCTCCTCGAGCGTCGGCGTCCTCTCCCTCTCTTCCTCGCGACCGGGAGGCGCGCCGCCGTCGTGTTCCGCTATGGCGTCCTCGTACACGCGGAGGATCTCCGCGGTGACCGTGTCCCACGCGTACCGCGCGACCTCGCGCCGCGCGTTCCCCGCGAGCCGCGCCCTCAAGTCGCCGTCCTTGGCGAGACGGACGATGCCCTCCGCCACCGACTCGGGAGACGCCGGGCGGACCAGAATCCCGGTCTCACCATCCTCTACGACGGACCGGTACCCTCCGATGTTCGAGGCGACGATCGCTGCCCGCGCCGCCATCGCCTCGAGCAGGACGATCCCGAAGCTCTCGCCCCCCGTGGCAGGCGAGCAGAAGATGTCGGCGCTGGCGTAGTGCCGCGGCACCATCCGGCCGGCGACGTAACCGAGGAAGCGCACACGGTCCCTGCACCAGTCGGGCACGAACGAGCGGTAGTAGCTCGAAAAGGGGCCGCCGCCGATCACGGTGAATCGGCACTCCGGAACCTCCTCGAGGATCATCGGGAACGCCTTGAAGAGGAACTTGGCGCCCTTCCTTGGCTCCATCCTCCCGACGAACAGAACGTTGATCCCTCCACCCGTGAACTCCGGTATGGGCTCGGCCTCGGCAAACCGGGCGACGTCGACGCCGTTCGGGATGACCTCGTACTGCCCGTCGAAGTGGCTCGCCGCCGTCTCTCGCGCCGCCTCAGACACGACGATCCTGCGCGTGAGCTTCTTCGCGTACGACTCCAGGAGCGGGCGGAAGAGGCGATAGCCCAGGGCCGCGTCGTTGCTCGCGTGGAAGGTACCGACGGTGGCGACCTCCGCCTCCCTCAGAACCGCCAGGCACAGCGCCGGCATGAACGGCTCGTGCAGGTGGACGACGTCGAACCTCTCGCGATCGAGGACCTCCCGCACCCTCCGCGCCATCCTGAAGTCGAGCGCGACCGGGCAGATCGAGCCGTTCGCGGGAATCGACACGGAGCGTCCGATCCGGATGACGTCTCCCTCGACGTCCGGCGGCGGCTCGGCGCGCCCGCCGCGCCCGAACGAGGTGGTGATGACGCGCACGTCGTGCCCGAGCTTCTTGAGGACCAAGTACGTGTGGTGAACGTGCTCGGTCACTCCGCCGGGGTACGGAAAGAACGTCGGTGTCACGATGCCGATCTTCATCAGGCCCTCTGTCCACTCTCCCAGATGGGCTGGAGCATACACCACTGATCCGGATAGCGCTCTATGTACTTCTCGATGACGCGAGCGATCTCCTGGGTGTGGATCTTGACGTCCGACTCGCTGTCCTCGCTGGCGACCGGCTCGATGGGCTCCTCGATGTGGTTCACGTAGCTTCCGTCCGGCTGCCTGATGCAGAATCCCGGGACGATCGGCGCGCCGCTTCTGAGCGCCCAGTACGCCGCGCCCCTTGGAAAGAGCGTCGGCTCCCCGAAGAACTCGACGCTGACACCACCGCTCCCGATGACGCGCTCGCTCACCACGAAGACGATCTCGTTCCTCCGAAGCGCCCGGCCGACGCCCAGCGGCCTTCCAACCGGGATGACCTTGATGCCGCTCCTCTCTCTCATCGTCGTCACCACGAAGTCCGACGCGGCCGTCGTCACGGGCTCGACGATCGCCGACAGACCGGGCAGCTCCCCGGTCTCCGCGAGCGCTGCGCCGCCGACGTCCCAGGAGCCTAGGTGCGCGGTGATGAAGACGACTCCCTTGCCCCGCTCGAGCGCGCGCTTGAGGTTCTCGAGTCCCTCGAGCCTCACGACCTCCTTGATCGCCCTCGCGCGCCGCCCGGTCAGGCCGAAGAAGTCGGCCCAGTAGCGTGCGTAGCTCCTGAACATCCGCCTCGCGAGGGCGCCGGCCTCCCTGCTCGCCGGGGACTTCCTGATGACACGCGCGCCGTTCTCCCGGGCCCACCGGCGCTTCTGCGCGAACAGGAGATACGCGAGGTCGGCCAGGAGCGCCGCGATCCCGTAGCTCACGCGTCGCGGCAGGCTGGCTGCCAGCGTCGAACCCGCCCTCATGAGAGGGTACGCGTTCAGGAGGTTCAGCTTCGCCATGTCCGCGAAGAGGAACATCGATGCGGCGGCGTAGCCCAGGGACCCGACCGCCACGGCCAGCAGGAGCGGCCTCGGCCCGATGGTGTCCGCGATGACGCCGGAGAGGATCCCCGCCACGCCGAAGGCGGCCTTCGAGACCATGTCCCGGAAGCCGAACGCCTTGCCGACGGCCTCACCCG
>JALGVU010000212.1 GCA_025774545.1 bacterium | reverse complement strand
CTCCGCTGGGATCCGAACACGGAGACCGACATCGAGGGGTACGTCGTGTACCGCGACACGATCCCGTCGATCGACGCGGCCGACTCGCTCGCCTTCGTAGGCGCGAACGCGTTCGTCGACACCTTCGCCTCGCTCTACCGTCTCTACTGGTACTCCGTGTCGGCTCGCGACACGACGGGGCTCGAGAGCACGTTCCGCGACACGGTCGCCGGGATGCGTGCGCCGGGCGGCGTCAAGTTCGTCGACTGCGGGAACTCGGGCTTCGAGAACGGGACGTACGACCACCCGTTCGACATGATCCAGGAGGGTGTCGATGCGTCGGCCTGGAACGGCGCGGTCGCGGTCCTGCCAGGCTCCTGCGAGGGCAACGTCACCGTGAGCCAGGACCTCGTGCTCAAGGGCGTCGGAGGTCCGGCTGAGACGATGATCCTGACGCCCGCGGGCATCGGGTTCGCCGTCGGCGACCTCTCGGACGCAGCGAGGATTGAGGGCTTCACGATCGACGGTCTCGGAGGTGGCGATCGCGGATTGCACTGCGTGCGCTCGGATCTGGCCATCGAGGATTGCGTCTTCCGGGGAGCCGGAGTGGGCGCGCTCTTCATCGACGGGTCGAGCCCGACGATCTCGAACTGTGCGTTCGAATCGAACACCGAGGGGGTCGTCGTCGCGGATTCGTCGCGGCCGTTCTTCTCAGGCTGCACGTTCGAGGGAAACGCCGTCGCGCACGTCCGCTGCGACGGGGCGCCGGGTCCCGTCCTCGGCGAGAGCCTCGAGGATGCCAACGACTTCCTCGACCTTCCGCTCTTCATGATCTGGAACACAGGGACAACGGAGATCTTGGCTGAGTACAACTACTGGGGGGATCAGTGCGTCCTCGCCGAGTGGTTCGTGGGGGCGGCCGACTGGAGTCCCTGGACCGATGAGACGCACTTGGAGACCTACACCGAGTGCTGGGTCAACGTCGACGGCGACGAGCTGCCGACCGTCCACGCGCTCTCGCAGGGGTTCCCGAATCCCTTCAATCCGCGGACGCTCATCCTGTACAGCGTCCCGGCGCCGGGTGGGCGCGTTGCTGTCCGCGTGTACAGCGCAGGCGGGAAACGCGTTCGGACGCTCATTGACCGGGACGTGGCGCCCGGGCGGCACGCGGTCGAGTGGGACGGGACCGACGATCTCGGGAAGGACGTCGCCTCGGGTGTCTACTTCTCGGTCATGGAGGCGCGTCACTTCCGGGCCCAGAGCAAGCTCGTCCTTCTCCGCTAGCATATCAAGATCGCACAGTGCGAGGCGCGCCGGCGACCGACGAGTCCGGGCGGAGTGATCGAACGGGGCATGCACGGGGAGCGACGTGCGTGCCCCGTTCCTGCGCCAAGGGGAGCCGTGCGGGCCGTGTTCTTCGCACGCACGGGAGCGACGTGCGTGCCCCGTTCCTGCGCGAAGGGGAGCCGTGCGGGCCGTGTTCTTCGCACGCACGGGAGCGACGCGCGTGCCCCGCTCTTGCGTGCAAGCGGGAAACCTCAGACGCGCTCTTGACGATCAGCCAAGACTATGATATACTTGTTTTATTCAGCATTTCCAGTGCGTTCGTGCGTCGTGGGACCGTCTGCGCGTATCGTTGTTGCGCAACGGAGGCGCACGCGTCCCTGCCGGACTCCCGGCCATCTCGTGTCGGAACTCCGGCCTCACTGTGAGTGGAGGAGAGCGTCATGAAGTGGCTTGTTACGATTCTCGCGGTGGCGGCGCTCGTGTGCGTTCTGCCTGCCGGCCCCGCGCTCGCGGGGCAGAACCCCGACATCAACATCTTCCTCGAGTTCGAGAACGGATCGAACTACACCGAGCCCGCGATTGCCGTCCCCTTCTACGTCTACGTCTGCTTCGAGAACTTCGGCGACGGTGGGGGGATGACCGCCGCCGCCTTCAAGTTCAACCGCACCTTCGGGGGAGCGCTTCTGTATGCGGAGAATCTGCTCCCGAACGGAATCGACTTGGGAAGCCCAGAGGACGGTGTCGGCTGGCAGATCGGCGGCGCCCCGTGCTCGTATCCGGACGTCGACGGCGTCGTGGTCGCGGCGAGGGTCCAGTACCTCTATTTCGGCCCTCCCGGCGTCCTGGAGGTCCTGCCGCACGCCTTCGAAGGGCCGGCTGTCGCCGACTGCAACTCCGCGCTCGACGAGTGGTGCGTGCGGCTCGATCCGGCCGGGCACGGCGGAGTCTGGGCCGCACCGCCCGAGGGCGATTGTCCGTCTGGACCCAGGACGTGGCACGTCCCGGGCGACTTCAGCTACATTGGGGGCGCGCTCGAGGCGGCGGCGGCAGGAGACACGGTCCTCGTCGGACCCGGCACGTACGCGTTCTACACCAACGCAGAGATCTTCCCGCTGACGATGAAGAACGGCGTCGCGCTGCTCAGCGAGGAGGGCCCGGAGGCGACGATCCTCGATGTCGAGCTCCAGGCTCCGGGGATCACGTTCGAGGACTGCGATGGCTCGACCATCGTCTCGGGGTTCACGATCACGAACGCAGAGCCAGGGTATCAAGGAGGCGGCCTCCAGCTCGTCGATTCCTCTCCGCTCATCGAGAACTGCTTCGTCCTGGACAACCTCGCCACGTACGGAGGCGGGATCGGGTGCGTCGGATCGTCACCGACCATCAGAGACTGCGTGATCGCCGGGAACCAGGGAACAACCGAAGGCGGGGGGCTCTACTGCGCCGACGGCTCGGAGCCGACGGTCACCGGCTGCACGTTCGCCGAGAACTGGGGAGCGCAGGGAGGCGGGATCGCTTGTGTGAGCGACGTCAGGGGGCGCGCCCCTGCATCCGCGACACTCGAGAACACGATCATAGCGTTCAGCACCCAGGGAGGCGCCAGCGCCTGCGAGGGCACCGGGAGCATCACGGTCTCGTGCTGTGACGTCTATGGAAACGTGGGCGGCGACTACGTCGGTTGCCTGGCAGGGCAGAACGGTGTGGACGGCAACTTCTCCGCGGATCCGCAGTTCTGCTCTGGCGGCTACGACCTGTTCGACTCGTCGCCGTGCCTCGACGCCGACGGCTGCGGCCTCGTTGGCGCCCTGGGGCAAGGGTGCGTCGGCATTCCTGATATCTGGGTCAACCCCGCGTCGCTGTCGTTCGAGGTGCCGCAGGGCGGAACGGACTGCCAGTCGATCGAGATTCACAACGTCGGCATGGGGTTCCTGACGTGGAATGCGTTTGACGGTATGTCGTGGCACACGACGACTCCTTTGGACGGCACGGTGCCGGCGGGGCAGTTCGATACCGCCTCCGTGTGTGTGGACGCGCACGGCCTGGCTCTTGGGACGCACGCCTCGAACATCACGATCATCTCCAACGCTGGGATCACGTACGTAGACGTGGCGCTGACGGTGACGAGCAGCCTGGTCATCAACGAGATCTACCCGAACCCGCCGCACTACTACGACGGCGCGGAGTTCATCGAGCTATACAACCCGACCGACGTGCCGATCGGCCTGGTCGGCTGTCTGCTGACCGGCGTCGAGTTCGACATGACGTGCCAGGGCGAGGACCGGTGGCGCTTCCCCTCGGGCGACACGATCGCGCCGGGAGAGTACGTGGTCGTTGCGAAGGACGGGGGCGACGGCGACGACGGCTTCTTCGAAGTCTTCGGGTTCCTGCCGGACTACGAGATGTACGATGAGCTCGCTCACTTCACGGACACCGATCATCCCGACGTCGCCAATCTCATCCTCGGCGACCAGGATCCCGAGTACAGCGACGAGATCCAGCTGGTGGGTGGTAGTGGACGTGGCATGTCGTGCACGACCTTCAGCCAGTCCGATGTCGTGTATCTGTACTCCAGTCCCCTTCTGATGAACCCCTTCGATCTCGTCGAGTACCGGGATCCGCAGGCGTGTTGGGAGGATCCGTGCTTCGGCGACGACGGGCTCGACTGGAACTCGTTCCCGGGCATCCCACCGCTCGGGAATTCGCTCGGCCGGGATCCATCGGGGACCGACACGAACAGCAGCTCCGCCGACTTCGCGTTCCAGGCGCCGACGCCGGGAGCGGTGAACACGACGAACGTCCCGCCCGAGGTCCGTCATGTGATCTACTCGCCGACGCCGCCGACCGTGTCGTCACCGATCGTGATCGACGGCCGCGTCACGGACGAGAGCGGCATCGACTCCGTCATGGTCTACTACCGGGTCGACGGCGGGAGCTGGTCGAAGCTCCCCGCCTCGAGCGGCGACGGATTGGACTACACGGCAACGATCCCCGCGCAGCCTGTCCTTGGGGTGCGCGTCGACTACTTCATGCGGGCCGTCGACGACGGCGGGGTCGCGATGGACCATCCCGCCGAGGGATTCGCTGATCCGTACACCTTCGTCGTCGAGGCGACGACGCCGATCGAGACGATTCAGACCGTGCCGATCGCTGAAGGCTCGCGAGACTCGTCGCCGCTCGTCGGCGAGACCGTGAACGTTCGCGGCATCGTCACGGCGGGGAAGGGCATCTACGGCGAGACGAAGCTCTTCATCCACGAGGGGACGGGCCCCTTCAAGGGGGTCGCGATCTACTCGACGCTCGGATTCGCGGGCGACATCAACGAGGGCGACGACGTCACCTTCTGCGGCGTCGTCACCGAGTACTTCGGCGAGACCGAGGTCCGCCTGCACTTCCCCGCGGCCTACACGGTGAACGCGACCGGTGGAACGCACTACGGGTACACCGACGTCACGGCCGCGCAGA
>JALGVU010000211.1 GCA_025774545.1 bacterium | reverse complement strand
CATTGATGCCGGCCTGGATGGTCGGCTGGTCGGCGGGCACGTGGATCGTGCCCCCCAACACACCCTCGCCCGTGAGCGGGATCTCGAGCGTCCCGTGGTCCGGGTCATCGCTCAGGATCGTGAGCATCCCAGGGAACGGACCATCGGCGTTTGGACTGAAGCTCACCTCGACACCGAGACTCTCCGCGGGCTCGAGAACGAAGCTCGCGGGGACGACGCTGTACGCACAACGGCAAGTGTGTTCGTCAGTGTTCTCCCAGCCAAGACACGGCCGTATGAGAGAAGCGTGTCTGACACCGCGATGTCCGGAAACCCCGTCACATGAAGCTGTGCCGGCACGCGGATCTCCGGGTCGTACGGATCGTTGCTCGTTATCACGATGTCCGCGAAGTAGTCCCCTCCAAGAAGAAGATCTGAGGCGTCGAAGGTGACCGCGACGTCCTGGGAGGATCCCGGAGAGACGGCACCCGTGTCGGGCTCAGCGCTGAGCCAGCCGTCGTACGCCCCGGCAAGCTCGAGCGACCACACGAGCTCCCTCCCGCCGCTGTTCTCGACCGTGATGGACTGCGTCTCCGTCTCGTCCACCATGAGTTCCGCGAAGAGGGAGTCTGGGGCCACCGAGATCTCCGGGCCGACCACACCCACACCCTCCAGCGTGACCTCGACCATTGGATGATCCGGATCGCTGCTGAGTATCGTCAGCGTTCCAGTGATCGGTCCCTCAATGCTCGGGGCGAACTCCACGACGATCGGCTGGCTCTGATCGGGATCCACGAAGAAGCTCGTGGGTTCTGCTGAGAAGTCGGCGTGGTCCGTGCTGACGTCGTCCACGCGCAGCCACAGGGTACCGGCGTTCGTCACGAGGAGGGTATCGGCAGTCACTGCCCCGATGAACCTGGGGCCGAAGGAGAGGAGGGTGTCGGAGACCGCGATCTCGCACTCCCCGCCCAGCGCATCACAGTCGACGCCGAAGGCGCCGACCTGTCCGCATGCGGGATTGTTGCCCGCCGCGCACGGCGAGTCCTCCCGCAGCGTGAGCGGTTCGTCGGGATTCTCGTCCCAGCAGAAGAGCGGGTCGAGGGAGAAGTTGCCGTTTACACCGTTCTGATCTGCGATGCAGTCGATCCAATCGCCGCCGACGTTGCCGAAGACGTCGCAACAGGTGAGGGACGCGGTGCTCGAATCGTAGCACCTGACGGCCTCGCCCTGGGTGCTGAAGGCGATGATGCAGTTCGTGAGCTCTGCCCACGACGACATGTGACAGGCTATCGCATCACCACCGTAATCGGCGCTGTTGCCCACGAACGTGACATGCTCCAGCGTGCAGCCGGACCCGAATTCAGAGGTCATCGCGCCGCCCCTGCTTCCCGCGGTATTCCCGTCGAATGTGACGCGCGAGAGCGTGAGGAAGGAAGCATCGGTGCAGAGCCCACCCCCGGCGAGGGTCTCCGCGGTGTTGCCGCTGAAGACGACGTGCGAAAGCGTCGCATCCGAATTAATGAAGCCCATCCCGCCCCCCCAGCCGCTGGAGAAGTTCTCCGCGAAGGTGACGTCCGTGAGAGTGGGTGAGGAGTCCCTGCAGCACATCCCGGCGCCGCCGCCGCCGCCGTTCGCAGTGTTGGCCAAGAACCTGACTCCTGTCAGCACAGGTGCCGCCGCCGTGTCGCAGTACATGCCACCTCCGCGGGGCCATGTCCCGACGGCCGAATTGGAGACGAAGTCGACATTGGCGAGCATAGGAGCGGAGCCGCCTCCGCAGTACATGCCGCCCCCATTCCACGCCAGATTGTCGGTGAACACCAGGTTCGTGAGCCGCGGTGAGGAGCGCAAACAGTACATGCCGCCTCCGACGCTCCCCGACGCGTCACCGCCGGTGATCGTGAATCCCTCAATGCTGGCTGTAGCTGCGGAATCCGCGAAGTCGCAGTAGATGCCCCTTCCCTGCTCCTGCGCATCGATCGTGACGCAGTCGGCTTCGCCTGTCTCGCTTCTGAGACAGACGCCGGACGTCATGACGATGTCGTGCTCGTAGTACGTGCCGCAGGCCACGAGCACCGTGTCCCCATACGTGGCGGCGTCGATGCCGGCCTGGATGGTCGGCTGGTCGTCGGGGACGTGGATCGTGGTCGCGTGGGAAGGCGCGGCGAGGGCGACGAGGAGAATCACTGCGGCGATGCAGCAGCTGAGTTGAATCGACCGGGTCATCACGAGCCTCCCTGCGGCAGATGCCGCTGACGCGCGCATGCCCATCGCGCGGAACTGTTGCCCGCTCCGGCTGTCGCGGTCCTGATGCCGACTCCGGCCAGCAGCGCCGGTCAGTAGCTGGACGCGGTCACCGCGTCATCCTCGACGTTCCCCGAGTACGCGCACCCGACGACCGTCGGAGAGCTGTCGTCGGCGCAGCACATCGCGCTGCCCGCGGCGGCGCTGTTTCCCGTGAATGTGCAGTCGATCACGGTCGGGCACGAGTCATCGTGGCAGCACATGCCACCGCCCGAGTTCCCGGCGGTGTTGCCGGAGAAGGTGCAGCCCGAGAGCGCGGGGAACGAGCTCTCGCGAGCGCACAACCCCCCGCCGTCCACTTCAGCGGTGTTGTTCACGAACCTGCAGTCGGTCAGCGTTGGAGACGAGGACTCGCAGTACAGCCCCCCGCCTGCGAGGTAGGCCCAGTTCTCCCTGAACTCCACGTTCCTGAGAACCGGTGACGAGCCGGAGCAGTAGAGCGCTCCGCCGTAGTCGGAGATGTTCTGGGCGAACACCACGTTCGTGAGGGTGGGGGACGCTCCCCCGAGGCACTTCATCCCGCCGCCGTTGGCGTGCCAGGCACCTGTGATCGTGAACCCGGTGATGCTGGTCGAAGCGTCGACGCCGACGCACTGCATGATGCACGCGCTGTATCGTCCCTGCGCGTCGATAGTGACGCAGTCGGCCTCACCGGTCTCGCTCCTGAGGGTCACGCCCGACTTCATGGCGATGTCGTGCTCGTAGTACGTGCCGGCCGCGACCACGACGGTGTCGCCGGCCGCTGCCGCGTCGATGCCGGCCTGGATGGTTGGCCGCTCCCTCGGGACATGGATCGTGACCGCGGGGGACGGCGCCGCGAGGCCGGCGAGGAGGATCAGAGACCCCAGCGCCCTGCTGATTCGTGACTGATGGCTCATTGGGTATCTTCCCTTCGTCTGTGGCGGTGTGCGCCAGGAGAGGAGCCGTACCTTCGGGTGCCGTTCGCGCGCTGCGGATGGCAGTGCTCACGCGCGCTACGGGTTCGCGGTACTCAGCAGATGTACGCGCGAGCGGCCGTTATGTTGGTGAGGTTCTTCTGTGTGGGGGAGTCATGAGTGTGGCCTCCGCCGTGGCGGCGGGGGTCTTCGACTGGCGGCGGTTCGTGTGATGGGGGCGGCCTCGCCTGGCTCGCGTCCCGCGCGCTAGCCCTTCGGCCTCATGAACTCCTGGAAGGGTGGGTAGTCCCCAAGGGGCTCGAGGTCCATGTTCCAGTGGACGCTTCCGTCGTAGAACATCCAGCTGCCCTCGGCCGCCGCGGCCTGGAGAAGCTGCACCGCCTCCTCGTGATTCCCGAGGAGGGCCGCGATGCCGGCCCGCGAGTAGGTGTAGTGATTACGGACGTAGGGGTCGGTCAGCTCTCCGAGCTCCTCGGAGATCCTGGCCGCCTCTTCTCCTCTCCCTCCCCTCGCCGCCAGGAAGCCCAGGGACGCCCTGCACCAACCGCCGTACCGGTCGTTGCCGGGGTGCTCCGAGGAGAGCTCCTCGAAGAGCCGGCGTGCCTCGTCCCAGCGCTCGGCGGTGTAGAGGAGCGCTGCGAGGTCCGATCTGTGTACCGCCGTGCTCGCCTCTTCGGGTGGGCGGCTGCCGAACAGCTCCACGCCGCGGCTCGCCACGGCAAGCGAGGCCTCACGATACCCGTGCGCTCGCAGCTCACCCGACACCTCGAAGAAGAGGTCGCCGGGGAAACGCGCCGTCATCGGCGTGCCCACACACTCGTCGAATGCCCTGAGTGCCTCCTCGACGCGGCCCAGGCCGACGAGGGCGCGGATCTCGCACACTCTCACGTGCTGTTCGTCCGGGTAGATCGACCGCGCGTCGCGCGCTGCGGCCAATTCCCGCTCGTAGTCCCCCAGCATGTGGCGTGCGGTGCACTCGTACCGGAAGGCGAACATCTCCGTGAGGGTGCCCGCCGGCTGCACCCTCGACTCCCGATTCGCCTCTAACCAGCGGTGATCCTCCAGGGCATCCAGAGCCTCCCGGGGTCGGTTCAGGAGGATCGCGCTCATGGCGATGAGCCGCTTTGTCATGAGTCGTTCGGCGAGTTTCCCGGATCTGCTCGTCTCGAATAGGGCATCCTGCCGACGCAGTTGGCGCAGGCACTCCGCGTTGCGTCCGTGGAGGATCGCGTCCATCGCGTCGAGACGAAGCCGCTCGGACGGGGTAAGCTCCTGCCTCCTCCGGTCCAGGGCGCTCACTATCGAATCCGCCTCGGCGTCCTTGCCCAGGCAGAACAGGCACACTGCTCTCAGTACCCGGGGCCACATGTAGCTCGAGTCGAGCTCGGAGGCCGTGCGGAAGTGGTCGGCCGCTCCCGCCCAGTCGGCGTGCCAGAGGTCGAGACCCGCGACGTACTCGCGGTAGGCCTCAAGTGTGGGCGGGCTCGAGTCCAGAACGGGGTCGAAGTCCGTCGCCAGTACGCCGGCGACGCGCTGGCAGACGACGTCGATGACCGCCATCGGAGACGTTCTCGGACCTTGGATCGTCGGCAGGGCATAGATGAGCTTCATAGTACGCCCCCGACACCACCACGCCCGCTCCCGTCTCATCCGCAAGCTCCCGGAGCCCTGCGATCTCGTGAGGGGTGCCGCCGGAGGGGTTCGCCACCCGCGACGACTCCCGCGCCCTTGCTGCCGGCACGACATCGACGAGCCCCGTCTGGGAGAGTCCCTGCGTGATGCAGTCGGCCGTCATCTGGCCGACGGAGTCGAGGAGCTCGTCGCCCGTCCGGTTCTCGAAGACGGCAACGACGACGAGATCCGGATCGAGCCTGGACGTCGGGGCCACGAGCCGCGTCCACGCGAGCCACCCCAGCACGGCGACGACGGCAACCGCAGCGACAGCAAGGAAGACCCTTCTCCATTTCGCTCTGAAGGGCGCCCGCCGCTCCGGGACGCCAGGCGTGGAGTACACCGAGTTGTCGTCCGACTCGACGAGCCGCGCAGCCGCCCTCAGGTCGACCAGCATGTCGGCCATCGTCTGATAGCGCTCCTCCGGCTGCTTCGCCATCGCCTTCGCGGCGATCCGCTCGAGCGCCATCGGTACGCGACTCCTGAGCGCCGTCATCGGCATCGGTTCCTCGCTCAGGATCGAGTAGATCACCGCCTGATCGGTGCCGCCCTCGAAGGGCTGCCTCCCCGTCACCATCTCGTAGACGAGCGCTCCCAGCGCCCAGACGTCTGTCCGGTGATCGATCTCCTCGCCGCGCGCCTGCTCGGGGGACATGTAGGCGACGGTTCCGGCGGTCATGCCCTCGCTCGTGAGTCTCGTGTGATCGGCGAACCTGGCCAGGCCGAAGTCCGTGATCTTCGCGCGCCCGCGACGCGTGATCATCACGTTCCCGGGTTTGATGTCGCGGTGGACGATGTCCTTCTCGTGCGCGGCCGCGAGGCCCTCAGCCACCTGGATCGCGACGGTGGTCGTCTCGGTCAGCTTGAGCGGACCGAGCGCGATCGCATCCTCGAGGCTGTGCCCCTCGATGAAGGCCATCGCGATGAACGTGCGGCCGTCGTCCTCATCGATCTCGTGGACGGTACAGATGCTGGGGTGGTCGAGTGCGGCCGCGGCCTGCGCCTCGTGGATGAAGCGCTCCTTCTTCCGGTCGCTCCCGACCGCATGTGCGGAGAGGAACTTGAGGGCGACGGTGCGTCTGAGCTTCGTGTCCTCGGCCTTGTAGACGACGCCCATGCCGCCCTGGCCGAGCTTCTCGAGGATTCGGTAGTGGGAGACGGTCTCGCCGATCATGAACGGCGACCCCCGCGGATGAGCCGAGGCGGCTTCATCGGACGTGTGCGCCGGCACAAGACACACGCCAACGCCCCGAGACGACTGAATCTCAGTTACACTTGCTTCCATTGTACGGGACGCAACCGAGCCGGAGCCAGGGGATTCCGGTCGAACGGCGTGATGCGACATCACTGAGCGGTGAAACGCGCCGAGTTCCCTCTTGATTGGCGGCCGTTTCATAGGGTATAATGAGGGACACTCGCTGCCCCTGCGGAAGGTCCCGCGGTCCTCCACCTCGGGACCGAAGCCTCGGAGGGAACGCTCGTGGTGAAGGGAGCCCAGCTCGCGCTCGTCGTCGGAGTGATCCTCGCGCTCTTCGCGGACGTGGCCTCCGGAGGGCGGGCCGAATCGCGCCCTGCGAGCCCCATGCCCCCGCCGGGCGCTTGGCCGAGTGCGGCGAGCGGCCAGAGGGGCGCCAGATCGGAGACCCTCTGGATCTTCGATGCCGACTTCTCGACCTTGACCGGCGACAACGCCGGATGGACGGCGTTCGATATGAGCGGGACGCTCGGCCAGGAGAACTACTGGCACCACGACACGATCCGGATCAACGGATTCGCGCACCTCGGAGACAGCACATGGTGGTGCGGGGCGAGCCACGCCTGCTGGCTTCAGCCCCGGGGCTACGGCAACAACTGGCTCCAGATCCTCGAGAGGAGCTTCCCGGAGATCACCGAGAACACGGACCCGGGCGACCAGCTCTTCCTCGAGTACGATCAGCGCTTCGCCATGGAGCATGCGTACGACCTCGGCTACACCGAAGTCTCCACCGACGGCGGCGAGACGTGGAGAACCGTTCACGTGGTGACCAATCCGGGTTTCGCCGAACAGCCAGGGACTCCCGTGGACTGGGACGACGAAGAACACGGTCACGTTTCGGTCGATCTCCACGCCTACGCCGGCATGCCCATCGATCTCCGGTTCCGCTTCGAATCGGGCGAGATGATCTCCTCCCAGGACATGTACGACGTGCCGCCCCATTCGTTCCGGGACGGCGCGTGGCAGCTCGACAACATCACGTGGTCGGGGCCTACCGGGGCCTTCTGGGTCGACGACTGCGAGTCCGGCAACATGGGGTGGGTTCGTGATGATCGGGAGCCGAGCGGCCAGACCGGCGTGACCTTCGAGCGCGGCCAGTACGGGGTCGACTTCGTCACCGGGCGGGGCTTCCTGTGCGACGACCGGCCGGTCGGCTCGTGGGTGATGGCCGCGCTCGATCCCTTCACGAGCACGATGGTCGACGGCCAGCACTCGTGGCTCATGA
>JALGVU010000210.1 GCA_025774545.1 bacterium | reverse complement strand
AGACCGCTCATCGCGCTCAGGTAGACGTCGATGCCCTCCTCGGTGTTGTCCGAGCACCCGCCGCACCAGGACCACACGACGACGTTGATGTCGTACGCCGGATCCTCGAGGTACGCGCGCGTGATCGGGACCCACGACGTGTCTCCGTTGTGGCCGAGATCGTCCCCGTACTCCGTCAGAGTGAGGGTGCCGGGACCGTCGTTGTAGGCGTAGAGCGGATCCTCATCGAAGAGCATCTCCGTGCCGGTCACCACCTGGCTCCCGTGAGACGTGTGGCCGTAGAAGATCCGGTAGGATTCCCTCGCGGTGTCTACGACCGATTCCGGGATGTCGTCGAACGCCCCCGCCGCGGCGTGGTCTGCGACGATCGCGTCGGCGGAGGCCGTCGTCGGAAGGGCGAGCAGCGTGATGAGGATCGCCGTGGGAAGAGCGAGGAGCGTCACGAGAGACACGAGCACCGTGACGAGAGCCGCTGTGCGAATCGCGACGCGCTCGAGCATTGCTGTCTCCTCGGCTGAGCCGTGACGAACGAGATGCGTGAGCTGCGTCGAGACTGGACGGCGCCCCCGCGAACTCCGGAGCACCATCGAACCGTAGCACGGGGCAATCTTCGTGTCGAGACCGTCGGGGGCACCCCACGAGTCGCCGCGAACCCCGGTGCGAGCGCGCAGCTCGGGACCGAGCGCCCCGTGCGCAGGCTGGCCGCGGCGCCTGTGGGACAAGCCGGCGGTGCCGCCCCGATGGTACCGCCTGAGCGGCGGCTTCGGGTGCCGATGGCCGATCCTCAGGATCCGAGGAGCCTCCTCGTGTGGCAGGTCTCCCTGGACGACGTCATCGAGGACCCCGTGTCTGTGGGCCTCCTTGAGACTCGACACGATCTTCCCCTCCATGTGGGCCGCCCGTCGTGGGAGGGGGCATTCCGGCTTCGCAGCCAGAGGCGACAGCCACACGCGGCCCAGACAGTGTTTCCGATTGACGATCGCTCGACTAGCGTGGTATTCTGTGTGCAATCAACTCCCATTCGGCACAGATGGTCGCTTCCAACGTGCACGCACTGACGTGGCAGCCCGACAGGGCGAGCGAGTGAAACGATATTCGCGGCCGTGCGCGTGTCCCCGTCGCTGCTCGCCCCGGGGTTGCCGTCCGCCAGGAGCAAGGAGGCCTCATGACAGTTGGACTCAGACAGTAGGCCTGGAGACAGCACAGCAGTCCGGGAGCGTGAGGGTGAACCGAGGCCCCGCGTTCCCGAGTGAACGGGGAAGGAGACAGAACCATGGGAGTGAAGCTAAGGCTGGCGGTCACGGCCGCGGTAGCGCTGGGCGTGCTCGTAGCGCTGGCCGCGCCTTCGACGGCGTGGGACATGAACCAGCGGTACGAGAACACGTTGGGCGTCGCCATGGACAATCTCGAGAAGTTCCTTAAGGGGGACGTGACTGTCCCGCGGGCGATTAATGACAAGTTCGCCCATGCGCAGACTGAGCCTGATGGCGCCAACACGAAGATCAGATGGGAAGAGGGCACGGTCGAGCCCGGCGAGGAGACGTGGGCGTGTTTCAACTTCAGGGGGAAGAAGGTCAAGGTGCTCGACGTGCACTGGACGAGAGGCCCCTTCCCCGCGGGGCCGGCCGCCCCAGTCGTCGGCGCAGGGCTGAACACTGAATCGGCCGCGGGAGACAGCCTCGATGTGGGTCTCGAAATCTACAACAGCTGGGACCCCTTGATCGGTGAGCCCGGCCCGATCTTCGTGGACGACGTCTACTACGCGGTGACGGAGAGTCTCTTCGTCCTCGAGCGGCTCACCGACGGTCTCTTCGATCACCCGTCGATCGACTGGGTGGAATACCCGAGTTTCGTGGTGGCGACCGGCGATAGCCACCACATCGATATCGGCCACGTCCCCGCCGGGCGGAATCTCCTGGTCCGATGCACGACGAACGCGGAGGAGGAGCCGCCCGCACCTTGCCTCGAGGTCTGGCAGATTCCGATCGAGGCGCCCACGCCCGTCAAGGACACCAAAACTCCAAGGAGGACAGGAGCCCGGTCTCGAGAGGCCGGGCTCCCTTCTGGTCGCCTTCCCTCCACGGACGAGGGTCGCGCGACGACAGAGCCAGGAGGGCGGACGCGACGGGAGCGTCGAGTGTCACTCCTCGGACGCGACGCTCTCGAACGTGACGATCGCGAACAGCGCCGCCACCGATCGGGGTGGAGGGATCAGGTTCCGCGGAGGCGGCTCGCCTTCGCTCAGCGGGTGCACGATCGTCGGCAACTCGGCGCTCGGACCGGGCGGTGGGATCACGTGCGACCACAAGGCGATGTTTCGATGAGGCGGAACGGCCGGCGTTCCGAGGGTTCGCCCTCCGAACGAGCTAGGTGGCCGGCTGCCACTTGATGTGGAACTCGCAGACCGGATCGCCTCGCCTCACGCACTTCTTGTGCTCCACCACGCCGCCGGAGACGCCGGCCAGTCCCAGGATGCCTAGGTAGACACCCTCCTGAATCCTGCAGTCCCACGCCCTGATCTTCGCCTCGATGATGGCATGCCCGTCTTCCATCTTCACGATCCGCTTCGGCGTCACGCCCCGACCTCTGACGTTCGTCAGATACCCCTCGGTCTCGTACCGCAGGTAGTCCATGGGCGTCTTCAGCCGCTCGGGGAGACCGGTCGTTCTCGCGATCGTGGGGTACATCTGCTCCCCGATCGCGACGACCACCGTCTCGCCCTTGGGAGACGCCTCGGCGTAGGCTCTGATGAAGCTGTTCGCGTGCCTGATGTCGTACCAGGCCTCGGGATCGAGTTCGCCCCAATGCCTACCCGTCGCCCGGAAGAGCCGGTCGTCCGCCTTGTCCCGTTCCTTCTCGTGGGATCCCATCATCTCGGCCGCCAGCATGACGAACTTCCCTCTGACCTCGACCATGATCGCCTCCCTCCGGTGCCCAGTGACTCGGGGGACCCGTTCCACGACAGGCGGGAGAAGGAACGTCGCCCGCTTGACTGTTGTTCAATCATATCGATCGCGCACTGCGTTGTCAAGGATGGAGTGGCCCTCATCTGAAGCCCGCACCGCACCGCCCCCGACGTGTCGCTCCGCCACCCCCACTGCGCCCGAAATCCTCTAGGCGATGCCCGGCCGCGGCGCTACAATGTCATCGTACATCGGATGACTGCGAATCACAACCTCCAGGGAGAGGTCGCGCGGCGGCCGGAGCACGATGATCACGGTCCTGGACATCACTTCCAACGAGCGCGCCCTCGAGGGGTTCCTCTCGCTTCCTTCCGAGGTGTTCCACGGAGACCCCGACTACTCCGCCCCTTTCCGAGACGCCGTGGTGAAGAGCCTCCGGCGCGAGACGTTCGCGGGGGCCCAGCGCGTCCTTTTCGCGACCGAGGACGGCCGGCCGGTCGCGCGCGTCGTGGCCAGACGTTCGCCCGCACTCCGCGACGATGCGGAGCGACCCTACGGAATGCTCGGGTTCTTCGCGGCGCTCGATCGGCCGTTCGCGGTGCAGGCGCTCCTCACGGCCGGCGTCGCGTGGCTCAGAGACGAGGGCGCGGGGCACGTCATCGGTCCGATCGACGGCGACACCTGGCACAGCTACCGGCTCAGCATCGGCCCCTTCGATCACCCGCCGTTCCTGATGGAGCCCTACAACCCGCCGTACTACGCGGGGCTCTGGGAATCCGCAGGGTTCGAGCCGCTCGAGACATACTACTCCCAGCGGGTCGAGGACGTCCACGCTCTCATGACGAGCCAGCAGGAGAGGCACGATCGCGCCCTTGCGAACGGCTACACGATACGCTCGCTCGACCGGCGCCGATTCACCCAGGAACTCGAGGCAATCTACGAGCTCTCGCGTCGGGGCTTCGCGGGGAACTTCCTCTACTCCGAGATCACGCTTCCGGAGTTCCTCGAGTTGTACGGCGGGGCACGGGCGCTCATCGACCCGGACCTGGTCCTCTTCGCGCGGGCACCGGACGGAAGCGACGCGGCCTTTCTGTTCGCCCTCCCCGACCGGCAGCGCGCGGTGGCCGCGATGCGGGGCCGCAGGAACGCGGCCGCGCTCTTGAGGTTCCAACTCAACAAGGGAAGGGCTGACGCTGTCAACATCAAATCGGCGGCCGTCGATCCGGCGCACCGACGCCAGGGGCTCTTCGCGGCACTGACGTACCGCGCCTGCCGGGAGACGATAGCGAAGGGGTACCGCGTCGTCAACCTGTGCCTCATCAAGGAAGGGAACCCCTCGGGGGTTCTGGCCGAGTCGCTCGCGATCGTGCTCCGCCGGTACGTCCTCTGCCAGAACGCCGGGTGATCCGTCGCGAGCGCGGGATCCCCCATCGACTCCCACGGGCGGGCCATGGACCCCAGCGTCCGACACAACGTCGTCACACGATTCCTGGACGCCGTCGAACGCGTCCCCGACCGCGCGGCGCTCGCCATCGACCGTGGCGGCGGGCGCGTCGAGCAGGCGACCTTCGCGGAGCTCTGGGACCGGGGGGACCGGATCTCGACCGGCCTGGTCCGGAGCGGGCTCGCCCCGGGGGATCGCGCCATCCTGATGATCCCCGTGTCGGTCGACCTCTACGCGACTCTGCTCGGCGTTCTCAAGATGGGCGCCGTCGTCGTCTTCGTGAGTCCGTGGCTCGGCCGGGAGCACATCGCGTCGACCGCGGACCACGTGTCGCCCGTTGCCTACATAGGGAGCCCGAAGAGCCAGCTCCTGCGCTTCAAGCACCCGCGGCTCCGCAGAATCCCGCTCTCCATCACGACGGGTAGGCGACTCTGGCGACTCCCTGCCCGCCTCTCGCTCGCGGAGATCGAGTCGGCCGTGGGCGACGGACGCATCGCACCCGTGGCGGAACGCGATCCGGCGCTCATCAGCTTCACGAGCGGGTCGAGCGGCGTTCCGAAGGCGGCCAACCGAACGCACGACATCCTGGCCGGCCAGCAGCTGGCCCTGAGCGCGACCTTCCCCGTGCGCGACGACGACGTCGACGCGCAGATGTTCCCGGTGATCGTGTTGAGCAACCTCGCGAGCGGGATCATGTCCGTCGTGCCCGCGATCGACTTCCGCGGCGAGGCACGCCTCGACGCCGCGGCGGCCGTCGCGCTCATGGATCGCCACGGTGCCACGACCTGTGCGGGCTCGCCGCCCATGATCGACGAGATCCTCTCCCACATCGAGACGCATCCGGAGTGCCGGCCGACGCTTCGACGCGTGCTGAGCGGCGGCGCGCCGGTCTTCGACGCGCAGCTCGCGCGATGGCAGCGCGCGGTGCCTGCCGCCGAGATCGTCGTGGCGTACGGCTCGACCGAGGCGGAGCCCGTGGCGCACGTGGACACGTCGCGGCTGGAGTTCGTGAGCGAGGTCCGCCGGTGGAGCCCGGGGCTCTGCGCGGGGCGCCCGATCGAACAGATCCGCACGCGACTGATCCGCGTCCACGACGGGCCGGTCGCGCTCGTCGACGGCGACTGGTCTCCGTGGGACGTGCCCCAGGGCGAGATCGGCGAGCTTCTGGTCACGGGCGACCACGTCTGCCGGGACTACTACAGAAACCCCACGGCCACCGCGGAGACCAAGATCACGGAGATTGACGGCACCGTCTGGCACCGCATGGGCGACACGGGCTACTTCGACGGGGTCGGCCGCTTCTGGCTCGTCGGCCGCGTGCACTCAACGATCCACCGCGACGGCGAGGCGGTCCACCCGCAGCTCATCGAGCAGGCGGCGCTCGCCGACGATCCGGACGTCCGGCGCGCCGCGGCGGTCGGACTGCCCGACGAGACGCTCGGGGAGCGGGTCGCGCTGGTGCTCGAAGCCGACGATTCGCCCGAGCTCAGGGCGCGAGTCGGAAGGCGGCTCGCCGAGGCGGGACAGACGGTCGACGAGATCATCATCGCGGACGAGCCGCTCCCGCTCGATCCGCGCCACAGGGCGAAGATAGACTACCCCGAGCTGCGCAGGCGCCTCGAAGAGCTGCGCGCGGGCAGCAGAGGAGGCACGTGATGCCAGACGCCGCGAGCCACGTGATGCGAAACGCGTCCCCGAGCGCCGAGTCCCCGTTCCTCGTGCGGCTCGCCGCGTACCTGAACGAGCGGTTCCCGCCACTCGGACACGGACTCATCGTGATCGCCTACTACGTCTCGAACCACGCGGTCGCGAACGTTGTGACGCGCCCAGACGGCGGCGTGAGGTTCGACGGCTGGGCACTCTTGGGCGCTCTCACGATCTTCCTCTTCTTCTTCCACCTCAGGGTCTTCGACGAGCACAAGGACTACACCGAGGACGACGCGCACCACGGTGAACGGGTCCTCCAGCGGGGCCTCGTGACGCTCAGGGACCTGAGGGTTCTCGGAGGCGTCGGTATCGCGCTCGAGTTCATCTTCGCGGCGCTCCGGGGCCCGGCCGCGCTTGTCTCGCTCCTCGCGGCTTTCGTCTTCTCGCTCCTGATGTTCCGCGAGTTCTTCGTGCGGGACTGGCTCAAACGGCACTTCATCGTCTACGCCGTGAGCCACATGCTCGTCATGCCGCTTCTGGCCGCGGTCGTCTTCAGCTTCGCCACGGGCAGACACTTCTGGACGGCGCTTCGAGATCTCGCGCAAGATGCGCGCGCCCGAGGACGAGATCGACGGCGTCGACTCCTACACGAAGATCCTCGGGCCCAGCGCCGCGGCGTACGTCGTCCTCGCGCTCCGCGTGCTCGACATCGGACTCCTCGCCCTTCTGGGACGCCATCTCGGACTCGACGCGTGGTTCTTCGCGGTCCTCGCGATCGCGCTCGTCGTGTGCGCGCTCGGCGTCTTCCGTTACCTCCGCTCGTCGACGCCCAGCACGGCGAAGCGGATGCAGACCGTGTCCGTCCTTCTGCTCCTCGTCCTCGATCTTGCACTCACGGTGGCAATCGCACTGCGCTACGGCGCGTCCTGGGGGGAACCATGGTAGAGCGCCGGACGCTCGTCTGCTCGGGGGCGGAGGCCACGCCGGACCTTGCCCCGGTTCTCGGAGGGAAGGCCTCGAACCTGGCGCGGCTCCGGGAGGCCGGCCAGGACGTTCCGCCGTGGTACGCGATCACGACCGACGCGTTCCGCCTCTCCCACGAGCGCGCAGGTGTGGCC
>JALGVU010000209.1 GCA_025774545.1 bacterium | reverse complement strand
CCGGGAGCCTCGTTCCCGGGCCCGGGACACCATCATCAGACCGGATCACTACGACGGCACGCGCGGGGATTGCGCGGCGGGGGACCTCCATGAAACCCAAGCACCTCATCATCGCGAGCGTTCTGCTCTTCGGCTCCCTGTGGGGACTCTCGGAGCTCGGCATCGGCGAGATCGCCTTCCTGAACGACGTCCCGCGGGCTCCGTTCCTGACGGCTGCAGGGATCTTCTTCCTCGTGCTCACGCGCCGGCTCTGGGACGTCCCGGGCAGCTCCCTCGCGCTCGGCGCGCTCGCGTCGGCGTTCAAGTTCGTCCAGCACCCGGTCTGGGGCTGCAAGATCGCCGCGGTCCTCATGGTCGGCGCGATCTTCGATGTCGGCATGACGATCCTGCGCGCCCGGCGAGCCGACGGCACGCAGGCGGCGTCTGGGACCCCGAGTCTCCGCACCGCGCTCGTCCGCGCCCCGATCGTCGCGTTCGTGTCGTTCGTGCTCTTCGGCTACTTCGCCCGCTACGTCCTCCTGAACCCGTACTGGTCGATGGCGGGGAAGATGATCGACTACCAGTTCGTGCAGGGCCCGATCGCGGCCGCGCTCGCGGTGCCCGCCGCCTACGCGGGGGTCCGGGCCGCCGAGCGGCTCCGCGCGGCGTCGGTGCTTTGGGACACGGGGCAGTGGCTAACGTACCGGATCACCGCCGTCTCTTCGGGCGTCGCCGGGGTCGTCGTCGCGCTCGCGCTCCGATACTAGTTCGGCCGTGCGGCCGTTCTGACGGACGGCGCGCGGCCCGGGGGTTCCATGGCCAGCTCCTGGATCCAGATCGTCGGCACGAAGGACACGGGGAAGACCTCGCTCCTCGAGGCGGTGACGCGTGAGCTCGTGAAGCGGAGCCGGACCGTCTGCTACATCAAGCACACGCACGAGGAACCCACGGTCGACGACACGGACACCGACACCGCGCGCCTCGCAGCGGCGGGGGCGACGACGGCGATTCTCGCGGGCGCGTCCACGACGACCGTCTTTCGCGCCGCCGGCGAGGAGAGCCTCGATGAGGTCTCGTTCCGCGAGGCGCTTCCCGGCGAGATCATCCTCGCGGAGGGGTTCAAGGACGTCCCCGGCAGGAAGATCGCCCTCACGGGCGGCGGCCTCGACATCGGTTCCTTGAAGGGCGTCGTCGCGATCGTGGGCCACCCGCCCGAGGGTTTCAAGGGCCGCGTCTTCAAACCGAATCACGTCGCGGAGATCTGCGACCTCATCGAGGAGCTCGTCGCTACACCTGACGACCAGACCTGGATTGCGAGGCTCCTCGTCGATGGACGAGAGCTCCCCCTGAACGCCTTCGTCCAGGACGTGATGGCGTCCACGCTCCGCGGCATGAGCTCCGTCCTGCGGGAGGGCGGCGCGGACGAGACGATCGAGATCCGCTGCCGGATCGCGCGCCCCAAGGACGACACGCCCGCGCGGGACCCGGGCATCGATTGACGACGGAGGATCGATGAAGATCAAGGTCACCAAGGAGAACTGCACGGGCTGCAAGCTCTGCCTGCAGATCTGTACGATCACCCACAAGCACGAGATCAATCCGAAGATGGCGGCGATCACGATCGACGCGCACTTCCCCGAGCCGGGCACGTTCGAGCCGAGGCTCTGCGTCCAGTGCGGAGCCTGCGCGCAGGCATGCCCGGTCGACGCCATTCATCTCGAGGGCGACGCCTACGTCATCGATGAGGACGAGTGCACGAACTGCGAGATCTGCGTCGACGCGTGCCCGATCGGAGTCATGTTCACGCACCCCGACGCCCCGACGCCGATCAAGTGCGACCTCTGCCTGAAGTGCACCGAGGTCTGCAACACCAGCGCGCTGACCGTCGTCGAGTGAATCCCGGCCCCCGCGCCCACCCGCGTGGGATCGAGCCATCCGACGCGCCGCCGGAGCGGACGTACGACCGCGCGAGCCTCGATGAGAACGGAAAGGACTGAAGCCACCATGGACGGATTCGGAGGAACGACGCTTCGCATCAACCTCGCGACGGGCGAGATCAAGCGGACTCCCACCGATCCCGCGTTCGCCCGCGAGTGGATGGGCGCGCGCGGCTTCGTGTCGAAGCTCCTCTACGACGAGGTCCCCCGCGACGCCGATCCGCTCGGCCCCGACAACATTTTCATCGTGGCGCCGGGCGTCATGACCGGGTCGTTCTCCCCCGTCGGTTCGAAGATCGGTTTCGGGTGCATCTCCCCCGCGACGAACGGCCACGCCGACTCGAGCATGGGCGGACATTTGGGCCCCGAGCTCAAGTACGCGGGCTACGATCTCATCGTCCTCGAGAAGATCGCCCCAGAGGCGCAGTACCTCTACATCGACAACGACACGGTCGAGCTCCGCTCCGCCGACAAGTACTGGGGCATGGGCTCGATCGACCTCGAGAAGCGGATGAAGGACGACCTCGGCGAGGACTTCCAGATCGCGACGATCGGACCCGCCGGCGAGAACGGGATCGTCTTCTCCTGCATCACGCACGACTTCGGGCGGCAGGCCGGGCGGTGCGGCGTCGGCGCGGTGATGGGCTCGAAGCGCATCAAGGCGATCGCCGTGCGCGGCACGAAGTCGCTCCCCGCGCACGACCTCGACGCAATGACGAAGCTCACCTGCGACATCATCGAGCGCACGAAGACGCACCCGAACATGGCTCCGTGGCAGAAGTACGGCACGGCCTTCTTCGTGGGGTGGTCGAACGAGCGCGGCTGCTTCCCGACGAAGAACTTCCAGAAGACGTATCACGAGGACTGGAAGAAGATCGACGGCGAGCGGCTCGTCGAGGAGTGCCTCGTCACGCACAAGGCCTGTTTCGGCTGCTGGATGAACTGCGGGAAGTACTCGCGCGCGAGGATCCCCGGGAAGCCCGACACCTACGTCGAGGGCCCCGAGTACGAGACGATCGCCTTGGTCGGCGGAAGCTGCGCCTTCACCAACATCCACCACGTCGCCTACGCGAACTACCTCCTCGACAACCTGGGCATGGACACGATGAGCGGCGGCAGCACGATCGCCTTCGCGATGGAGTGCTACCAGCGCGGCATCATCACGAAGGACGACCTCGAGGGCAACGAGCTTCGCTGGGGCAACATCGACGACTTCGAGCACTTCCTCCGCATGATCGCGGCGCGCCGCGGGATCGGCGACGTCTTCGCCAGGGGCACGAAGGGCGCGGCAGAGTCACTCGGGCAGGACACGATCGCGTTCGCGTCGCAGGCGAAGGGGATGGAGTTCTCGGGATACGACACGCGATGGTACCCCGCGCAGCTTCTCTCCTACTGCACGTCCGACATCGGCGCGCACCACAACAGGAGCTGGACGATCACGACTGACATCGAGCTCGGGCGGGAGAACTACAAGGGGAAGGCGCCCGTCGTCGTCTACCTTCAGCACATCAGGCCGCTCTTCGACACGTGGAGCTGCTGCCGGCTGTTCTGGGGCGAGCTCGACGTCACGCCCGAGGAGCACGTCGAGACGATCAGGCACCTGACAGGGTGGGACGTGACGCTCGACGAGTGCTTCCTGGTCTCCGAGAAGATCTGGAACTTGAACCGCGCGCACTACCTCGAGCGGAACGGCGGGCCGGGGCGCAAGCACGACGTCGCGCCGGCGCGCCATCTCTCCGAGCCCGTGCCGGACGGCCCCGCCGAGGGCCACACGGTCGGCGCCGAGAACTTCGAGGCGATGCTCGACGAATACTACGCAGCGCGCGGCTGGGACAGGGACGGGAACCCGACGCGCGAGGTGCTCGATGTCCTCGGAATCGGCTTCGCGGCTGACGATCTCGAGAAGATAGGACTCCTCGGGAAGCCGCTTCCGGGCGGCATCCCGAAGGTGCGCGGCCAGAAGCTCAAGCCGAAGGCGATGTAGGCCGCGACCTGCGGCACTCACACGAACGGGATGGCAATGGTCCTCTACCTTCGTTCCGGCGGCAAGCTCCGCGACAAGCTCCAGCCGGACGTCGACCACTACACGCGGCGCGTCGAGGTTGAGTCGGGTCAGACGATCCGGGAGATCCTCGGTGTGCTTGGGATCGATGAGGGGTTCGTCGCGTTCGCGTTCGCGGAGGGGAAGTTCCGGAGGCTCGACTACCGGCCCCACGAGGAGGAGGTCGTCACGCTCCAGCCCCCCGTGTCAGGAGGCTAGCGCGTAATCGTTCGCGGTGAGCCGCTCGACTGTCTCGAATCAGGGAAGCCCCAGTGCCACTCTCGAAACACGAACTCGACCTCTACTCCCGGCAGCTCAGCGTGTCCGGCTGGGGCGTCGAGGGACAGGAGCGTCTCAAGGCGGCGCACGTGTTCGTTGCGGGAATCGGCGGACTCGGCTGCGCGGCCGTTGTCTACCTGACCTGCGCGGGCGTCGGGAAGATCACGATCTGCGACAGCGACCAGGTCGAGCGCTCCAATCTGAATCGGCAGTTCCTCTATGGAATGCAAGACATCGGCCGGCTCAAGGTCGAACTCGCGGCCGAGCGCCTGCGCGCGCTCAATCCGCTCGTCGAGATCGCGTCGCTTCCGATCGAGATCGACCGCTCGAACGCGGTGGGTTTGATCGCTGGCTCGACCGTCGTCATCGACGGACTCGACAACCTCGAGACCCGCGTCGTGGTGAGCCGCGCGTGCATGGCCGAACACGTCCCGCTCGTCTACGGCGCGGTGTCGGAGTTCACGGGCCACGTCTCCTTCCTGAATCCACCCGACAC
>JALGVU010000208.1 GCA_025774545.1 bacterium | reverse complement strand
TGGTGCCAGAAATTCTCCGAAGCCAGCGTTCCACTCCGGTCGAACGACTGCCATCCAAGGTTGTCCCCCTCCAGTACCTCGAAATCAGCATCGAAGATCCAGAAGGTGTCCAGCCTGACGCCCCTGTGATCCTGTGCTGAAGGAGCAGGGCCAGTCGGCATCGGCACGCGGCTCTCGAAGTCCGTGTCGTCCGCCCCCTTCGCGGAGGCCCCGACGACGCACATCAGAACAGCGGCGAGCGCCAACATAACCAAAGGAAGTTTCTTCATTCGCTCAGTCCCCCCATGAACTGAAGGTGATCCGGCTCATCTTCGCAACCTATGCTCTCACCCACCGGCCGCGCACATCGCGCGTACAGGCGACCACCCCCAGGCGCAGCGGCCGAGGTGATTGTTCCGAGTGAGTAGCGTCTTGAGAATCCTGCGCAATCCCAAGTATTCAGTCAGTTCTCTGATGCCCTCGAGTGCCCGAGGACCGTCCCGCGAACAAGGCACAACAACCCGTCCGCAGGATCTCCTTGATCTGCACAGGCTAGGTGGGTCGACAGCGCGTGAGCACTCTCGCTATTTCCCGACTCGATAGACATTATAACAGCAGAGGGTCCGTCTGTCAATCGAAAGAGTCCTGGAGAGAATCGGCTCGGGTGAGCGACGTCTCCACGGCGCGGAGCCCGTGTGAGGTTCCCGGGGCTCGCAGGTCTCTCCCACCCCCCGCAGCCACGCCCGCCTTCACGCGTGTCTCAAGGAGGACCTGGGCGCTTCCCACCGCGCGTGTCCTAGGGAGACTCGGGGGCGTCCGCGAGCGTTCGGAGGAGATCGTCACCCACGCCCACCCGCTCACCGCCAAGCGCGAGGTACCGCCGGTAGTGATACGCGGCCAGGTTCGGGTTTCCCGCGTGGAACTGCAGCGTGAGCGCCAGGTTCAGATGACTGGAGAGGTGATCGGGGGTGATCCTGAGTTGCGCCCCATAGGAGCGGATGGCCTCGTCGTGTCGCTGAAGCTCGTTCAGGAACACGCCCATCGTGAAGTGTCCATCCACCAGGGCGGGATCGAGCTTGAGCGCCCTCTCCATGAGATCGACCGCCTCCTGATGAAGCCCCATCTCGCGCTTGAGGAGCGCCAGCCTCCGGATCGGCTCGCCCGACGCCGGTGCCAGGCTCGCGGCCCGGCCGAACGCGTCGATCGACTCGACCGTGCGTCCGGTGCGCATCAGGGAGTCGGCAAGCGCCATCTCAGCGACCGCCGCCTGAGGCAGCGCCGCGCGTGTCGGCCGCTCCATGAGCGCCTGGTAGAACTCGATCTCAGCACGTTCCCGTCCGTCGACGTCCCAGCGAGCCGCCTCCTCGAACCCCGCGACCGCGTCAGCGGTCCGCCCCATCCGGAAGAGAGTGATCGCCTGCTGCTTGAGGGCCATGGCGTTGTGCGGATCGTACGCAAGCACGCTGTCGAGCTCCGCGACCGAAGCGTCGTAGGCGCCTCCCTGATCGTAGGCCAGAGCCAGATTGAGGCGCGCGGCCGTGTACGCAGGATCGAGACGGATCGCGGTGTGGAAACCCTCGATCGCTTCCTCCTCCTGGCCCGCGTCGAAGAGGAGCGCTCCGAGATTGAGGTGGCTCTTCGGGTAGTTCGGATCGATCTCGATCGATCTCCGATACTCCGCGATGGCACGGTCGGTCATCCCGCGATCTCCGTAGATGATCCCGAGGCGGTAGTGAGACTGCGCGAAGCCCTTGCCCCGATCGACGCCGTAGAGATTCGCGTTGACGAGGAAGACCAGCGCGACGAGCGCGACACCCGGCCACGCGAACCGCCGCCACTCGCGCGCGCGCGCCCACCGGAGGAACTCGAGAACCACGTACGAAGCACCCACGATGAGCGCCGGAACCGCCGGCATCCGGTACCGCGCGAGGACGAAGAACGCGACGATCGAGACGATGTAGAGTACGAAGAACGCCGACAGGAGCCGCGACCGGCGGCGGCGTAGCGAGAGCCCGAGACCGACGAGTCCGAGCGGCGCCACGATCGCGAAGCCCGGGAGCGGCAGGGCGAGGAGCTTCGAGTACCGACTCTGGAAGTAGTAGTTCTCGAGCTGCGGTAGCTCGTAGGAGCTCATGGAGAACGAGAGCTTCCTCACGAGGAGCTTGAGCCACGTCCCGGGGTTCCGAGCAATGAAGCCCCGTGCGCGTGAGTACCAGTACGATGACACCTCGGAAGGCCGGAGATCCCTCCCGAGAGCTCGCTCCGCGATGTCCTCGCCGTCCGGATCCGTGATGATGTCGAGCCCCTCCGGCCGCACGTAGCCACCCGTCGCCTTCTCGCTGTTCCCGACGTAGAAGTTGAGCCCGCCGTTCGACGTGACGAGGACGAAGTCGCGCGAGACGACGTAGTTCCTGACCGCGACGGGTGTGAGCACGATCAGCACGCCTGTGAGCACGAGCGCCGCGGCCCGACCACCGGACACGGAGCGCCGTCCGCGGCCGCGCGCTGACTTCCCTCGGTCCCGCGGCACTCCCGCGGAGACGGTGCGGCTGCCGAGCCAGACCCAGACGAGCGCGGCCGGCAGGAAGAGGAGGGCGGCCGCCCTCCCGACGGCCGCGAGGCCGAGTGCGAGACCGGCAAGGGCGTAAGCCGCCGGACGGTCGACCGCGTCGGCCCGAATGAGGAGGTAGAGCGCCAGGACGTTCAGAAGCACGAGGATGGGGGTCAGCAGAATCGAACCGTCATAGAAGATGAGCGCGCCGTACGTGGCCGCGACGAGACCGGAGAGAACTCCGACGCTTCGTCGGAAAACGTCCCTTCCGATGTAGAAGATGAGGACCGCAGAGAGGGAGCCGAGTCCGGCTTGGATCATCCGAACGAGCAGAAGGTCCCGACCGAAGAGCCTGTAGATCGCGGCGAGGAAGTACGGGTAGAGCGGCGTCATGAAGTACGCCTCGCCCCGCGCCGTCCCGAGGGCGATCTCCCTCGCCCAACGGTCGTAGAACTTCGCGTCGAGGCCGAGGGTCTGGAAAAACGGAGTGTAGCGAACCTGCGCAACGTAGATCGCGCGGAGCACGAACGCGCAGACGAAGATCGCGGCCGGCCAGAACCAGGGCGCGTCGACGATCCGCCGCACGGTCGGGGGAAGCACGATTCGGGGCGCATCGCTCCGTCGGGCCGAGGATGTTGCGTCCTTGGGGCCGCCGGCCCGCCGGCTCGAGGGCGCGCGGTCTCGCCCCTTGCCGCCCCGCGGACGCGACGACCCGCCGCCCTTGGACGCAACCTCGCGCCGTTTCGAGCGAGCGACCTGACCGTGAGAGGATCTCGACTTGGATTTCGCCATCGTGAATGTGGAACCGCCGACTACTTGATGTAGCCCAACGACCTCAGGGTTTCTATGATCTCCTCGTCGACCGGCGACGGAATCGGATCCTGCTCCGTCCATCCGTCGCCCGTCTCGTACGTGTCGATCTGGCGGATGGGGCGTTCCGCGAGGAGCGAGGGATCGAAGGCCTGCGTGAGGACCCTTCCCTCCATGTCTCTGGCGACCGGGAGCCCGACCAGTGCGAGCAGCGTGGGCGTCACGTCGAGAACGCTCGCGCCGTCGATGCGGCCGTTGACCGCGATTCCTGGCCCCGAGAAGATGATCACGCCGTCCTCGCGGTGCATGTCCGTTCCCATCGCCACGTCGCCTTCGAACCCGGCGTAGCCGCGGTGCCCAGCGAATCCGTGATCCGAGCAGAGGACCACGACCGTATCATCGTCCCAGAGCTTCAGAACCTCGCCCACGATCGAGTCGATCTTGGCGTAGTAGCATTCGATGACGGGAGCGAACGTCTCGAGCGCCTCAGGGGAGACGCCCGCCTGATACGACTCGGGCTCCATGAACCTCCAGTACGTGTGGCAGTTGAGGTCGAGGCCGCGGAAGTAGACCGCGGTCACGTCGACCTCGTGCGCGGAGGACAGACGTCTGACCATGTCGAGGGTCGCGACGTCCCCGGCGTAGTTCCGCGCGAGCCCGGTGATCAGCGACTCGACCTCGGGATCGTCGAGGAAGGCGGCCGTTCCGAGACAGCTCCCCAGATCGGACGAAGCCGGGTCGGCCGACGCGAGGCCGCGGAACGTCGTGGTCGCAACCTCACCGATCTCCTCGAGCACGCTCGGCGGATAGACGGCCTGTGCCAGACGCTGGACCATGTCGTCGTCGATGTCGCTGCGCCCGTCGTGCGTGAGCAGGCGGAGGAGGTTCCACGACACCATGTACCCGCTCACAGTCTCCGCCGGCCACGTCACGAGCCAGCTGATCACGCCGACGGAGCGATCGTTCTCTGAGAGAATCTGCCAGAACGCCTTCACGCGTCGCATGTTGCTGCTCGTCGGCACGACGACCCTGTCCTCGCGGCCCGGAGCAAGGAAGTCGTGCACACCGTGCTGCTCCTCCGTCTTGCCCGTGGCGATCGACGTCCAGACGCTGGGCGAGCGGAACGGATAGATGGAACGGAGAAGCCCCGAGGCTCCCTCGTCGCGGAGGCGGCCGATGGTCGGCACGCGGCCCTCGGCGATGAGACGATCGAGACGTCCCCAGTCGAGACCGTCGACCGCGACGATCAGAACTCGCGGCCCGTCGCCGCCCGTGACGTCGTCGCCGGCCTCAGTGAGAGCCACGCTACGACGGCCGCGATCGCCGCGACCACCACGAAGATGAGGATTCTCGCTCGCACGTCTCTCGCTCCTCCCCTCGGCGCTCTCCGCCGACGCGTTCAACGGGTCGCACACGGGCCGGGGCGGCCCTCGCTAGTTCCCCAGAAGACCGCGGCGCACTTCCCCGTCGGTCTCCCGACGTGTTGGAAGCGACGACGCCGCGATGATCGTCGGGGCCACGTCGATGAGCTCGCCGTCGTCGGCTCGCGAGCCCGGCCGCACGCGGGGTCCGACCAGCAGCAGAAGCCCTCGATCGCTGTGCATGTCGTA
>JALGVU010000207.1 GCA_025774545.1 bacterium | reverse complement strand
GCGATGCCCCCGATACGTCGTATCCCACGCTCGCCGTCAGCAACGGGGCGAACCACACCATGGCACCGGGCGTGTACATGGGAGACGGTGTCGACGCGGATGCGGACGGGCAACCCGACGCGAACGCTCGCGGTGACGACCTGGATGGAACCGACGACGAGGACGGTGTCACGTTCACGAGCGTGCTGAGGCCGGGATGGCCCACGACGCTCAACCTTGTCGCGTCGACCGGAGGGTTCGTCGATGCATGGGTGGACTTCGACCGCGACGGAAGCTGGGCGCAGCACGGAGATCAGGTTTTCACCAGCGTCCCGGTCGTGGCGGGGGTCAACGGTCTCCAATTCACGTCTCCATTCGACGCATCGTCCGGGATTTCGTTCGCACGATTCCGGTTCAGCACCGCGGGCGGCCTGCCGTACGACGGCGGGGCCGACGATGGTGAGGTCGAAGATTACAACGTCTCGATCCAGCCGCAGCTCCGCGACGGCGGCGACGCGCCCGATCCTCCGTATCCCACCTACGGCGCCGGCGGTGGAGCGAGTCACATCATCATGCCCGGGATCTACCTGGGACTCGGCGTGGACGCGGACGCGGACGGGCAGCCCGATCCGGACGCGCTCGGTGACGACTTGGACGGCGGGGACGACGAGGACGGTATCGTCTTCGTCGACACCTTCGTGCCGGGCGAGATCGCAGACATTGAGGTCGTGGCCTCCACGGTCGGCTACCTCGACGCGTGGATCGACTTCGGCGGCGACGGCGACTGGGGCGACGCGGGTGACCAGATCTTCGCGAGTGAGCTCCTGTCGACAGGAACGAACGTGGTTGGCATCAGTGTCCCCGCTGGAGCGGTGCCGGGGGAGACGTTCGCCCGGTTCCGTTTCAGTACGGACGGTGGGCTCCCGTACACCGGCACGGGTGACGACGGCGAGGTCGAGGATTACAAGGTCGTGATCGTCGGCGACCCGATCGACTGGGGCGATGCACCAGATCCGACGTATCCGACTCTGGGAGCCAGCAACGGCGCGAGCCATCTGATCCTGGAGGGCTTCTTCCTGGGAGCCTCGGTCGACAGCGATCCTGACGGTCAGCCGCAGGCCAACGCGCTCGGCGACGACAGCGACGAGGGAGACGATGAGGATGGCGTCACCTTCACGACGGCCCTCGCCCCCGCCGACACGGCCTACGTGGACGTCGTCGCATCGGCGGCGGGCGTCCTCGATGCATGGCTCGACTTCGACGGCGACGGCGGCTGGGCGGAGCCCGACGATCGCATCTTCGCGGGTGTGCCGCTCGCCCTCGGTCTGAACGCCCTGTCGTTCGTCGTACCGGGCGACGCGGCGCTCGGACAGACGTTTGCGCGGTTCCGCTTCACCTCGGCGGGGATCTCGTCGTACGAGGGACCGGCCGACGACGGCGAGGTCGAGGACCACGCCGTGTCGATCGGCGACGTATCGTACGACTGGGGCGATGCGCCCGACGCGCCGTATCCGACGCTCTCCGGGAGCAACGGCGCGAGGCACATCGTGGTGCCGGGCATGTTCATGGGCCTTCTGGTGGATCCCGACGCAAACGGGCAGCCGCACGCGAGCGCGCAGGGCGACGATCTCGACGAGTCCGACGACGAGGACGGAGTTGCGTTCACGAGCACCCTGACGCCGGGATTCCCAACGACGCTCGACATCGACTTCTCGCTCGCGGGGAAGCTCGATGCGTGGGTCGACTTCGGAGCGGACGGAAACTGGGCGGACGCGGGCGATCAGGTGTTCACGGATCTCGTGGTGGTGCCAGGGACGAACAACCTCCAGTTCAACGTGCCGCCGTCTGCTGTTTCCGGGCAGACATTCGCGCGGTTCCGCTTCAGCACGGCGGGCGCGCTTCCGTACGGCGGACCGGCCGACGACGGCGAGGTCGAGGACTACATCGTCACGATTCAGCCGAGGCTGTACGACGGTGGCGACTGCCCCGATCCTCCCTATCCGACCTATGCCGCAAACGGCGGGGCGAGCCACGTGATCGTGTCGTGGCTCTCCCTGGGCGCCCTCATCGACGCCGATCCCGACGGACAGCCCGACCCCAACGCGCTCGGCGACGACAACGACGGGACCGACGACGACGACGGGATCACGTTCACGGCGCTCCTGATCCCGGGAGATACGTCGAGCGTCGACGCCGTGGCGTCGGCGACCGGGAAGATCGACGCCTGGGTCGATTTCGGCGGCGACGGCGGCTGGGACGAACCCGGCGATCAGATTCTCGTGAACGAGTTGGTGAGCACGGGGGCGAACACGCTCGACTTCGCAGTTCCCATCGACGCGGTGCCGGGCGAGACCTTCGCGCGGTTCCGCTTCAGCACGACGGGCGCGCTTCCGTACGGCGGACCGGCCGGCGACGGTGAGGTCGAGGACTACAGCGTGGTCGTGGGCGGCGAGCTCTTCGACTGGGGCGACGCTCCTGATGCGCCATATCCGACGCTCGCTGCGAACAACGGGGCGGTCCACGCGATTCTGCCCGGTTTCTACTTGGGGGCCTCCGTAGACGGTGACGCCGACGGCCAGCCCGATCCCGCCGCGCTCGGCGACGACAACGACGGACATGACGATGAGGACGGCGTGACGTTCACGACGGCGCTCGTCCCCGGGTCCGTCGCCAGCGTCGACGTGGTGGCGTCAGCACCCGGATTCCTGGAAGGGTGGGTCGACTTGGCCGGCGACGGCAGCTGGGCCGAGCCCGGCGATCACGTCATTGTCAGCCAGCCAGTCGTAGCAGGAACGAACGGACTGAACTTCCTCGTTCCCATGGGGGCCGCGCTCGGCGAGACCTACGCGCGTTTCCGTCTGAGCACGATAGTAGCGCTTCCGTACGACGGACCGGCGGAAGACGGCGAGGTCGAGGACTACGAGGTCATCATCATTGAGGAGCCTACCGACTGGGGCGACGCGCCCGATCCGACCTACCCGACCCTGGCCGCTTCGAACGGCGCGTACCACATCGTGGTGCCGGGAACCTCCCTCGGCGCGCTCGTCGATGTCGAGATCGACGGCCAGCCTGATGCCTCGGCGACCGGCGATGATCTCGCTGGCGTCGACGATGAGGATGGCGTGACGTTCACGACTGCGCTCAGAACCGGCGAGACGGCGGGCGTTGACATCGTCGCGTCGGTCGGTGGCTTCCTCGACGCCTGGGTCGACTTCGGAGGCGACGGGAGCTGGGCAGACGCGGGAGATCAGATCTTCGCGTCGGTGCCGCTTGTGCCGGGACTGAACTCGCTGAACTTCGGCGTGCCGGGAGGTGCGACGGTGGGCCAGAGCTTCGCCCGGTTCCGTTTCGGTACCGGCGGAGGTCTCTCCTACGAGGGAGGGGCGCCGGACGGGGAGGTTGAGGACTACCAGGTCGCGATTGAGTCGGATCCGCGCGACTGGGGCGATGCGCCCGATCCGACCTACCCGACGCTTGCGGCTTCGAACGGCGCGAACCACATCATCGTGGCGGGCGTGCGTCTCGGGAGCTTCGTCGACTCCGACCCGGACGGTCAGCCCGACGCGAACGCGCGCGGTGACGACCTCGACGAGCTCGACGACGAGGACGGAGTCGTGTTCACGAGCGTGGTGCGTCCCGGATGGCCCGCGAGCGTGAGGATCACCGCTTCGGTGGCCGGTGCGCTGGACGCCTGGATCGACTTCGACGCCGACGGCAGCTGGGCCGAGCCCACTGATCAGATCTTCGCGAGCGAGCCGCTCGCCGTGGGCACCAACAACCTGAACTTCGCGGTCCCCACGGGGGCTGTGTCCACGGTGACGTTCGCGCGGTTCCGCTTCAGCACCGCGGGAGGTCTCTCCTTCGAGGGGCCCGCGGAGGACGGCGAGGTCGAGGACTACAACGTCTCCATCGCGCCGGTCATGCGAGACGGTGGCGACGCGCCCGATCCTCCGTACCCGACGTATGGCGCCGGGGGAGGCGCGAACCACATCATCCTCCCGGACATCTATCTCGGCGCGGGGGTCGACGCGGACGGGGACGGCCAGCCCGATCCCGACGCGCTCGGTGACGACAACGACGCCGACGGTGACGATGAGGACGGCGTCACCTGGATCTCGCCGCTACTTCCGGGCGCCACCGCGAGCATCGACGTTGTCGCCTCGGGTGACGGCATGCTCGATGCGTGGCTCGACTTCGGAGCCGACGGGAGCTGGGCCGAGGCAGGAGATCAGATCTTCGCGTCGGAGCCTCTCGTGGCAGGCGTGAACTCGCTGAACTTCGCCGTTCCCGACACCGCGGTCTCGGGCCAGACGTTTGCCCGCTTCCGGTTCAGTTCGGCAGGAGGACTGCCACTCGGCGGCTCTGCGGACGACGGCGAGGTCGAGGACCACGCGGCCGTGATCGCGGACAGGATCGACTGGGGCGACGCTCCGGATCCGACGTATCCGACGCTCGCGGCCTCGAACGGCGCGAGCCACATTGTCGATCCGGCGCTGTTCATGGGGGCGGGCGTCGATTTCGAAGCCGACGGCCAGCCTGATGCGGGTGCGACTGGAGACGATAACGCAGGTAGCGACGACGAGGACGGCATCGTCTTCGATACGCCGCTCGTTCCGGGCCTGCCCGCTACGGTCACCGTGACCTCCTCGGTGGGGGCGCTGCTCGACGCTTGGATCGACTGGAACGCGGACGGGAGCTGGGCCGAGCCCGGCGATCAGATCGCCGTGAGCTTTCCCATGGTTCCCGGACCGAACCAGCTGAACCTGA
>JALGVU010000043.1 GCA_025774545.1 bacterium | reverse complement strand
ATGCGGACGATCGCTCTGGTGAACCAGAAGGGTGGCTGCGGCAAGACCACGACCGCAGTGAACCTCGCCTCGTACATGGCGGACACAGGCAGGAGAGTGCTTCTGGTTGATTGTGACCCGCAGTCGCACGCCTCGATCGGCCTGGGCATCGACACGGAGGATCTCGGGAAGTCGACGTACGACCTCCTCATGGACCCGAATGCTCGCGTCAGCGACGCGACGCACACCGTGACCGAGACGCTCGACGTCGTTCCGTCGAACGTCGTTCTGTCAGCCGTCGAGCAGCAGCTCTCCGGGCGGCCCGACAGGGAGAACCGTCTTCGCCGGAAGCTCGACGCCTGCGACGGCGAGTACGACTATGTCTTCGTCGACTGCCCTCCCAGCGTCGGACTCCTGACGTTCAACGCGCTCGTGGCCTGCGACGAGGCGATCGTCGTGATGGAACCGTCCTACTTCTCTCTGCACGGGGCGCTCAAGGTCGTCGAGACGATCGGGCTCGTGAGGGAGCAGCTCGGGATGCGCAAGCGGACGAAGGTCCTCCTGACGATGTTCGACCGCCGGACGCGGTTCGCGAAGGAGTTCCTGCGCGAGGCACGCACCCGATTCGGCCGGGAGATGTTCGAGGTCGTCATCCGTCACACCGTCCGATTCAGGGAAGCGGCGAACTGGGGCGTTCCGATCTCGCACTACGCGAAGAGCTGCGGAGGCGCTCGCGACTACAAGAGGCTCGCCAGGGAGGTGCTCGCGGATGAGGAGCGGGTGGAGGCCGGCGAGTTCGAACCAGCGCGGGAGGTCGCGGGCTCGGACCTCGAGCCGGGGATGGACGAGTGGATCCTCTCGCAGCCGGGTCCACACTTCGTCGAGGGAGGCGTTCTCTTCTCCCTCGTTGCCCCGGAGGCGAACGAAGTCGAGCTCGTGGGCAGCTTCACCGACTGGGAGCGCGAGAACGGGGTAGGCCTCACAAGAAGTGGCAACGGCGTCTGGCACACGACGCTTGAACTCGGACCGGGACGGCACCTCTACAAGTTCGTCATCGACGGCATCTGGGTGCCCGATCCCGCGAATGAGAACAGAACAGCCCCCAACGAGGACTGCATCGTCGAGGTCTATCGCAAGGACTAGCGAAGCCTGTCGACAGCGACCCTCCGCGGTGAGGATCTTCGGACGGACATCATGAGCGAAGGCGCCGGCAACAGGTCTCCGAAGACGCTCGCAGACGTATCCCACCTCTTCTTCTCGAATGACGAGGGGCGGGCACAGCCCGGGCCGGTGGCGTCGCACGCGGCGGGAGTGGCTCAGGATGAGTCGACTCCCCCGGAACGCGCCGACGACCCCGGACGCTGGCACCGCACGAGTCTCTTCGTCGTAACGGGTGGCGACCGAACGCCCGGAAAGTCGACGGTCGCCGTCAACCTCGCGCACTCGCTCCAGTCGCACGGACGCGTCGGCATCGTCGACGCGGACCCCAAGCTGCCGAACGCCCGGTTCTACCTCGGACTCCCGTCGTGGCACTACCTCTCGCCCGTGACGTGGGAGGGGCGGCCCGCGCCGAACACGTTGTCGGCCTCCGGCCTCGTCGTCGTCGACCGAGCCTCCGGTTCGTCGAGCCTCGGTGATGTTCTCGGAACGGGCGACGTGGTCTACGTGGACGTCACCGGGGGCGGGCGAGTGCCGCTTCACTACCTCGTGGTCGACATGCCCGTGGGGCGGATGGAGTGGGCGAGCGCGGTCGCCGATCGCGTCGGCCTCTTCGTCGTCGTCGCCGGTCCGGGACGGGCCAGCTTCGAGGAGACCTTCCGCGCGCTGGTCATTCTGAGGGAGGACGTCGGGGCGGCCCAGGTGGGATTGGTGGTCAACCGCGCCCCCGATCGGGCGAGCATCGAGGACTTCCGTTGGAAGATGGAGGAGGCGGCGGAGAGTCTCCTTTCGATGGACATTCGGTTCCTGGGCGGCGTGACTCGGGAACCCAGTCTGGGAAGCTACCAGAGAGAGCGAGGAGCGATCGTACGGTCACGGCCGGACGCCGCGGCCTCGCTGCAGCTGAGAGAGGTTTCGACGAACGCGCTCGAAGTCGACGCCACCTCCTGACGGGCGCAGCGTCGAGATCATCGGGGAGGAACATCATGGCAACGCGCATCGAACGCTCGACGCTTCCCGATCTGCCCGCGCTCCGAAGGCTCCTGAGCGATCGGGTAGGCCAGATACGCGCGGGAGCGAACCTCGTCGACGCCGATCTCGAAGGACCGACCGGCGTCGACATTCTCATCGCGGACGAGGGGGGGAGGCCGATCCTCGTGGACGTGGTTCTCGAGAGACCCAACGAGATCCCGGCGTTGGTCTTCGAGCACCTCGATTGGTTCGAGCAGAACAGGAAGCTCTTTCTCAAGGCCTACGCGGCGGACGGCGTGGTCGGTTCGGGAGAGCCCGGGTTCGTGTTCATCGCGAGGAGCTTTCCCTCCGGCGTGCTGCGAGCCATCGGCGCCATGGAGGGGATCGACGCGAGGCTCGTGCGGGCCGAATACGTCCTGGTCGACGGTGCGGGTGACGTGCTTCTCGAGGACGTGACTCCCGCGCGCCGGTCGGAGGAGGCTCCGGCTGTCATCCGGACTTCCGGGGGCGTAGGCGGCGGGTCCGAGCTCGAACCCACGCGGGAGGCCGAGTCCGCGGGCGAGCCCGAGTTGACACGAGAACTCGAGCCCGAGCCCGTGACCGCGGGGGAGGCGGAACTCGCCCGGGAGCCCGAGCCCACGCCTGCGCTCACGCGGGAGCCTGCGCCGACGCCTGTGCTCACGCGGGAGCCTGAGCCCACGTCTGCGCCCACGCCCAAGCCCGACCACGCGCGTGAGGTTGAGCCCGCTGCGGCGATCGAGTCGAACGCGGTCCGCACGCTTCTGGCGCTCTTCAAGTCGGGGGTGGACGGGTTGGACAGCGGGATCGCGGAGCGGCAGGTGGATGGCGGGCTCGTCTTCGAACTCGGCCGGGAGCCGCTCGCCCGCGTGACACTCTCGCCCGGGAGCTTCACGGTGACGCCGGGCGAACGGGCCGAGAACCCGATCGTCGTGTCCGACAGGGTCTCGCTCGAGCGGGCCCTGAACGCGGTCGTCTCGCTCTACGTCCGCGAGGAGTTCGGCTCGGGTGACGAGGATGACACCCGTGCTGTCGACGTGAAGCTGACCGACGAGGAGCGAGCCGAGCTCGGGAGGATCTGGGAGGCGACCGTCCCGTCAGGGGACGCGCGATAGCGGAGACGTGGGTGTCCGCGGAACGGCGGGCATCGACCGACGGGCCGGGACGACGTCCGGCCGCCACTGCCACGAACGATGGACGGGGGGTCCCAAGGGGCCCCCTGTGCCACGAAGAACGGGGGCACGTGGAGCCCCCGCAGCGACGAAAACGGGGGCCTCAAGGCCCCCAATGAAACGAGGGGCTTTCGCCCCTTCAATACATTAATACCGGGAACCCCCTCGAAGTGTGCAACCTTTTTTTCATGGAGGGCGGTTTTTCTTGTCGGCTAGGCCCGAGACGGGTACAGCTCCTCCTCGATGTCCCTGAAGGCCGCCCGGATCCGGACCAGCTCGTTCGCCACCGTTCGTCGCGAGACCGAGAGCGCGTCGGCGACCTCGGTTTGGGTGAAGCCTTGAGCTATTGCGTAGAGTATCTCCTGCTGCCGAGCCGTCAGCTGATGGACGACATCGCTGACCTCGACGGACAGCGCGAACGCCTCCGGGACCATATCGATGGGGGACGCCAGGAGGATCTCGTGCCACTCAGTGGGGATGAAGCGTAGGACCTCGGGATCCACGTCGCCCAGGACCCCGTAGAAGATCATCTGGCGATCGAGATCGCCGTCGGGGCAGTCGATCGCCGTTCGGCTCATGAACCTGATCGCCTGCCAGCGGGCACTCGACAGATACCAGCCCTTGGGCTTCCCCTCGGGGGCACGCCAGATATCGACCCTCATCTCCTGAGCGAGATCCTGCTGGAGCATCTCGTCAGGTGTGAGCCTGGCTGCTATTCGTGCGATCTCTGGTTCAAGCTCGTACCATCGTTGCATGATCGTCTCGCGCGTCTCTCCGGGACGCGACTCACTCATCGGTGAAGGCCTCGTGGTCGAAACACCCTTCTACTATTCTGTCACGGGGCACCGCTTGTGTCAAGAACGCGGCGCAGGCGTGGGAACGTCGTCGATCGTCTCTCTCTCGTGCGACCCCGTCTGCGCTCCGCTCGTTGCCAAGACATGGGTGGCCTGCCCCACGGCCACCGGACCGCCGCCAGTAAATCGGTTGACACTCGTTCTCGCTGGCTCCTAGAATGACTCTATCAAGTTCCATGCCGGTCGCCGGTGTTGCAGCGGTCGTTCGAGGTCGGCACCGGGACTCGCCACCTCAACGAAGGAACGATTGGGAGGACGCATGAGACAGCGAACGGGCGCGATCGCGGGGGCGCTGCTTCTGGTACTGGGATTGCTATTGATAGCGGGCTGCGCCGGGACGGGCGGGGGCGGAATCTCGAGCGACCCGAGGCTCATCAACAACGAGCTTGAGGAGATCGAGACCGACATCGCCATCGCCGAGGAGATGCTGAAGGGCAGCCGTGCGCAGCTCCAGATTGAGGACAGCACGGAGCTCAGGTCTCAGATCCGCACGCTCGAGATGGATCTCTACGAGCTGCGTGCTCGGAAGGCGGCGCTCGGGGAGAGGCTGAAGGAGCTCGAGGCGGAAGGCGGCTCCTAGAAGACTGCCGCCGTCCGGCGCGCTGTTGCCGCGCCTCGGCAACTCACGTGATTCAAAGCGAAGCAGACCCACTCCGTCTTCACGTTCGGCGACGAAGGATCGTTCACCGGCAAGGCACCCGTGCGATGATACGTACTTGGTGGCCGGCGGTCGCACTCGCGGCCGTCGCGCTGGTCACATCGTCCGTCCGGGCCGATTCCCCGACTGAGTCATGGTACGTCTCGACGCTCGGCGGCGCCCGCGTGGGCCACTCACGTGAGATCGTCTCGGCGAGCCGCGAAGGTGACGTCGTCACGACCGTCGAATCCCGCATGAGCGTGCGGCGAGAGGGCCAGACGGTCGCGATCGAGGTGACCGAGCGCTGGGTCGAATCGCCCGACGGCGCGCCGATCGCCTATCGGTCGGCAAGGACGATGGGGCCCGAGACGATCGTGCTCGAGCTCGACGTGGCCGACGGCGAACTCCATCTCCGCAAGACCCTCGGCGCGACGGAGGATGCGCGCGTTCTCGAGTCCGAGTCCCCGCTGCTGTTCCCGTGGGCCGCGAAGGAGCTCCGCGTCAGCCGCGGGTTCGGGGCCGGCACGCAGTACTCGTACGCGGCCTTCGACGGTGAGTTCGAGGCCGTGGGACACGTTTCGGTGACCGTGGCGGGGGACGAGGCGCTGACGATAAAAGGCGAGGAGCGCGTTCTTCACAAGCTCGCACTCGACTTCGATCTCCTGGGCGGGATCGAGATTCTCGAGTGGCGCGACGACGAGGGGCGGCTCTGGCGCGAGGAGCTGCCCGCGCTCGGTCTCGTGCGCGAGCGGGCGACGCGTGACGAGGCGCTCGCCTCCGGTGCGATCGGTGACGTCGTCGTCTCGACGAAGGTCGCGAGCAACGCCGCGCTCGGAGATCCGTCGCGGATCGACAGCGCGCTCTACGAACTCTGGCTCACGAACGGCGACATCGTCGGGTCGGTTCCGGAGGACGCGCGGCAGAGGGTCGTCGGGCGAACCGATCGAGGGGTGCTCGTGCGTGTCGAGCGGACCGTGCCCGAGCCCGGAGCGGCGGGGGAACCGACCAGTGATCCCGCGGCGTTCTCGGAGTACCTCTCGGGCAGCACGATCATGCAGACCGAGGACGGCGCCCTCATCGAGGCGGCCGAGGAGGCCGTTTCCGACGGCTCCGCCGGCGCCTGGGAGGCGGCGCGGTCGATCGAACGATGGGTGTTCAGGACGATCGTCAGCAAGAACCTCGCGACGACGTTCGCGTCGGCGCGCGCGGTGCTCGAGACGAGAAGCGGGGATTGCAGCGAGCACGCCGTGCTCATGGCGACGCTCGCGCGCATCGCGGGCATACCGTCGAGGGTAGCATCCGGCATCGTCTACGGAAGGGGCGGGTTCGCCTACCACATGTGGGTCGAGATCTGGACGGGCTCGGCCTGGCACGCGTTGGACCCGACCCTGGGGAAGGGAAGCGTCGACGCCACGCACGTGAAGTTCGCCGACAGCGCGTTGTCCCACGGCAGCGTCGGCGAGCTCTCGGTCGGCATACTGAAAGTGGTCAACCGCCTCAGACTCAAGGTGGTCGAATACACGGTGGACGGAAAGACGTACCGCCCGGACGACCGGTAGGGGCGCGGCCGGCGAGGCTGGCGCTGCGGGCGACCGGTGAGAGGCGGCGGATTCTCAACTGCCAGGGAAGGATGTGGTTATCGTGGCCAAGTGGATTCGGACGACCGTGATTCTCTCGGCGCTCATTCTCGTGTTCGCCGGCTGCTCCACGGAGGAACAGGTGGCCAAGCAGGACGAGACGCGAGGAGACGGCGGCGTGGTCGAGAGCGAGGACGCCTCCGATGCGTCGAGGTCGCGCGGCGTCTCCGTCGAGGAAGAGGAAGAAGAGGAGCGCCCGACCATCGTGGTTGGGGAACTCGAGTACGAGTGGCGGCACGTTCCCCAGAGGGGGCTCTACGTGCGCATCCTGTTCGTGAATCCGCGGGAGACCTACGCGCGGGCGCGCGGCCGCGTCTTTCTGATCGCGGAGAGCAGCGTGGCCTCAGCTCCGACCACGGGGATCTACCCGTGGGACGCGGAGTTGGACGGCGACGAGCCCACCAACTACCGAGACGGAGCGAACCTGCTGTTCAGGGTGGACCAGGAGGTGAGGGCCTTCCTCCCGTACACCGCCTGGGACGGCTACTACGATTCGCTGAGACTCCTCGTGTTCGAGGATGACGGCGACGTGTTGATCGATCGACTGCAGCCGCTCGAGATCACCGGGGAGCCCTCGGGGATCGTGAAGGTGCAACCCGAGCTGACGTTGTAGACGAGAGGCAGGAGACCCATGTACCGCAAGGACAAGTCCGGTCACCAGGACAAGAAGAAGCCTCTTCTGTCGAAGAAGGAGAAGCGGCAGAAGAAGCGCGACAAGAAGAGCCAGAAGAAGACCGACCTCTTCCAGTAGCGGGACGTCCGAGGGCTCTGCTGCACGCGCCCGCGACACACGTCTGCGGCGCGCGTCGGCGTCGGCCGTTCAGGGCGTTCGTTCCTCACGACGATCGCCCCACGTCACGGTGAGGTCGGCGTCCGGCAGGAAGCCGGTTCGCCGCATGTAGTAGACGACGGTGTCGCCCTGGGCCTCCGTTCGGTCCGGCTCGAAGGAGAGGTCGACGGGGCCGAGGGACGCCGGAACGCGGAACTCGAACTCCGCGATCTCGATCGGCTTGCCCCACTCTTTCGTCGTCGTGACGATGTAGATCGCGTGCTCGCTCACGATCTGCTGAACGTACTCCACCCGGACGACCCGCTCCTCGCGCGGAGCGAAGTCCATCGGCCAGCTGACCGCGTCCGAGCCGTGCACGAAGCCGATCGGCCGGAACTCGCCGTCCTTCAACACCCACGCCCGCACCCTGAACGGATACACGTGGAAGCGATCGACCGGGAAGGGGTAGCGGATCGCGAGCGAGATCTCATCGTCCGAGTCGTTGCGGAAATAGTAATCGCCGACGACGCGGGTGCGGCCGTCGGACGGCTCGACCGTCACGTACTCGCGGTAGAAGCTGACAGGAACGCCATGAGGTGGAGCGGGCCTCCGCTCGGCGCAGCCGGGGAGGCCCGTTGCGATGACGGCGACGAGCGCGAGTGCGAGGATGCGTCGCGCCACGTCGTTGGCCTACAGGTAGAGGAACGCCGCGAGCCGCGAACCGGTGCCGAGCTCGACCGACCCGAAGTAGAGCCCCACGTTGACCTCGCCGACAATGCTCACGTTCCGCGCGACGAAGTACTCACCGCCCAGGAACCCGACGATCCCGAAAAGCGTGTGGTCGTTCGAGTGGCCACCGATGTCGATCGACGAGTGCACGATCTCCGCGCGCCCGCCGAAGAACGGCTGGAAGTTGCGCTCGGTGTACCAGTACTTCCTGACACCCGCCCCGACGCCGAACTGGGTCGAGTCGTCGCCGTCGTCGGACGCGATGTCGAGCGCGAGTGAGACCTCGAGGGCGACGGCGTCGCCGAGCCTCGACACCCCGAGAATCGTCGGTGACCCGCTCGGGAGCAGCACGCCGCCGATGCCGAATCCGTCGCCGTAGTCCTGCGCCGCGGCGGCGAGAGGAAGCGTGAGGAGACTCGCGACTACGAACACTGCGAGGGTACGGACTGCCATGAGGGTCCTCCTTCTCAAGACCGTGGGACGGGCCACAAACGGCCTGTCCACCGTGGTTTCTGCGCGTCACGCCGTCCTGGGGCGGAACGTGCGACATGCTAGCATTGGCCCCCTTGACTGTCAAGAAACCAGCGTTGTTGGTGAGCGAGCATCGATTCCACTTGACCGCAACTCCCCCGCGTGGTACGTTTTGGTGGAGAATCTGCACATCGACACTCAAAGAAGCGAGTGCGCCGCGCGGGTCGCGGGCGCCAGGAGGAGCAACGATGCCGAGCGCAGCAGAGGTTGGACTCAGACTCAAGGAAGTTCGGCGCGAGCGGACCATGACGCTGAAGCAGGTGGCAGAGTCGTCGGGGATGTCGCCGACCCACATCTCAGAGATCGAACGTGGGAAGACGTCGCCGACGGTGGGCGCCCTCCGGAAGATCGCAGGGGCGCTCGGCAAGGAGACGGCCTTCTTCGTCGAGGACAGACCGCTCCCGCGCGTCTCGGTAGTGAAGAAGGAGGATCGTGAGACAGTGCTGACCGAGGGATCCGGCGAGGCCTTCGTCATGGGTAAGGCATTGACTTGCGGAATCCCGGCGGGACGCATCAATCTCCTTCAACTCGACGCGACGGACGGTCTGGAGACCATCCATCACAAGCACGACGGTGAGGAGGCTCTGATCGTCGTGAGCGGTCAGATCACGGTCAAGGTCGGAGACGACGAATTCGTCGTGAACTGCGGCGACTGCCTGCACTTCGCGGCGGGGGTGGAGCACAGGATCACCTTCACCGGGGAGGGGAAGACCAGGGCGCTCCAGGTCCTCGTCTCGCCCGGCGCGATCCGCTGGTAGACTGGGACCATCGAGGACAGGCGCCGACGCGCACGCGCGCGACAGCGCCGAGAACGAAGCACGGGGCGGCTACGCCGCCCCGTGTTTCGTTGAACGATGTGACGTCCGCAGCGAGCCCTCTAGAGACCCAGCCCGACCGAGAATCGCAGCGTGTCGTCCAGGTGCCCGAAGAGGTACGCAAGATCGAGCGTGATCTCGGTCTGTCCGGCTTCCACGCGAGCGCCGGCCCCGAGCGAGAATTCCTCGAGGTCGCCGGTTCCGAGAGCACGCCGGTAACCGCCGCGCACGGACGCGACCTTGAAGAGCTCGACTTGGGCGCCGGCCATGACGAGATCGCGATTGTCGCTGTGGAGCGCCTTGTCGAGGTCGACCTCAACGAGAACCGCCTCCGCCGGCGTCACGGCGAGACCGAGCACCAGCGCGGCGGGAACGCTCTCGTCGTAGGTCCCGCTCACAGAGCTGTCCCACTCGAGCGTGCTCGCGAGATCGCGCGCGGTGACTCCGAACGTCGCCCGCTCGGTCACCGCGAGCGCCGCGCCGGCGTCCAGGCCGAATCCGAACGCGCTGCCGGTGACCTCGCCGTCCTTCGTGCCGTCTCCTCCGAACGAGGCCCAGCGGGTCTTCACCGTGACTCCGACGTCGACCCGCCTGTCGCCCGCCCACGACGGCGTCGCGAAGTGTCGCGCGACTCCCACGAGAGCGGTCGTCTCGCCGATGACATCGTCGCTGGAGTGGAGGACACCCGCGCCGACCGTGTACGTGTCACCGAGCCTCATGGCTCCCGACACGGCCGAGTACGGGACGAACCCCATGACGTCGGCGTAGCTCAGCGCGACCTCGCGACCTCGGTCGGAGCGCGCGAGTCCGGCAGGATTCCAGAAGATCGAGGAGGCGCCGCGCGTGTTCGCCACGACCGCGCCGCCCATGCCCATTGCGTCGGCGCCGGTGCCGACGTCGACGAAGGCGCCCGGGATGTCGGAGAGCCCCTGCGCTCCCGCCGCGAGCGGCCCGAGGAGGATGATCCCGAGGACCACCGCGCCGAGCGCGAGGGACGATCTCCCCGACCCGGTCCCGAGGCGTCTTCGGTCGTTCCGTGTGATTCGTTTCATCGTGATTCACCTCGCGTTCGCGATTCCGTCGCCCGCTCTACTTGATCACACCGACCGAGGCGATTACCCTCTCGGTCCCGCTCCTGTCCTGGGCCGTGATCTCGATCACGTATCTGCCGTTCCTTGCGATCTCGCCGGCGTCGGTGAGACCGTTCCACTCGATCTGCGCGCGCCCCCTCGCCTGCGGCTCGTTCGAGACGATCTCCCTCACGAGCTGCGCCGCCATGTTGTAGACGCGGACCGTCACGAAGGGCATCCTCGCATCGTTGGACGTGAGGTCATACGCGATCGTCGTGGGGCCCATCTTCGGCGAGAACGGGCTCGGACCGATGTCGACGTCGGCGATCCCGAGGGACCTGGACGTCGAGATCGCCACGTACGCACCGAGCACATCGATCTCGATCGCCACGCCCTCAGGCAGACTCTCTCCGTCGACGACGTCCCACGTGAGCTCGTCCTCGTTCCACCTCGCGACCTTCGCGCCCGCGGCGGTCGTGGGAAGCACCAGGACCGGCGGGTTCGGCGACTCGAACGTGAGCCCGTCCGGCTTCAGATCGTACGAGCTCTCGTCGACATCGAATCCGGTGGCGTGGCGCTTCACCTCGGGAAGAGTCTCGTGAGATAGGAAGATCAACTGCGGCTCGCTGACCGCGCCCGGCTCGATCGCGAGCGTCATCCCGGTCGAATCGGCGTAGACCTCTTCCGTGCCCGAGTCGATGAGGATGCAGACCGCGCCCTCGAGTCGTCCGATCACACCCGAGCCGGGCTCTCTCGCGGCGATCGTCAGCTCGCCCAAGTAGGTCGGGGCGCACGTCAGATGCCCGGTCGATGGATCGATCGTCCCGGCCTCGTCCGGCGCCAGCCACCACTCGAGATCGACGTCGACGATGCGCTCGTCCTGAGCGACCGCGTCGCCGAGGAACGTCGCCTCGGCGCCCGCCGCGACCACCGCCGGACCGGTCAGTTCCACGCGCTCGATCAGCGCGCGCTCGACCGCGAAGTCGAATCCGAGAGCGTGTTCCCCCTCGCCGAGCGAGATCGCGAGCTGCGTCGGCGTGGCCAGACACGCCTCGCCGTTGGCCGCGACGACGTAGCTGCCGGGCCTCACGTCGACGACCTCGTACCAACCGAGCTCGTCCGGAGTCGCGCTCTTGCTCTCGCCTCCGTACGCCGTGCTCGTGGCGACGATCTCGATCTCGTCAGGCGACAGCCCGTCGCCCTCGATCGTCACCGTCCCGACGATCCGAGCGAAGTTCCGCGGGAGCTCGAGATCGACGGCGACGCTGTCCGGCATGACGCCCTCGATCGTCGCCGCGCCGTACCCGTAGAGGGACGCCGTCACGCCGTACGCGCCGACCTTCGCGAGGTCGCCGATCGTGTACGATCCGTCCGTCTCGGACACCGCCGCGCCGAAGTGACCGACGCCGTCGTCGGCCGTCACGCTCGCGCCCACGAGCGCCTCGCCGCTCGTCTCATCGTAAACGTGTCCCGTGATCGTGCCGTCCGCCTCGGTCATGCTGAAATCCGCGTCGACGGTTGACGTGGCGACCTCGGTCAGCGGATTCATCGTGGTGGAGTAGTAGCCGTCCTTCGTCGCGTAGACGTCGAAGAGCTCGTCCGTGTCGAGGCCGTCGAGCACGTAGTTGCCGTCGGCGCCGGTCGTGGCGGATGCGGCTATCGTGTCACCGAGCTTGGCACGGACCGAGACGCCCTGGACGCCCAGTCCGCCCGGCAGCGACACGTTGCCCTCGATGGCGCCGGTGAACTCGACGAGGGTCACGTCGATGCGCATGGTCTCGCTCGGCCCGAGTTCGACCGTCGACCAACCCGTCCTGTGTGTCGACTTGGTGACCTCGAACTCGACGATCCCCGGTACCACGGGTCCGCTGTCGAACCAGCCCGAACGCCCGGTGCAGTCCGACGCGCCTCCGCCTTCCCACCTCGCGGTGACGAGGGCGCCCTCGATCGGCTCTCCCGTTGCCGAGTCGCTGATCGTGCCCTCGAGGAAGCCGAAGATGTCGACCAGCTGGACGTCGAGATCGGTGACCTCGTCGGGGCCGACGACGACGTCCTGGACCGTCGCGGTCTCGTATCCGGGAGCCTCGATGCGGATGTCGCACTGACCGACCTCGGTCGGGAGATCGTACCAGCCGCTCCTGCCCGTCTTGCCGGTCCGGATCCACACGCTGTCGCCCCACGACGCGACGACGAGAGCATCGTCGACCTCGTTCCCGTCGGAGCCGCTGACGGTGCCCGCGATCGAGCCGGTGTACTCCTCGAGCGCCACGTGCTCGACGTGGAAGCCCCCGACGCCGAGCGGGTCGACCGGGACACTCATGCATCCGTGGTCGACGGCGCGCGCCTCGAGGGCGTAGTCCTTGCCGGCATCCACGAGAACCTGGTAGGCGCCGGTCGTGCTCGATGTCGTCTCGTAGGCGGGTTCCTGCTCACCCTCGCGGAAGATGAGGATCTCGGCTTGTCCGACAGGACCGCGCCCGTTCGTGACCGTGCCCTCGATGGTGGCCCACGCCGCGGTCAGCTCGAGATCGACACCGCTGGCCGACTGCCCCGCGGCGACGGTCACGATCGCCGGATGTTCGCACTCGAAGCCGTCCCTGATCGGCGTCAGGGTCCACTCGCCGGGCTCGGTGAGGAGGTGGTAGACGCCTTCCTCGTCCGCCCGGTCGGTCGACTGCTGGTTGCCGCTCGTCGCGAGCACCCACGCGTGAGGAACGGGAGCGCCGTCGTGGAGGACCGCGCCCGAGATCGAACCTGCGCCCGGGGCGATGGTCAGGACGAGCCCCTCGATGAGCTGTCCCGGCGCCGTCGCGACGATCCGCGGGGCGTCGGCGAAGTAGCCGTCCTTCTCGGCCACGAGCTCGTGGAGGCCTTCCGCCACCGTGAGTGCGTACGACCCGTCTCCATCAGAGAGGGTCGTCGCGTGGCCGTCCGTCACGAGGGCGCCCGCAACCGGCTCGCCCTCGCCCAACACCGTTCCCGCGATGACGCCGTCGCGCGGCTCGACGATGAGCTCTAGACCTGCGAACGACTCGTCGTCCGCCGTTGTGACCTGGAGCCACGCCGACGGACGGTAGCCCTCGACCTCCGCACGGATCGCGTAGTGCGGCGCCTGCGGCGTGAGGAGGAAGTCGCCGTTCGCGTCCGTGCGAGTGGTGATGACGCTTCCGGACGGGGGCGCCGCCACGACGAGGGCGTCCGCGAACCCGACCTCGCCGTCCGTGACCCTGCCCGTGATCGAAGCGACGACCGGCCGCAGGACGAAGGGAGGCTCGACCTCAACGCTCCCTCCGTTCGGCACCGCGACCTCGCGCGTCTCGCTCGTCTCGAAGCCGCTCTTCTCCGCCCACAGCATCCACGTACCTCCCGGGAGCGTGAGCACGAAGCGGCCCGTCGAGTTCGTCGTCGCGGCGTACGATGTGTTCGCCGTCTCGACGTTCACCGTGGCGCCCGCGATGGGGTTGCCGCTCGGGTTCAGGATGCTGCCCGTGACGGTGCTCGGCGTGCCGATGAGAACGAGCGGATTGTCCAGATCGACCTCCCCATAGCCGCCGACGACGACCGACTCGATCTCGGAGGTCAGGTACCCGTCCTTCCTGGCGTGGACGATCCACTCGCCGGCAATCACGTCGAGCGAGAAGTGCCCGCTCACGCTCGTGAAGGTGTTGACGGCTCCATGCTCGGACGTCCCCATGACTTCGGCGTCGAAGACCGGCCTGCCGGCGTCGTCCTCGACGATGCCGCGGATGCTCCCCGACGCCCGAGTCAGCTGGAAGGTGACGGCGGTGCTCTGCCCGGGGGCGATCGCGACCTCGGCCTCATCCTCCACGTAGTCGTCTTTCCTCGTCGTGAGGAGATAGGTGCCCGCGGGGAGGACCCTCTGGCACTCTCCATCCTCGTCGGTGAACGAGGGCATCAGGGGCACGCCGCCCTCCAGGTGCTCGATATTGATCTGCACCCACGGGAGCACGCCGCCCTCTGCGGTCTGTGTCTCGACGATGGCCGTCCCGCTCGAGCTCTCGTACCCGAACGAGCGGAGGAGCGAGGCGACGCCGTTGCCCTGATCGTTGAGAGCAATGACGCGCCACCGGAACTCGTCTCCGGATGACGCGATGGTCGCCAGGTGGACCAGAAGCTCGTTCGGCAGCGACGACCCGTCCCAGAACGGGTGTCCGATGTCCCGGCCGGCGAACTCCTGCATCCTGTAGATGTAGAGGTGGTATCCTGCCGCCTCCGACACGTGGCTCCACTCGAAGGCCACCGACGCGCTCGCGAGTGCGGCCGAGTCCGCCGGGGCGACCTGGTCGGGCGGCGCCATCCAGACGGGATTCACGACCGAGAAGAACGAGATGCCGACTGCGGTGAACGAGGTGAGGAGCGGATCGTTGCCGTAGTTGTTGAAGACGAGCCACGTGTAGCCGGTTCCCTCCATGAGCGGCGGGGGCGTCCCGTTGGAGTCCGTGAAGTGCCCCGAAGGATCGACGGCGCCGTACTGGATCGAGGTCCCGCTCGTGATCGCCTGCCATATCATGTTGACGCCGCCGCTGATGACGACGATGTT
>JALGVU010000509.1 GCA_025774545.1 bacterium | reverse complement strand
GGTCCGGGCGTCCTTGTGCTTCCCTGAGTTCATCTGTGAGACCTCCGTGCCATCCGGGAGGCGCAGGAGCGCCACGGGGTGCTGAGCATCCTGCTCCTGTGGCCAGTGATTGGGGTCGGGCGCATGGCGGGAAGACTACCGCGCGGGACCTCGAACGTCAACTCGGCTGAACCCCCCGGTTGCCGAGGCCCCTGGCTGAGCAGCAGCAGCGAAATCCATTGCTCTTGCTGTCGTTTCGTGATATAGTTCCTCTGAGTTAGAATGGCCGTGGACGGTCATGCATACTTGTCGACTGCCTCAATCCTCCGCCGGCATTCCTCCGCTTCGACGCTGTCCGCGGCGAGCGAATCGGCGACCCTCTCGCGGATCGCCGACGGACGGCGCATCCCTTCCAAGCCAAGGGAGACGGATCGTGAAGAGGACATTGCCACTCGTGGCGGCGATTCTGGCCATGGCGCTGCAGGCGTCGGCCGATTGGGAGGAGCCGCAGCCGTACAAGTGGGTTCAGTATCCGGATCTGACGCCCGGGAGCCCGCCGACCGGCATGGACGTGAATGCCTCCTCTCCCTACCTTCTGGCAGACGACTTCGAATGCACGCAAGCCGGCCCGCTCACGGGAATCCACATCTGGGGATCGTGGCGTGAGGACAACCTCCCGCTCGGCGATCCCTCGGCGGTCGTCTTCACGCTCAGCATCCATGCGGACATTCCGGCGGATGAGAGTCCGACGGGCTACAGCATGCCGGGTGAGCCGCTCTGGATCCGCAGCTTCGACCAGGGCGAGTTCGAGGCCCAGGTCTGGGACGAGGGCGTGGGGGAGGGTTGGTTCGCACCGCCGTCGACGTACATCCCTGTCGCGGACTTCACGTGCTGGCAGTACAACTTCTTCGTGCCTCCGGTGGAGGCGTTCGTCCAGGAAGGTGCGCCCGGTGAGCCGATCGTCTACTGGCTCAACGTGCAGGCGCAGCCTCAGGACTCCGGCGCGTACTTCGGATGGAAGACGTCTGAGGAACACTGGAACGACAACGCAGTCTGGGTACTGGCGGAGGATCCCTACGCAGGTAACTGGTTCGAGCTCCTGTATCCGCCCGGTCATCCCCTCTGGGGCGAGTCGATCGACCTCGCATTTGTCGTAGTCGGGGAACCTACCATCGACTGGGGCGACGCGCCCGATCCGACGTACCCGACGCTTGCCGCGAACGACGGGGCGAATCACGTCATCGTGCCGGGGATCTTCATGGGGGCGTCCGTGGATGCCGAAGGCGATGGCCAGCCGCATCCGGGCCGCATCCGGGCGCTCTCGGTGACGACAACGACGGGAACGACGACGAGGACGGTGTCACGTTCACGACGCCGCTCATCCCCTGGGAAACCGCGAGCGTCAACGTGGAGGCGTCCGTGGACGGAGTGCTCGATGCCTGGGTCGACTTTGGGGGCGACGGGAGCTGGGGGCACAGCGACCAGATATTCAACAGTCAACCTCTTGTGGCCGGCACCAACGCCGTGGACTTCAACGTCTCTCACAACGCGCAGCCCGGCCCGACATTCGCCCGTTTCCGATTCAGCACGGCGGGGAATCTGGAAGACGTCGGGCCGGCGGACGACGGTGAGGTCGAGGACCACGCTGTGTACATCACGGGGCAGTTCCTCGACTGGGGCGACGCGCCCGATCCGACGTACCCGACGGTTGCGTCGAGCAACGGGGCGAACCACACCATCGTGCCGGGGATCTTCATGGGGGCGTCCGTGGACGCGGACCCGAACGGCCAGCCGGATCCGAACGCCCTCGGTGACGACAACGACGGGAACGATGACGAGGACGGTGTCATCTTCACGACGCCGTTTGCCCCTGGTCATGTCGCGAGCGTCGATGTGGAAGCGTCGGTGGACGGTCTCCTGGACGCGTGGGTCGATTTCGGGGGCGACGGAAGCTGGGCCGAGCCCGGCGACCAGGTCTTCGCTGCCGTGCCTCTTGTCTCCGGCCCGAACACGTTGGACTTCGGCGTTCCCGGCGACGCTGCGCTCGGCCAGACGTTCGCGCGGTTCCGATTCAGCACGGCGGGCGCTCTGCTGTACGACGGCCCGGCTGAGGACGGGGAGGTCGAGGACCACGCAATGTCCATCGTGCCTCCCACCGACTGGGGCGACGCGCCCGATCCGACGTACCCGACGCTGGCGTCGAGCAACGGGGCGAGCCACGTCATCGTGCCGGGGATCTTCATGGGGGCTTCAGTGGATGTCGACGCGGACGGGCAGCCTGGTCCGGACGCTCTCGGCGACGACGACGACGGGAACGACGATGAGGACGGTGTCACCTTCACGATGCCGCTCATTCCCGGTCTGAGTGCGGGCGTCAACGTGGAAGCATCTGTGGGCGGGGTGCTCGACGCCTGGGTCGAC
>JALGVU010000508.1 GCA_025774545.1 bacterium | reverse complement strand
ATGAACGTTCGGGTGTACCACCACATCCCGGTGAGCCAGGGCATCGCGGTCGACGAGCCGTCCGAGACGTTCGACTTCGAGCTCGAGCCGACCCTCGCGAACGTTCTCGTCATCGATAACCTGACCGGGAAGCGCGAGATGTTCAAGGTCGACAAGACCGGCACCATTCTCGACATCGCGCGGGGCGGGGCATCCGGCGCGAAGTCGGCGAACGAGTTCGTCTCGGACCTCACGGACCTGGGCTACGACGCCGTGCTCGAGACGGCATCGGCGTCCGATCCCGATACGTGGCCGAGCTACGACTTCATCCTCTGGGCATCGGGCGACAACATCTCGCCGGTCGAGCAGCCGGGCTACCGGACGGCGCTCGAGAGCTACGTGACCGAGGGCGGGAAGCTCCTGATCGAGGGCGGCGAGATCGGCTACGACGCTGCCTCGTATCCGGCCTACCCGTCGTTCGCGGCGACGGTGCTCCACATCAGCTCGTGGGGCCACGATTCGAGCGGGTCAACTACGTGGGCTACGGCGACCACGACTCGAACACGGCCGCCGCGGACGCCCACGTGGTCTGCGACTGGTCATCGTACGCCGGTCTCGCGAGCGTCCAGGTCTACGACGATACGCCCGATCCGTCGAGCGGTCAGATCGTCTACTACTCCTTCAACTACGCGGCCGCGGGCGCCGGCAGGACCGACCTTCTGGAGAACACGGTGGTCTACCTGACCGCGCAGGAGAGCACGCCGACCGGTGGCATCGCCGGGACCGCGATGCTCGAGGGCATGGCGGACCACAGTGAGATCAAGGTCACGGCGTACCCGGGCGGGAGCCACGCCTACACCGACGCGGCCGGCCACTACGCGATCGAGGCGCTCTACGCCGGCAACTACACGGTCGAGGCCACGAAGGACGAGTGGTCCGATGAGGACGTCGAGGGCGTGGCCGTCGGTGAGGGCCAGCAGACGACGGGCGTCGACATGATGCTCCACCCGATCACGATGGCGGAGCTGTGTGAGTCGCCGAACCTGTCGATCCCGGACAGCAGTCCGGCGGGTGTGTACGACACGATGACGCTCACGGACGAGTTCGAGATCACGGAGGTGGAGATCTACGTGAACATCCCGCACACGTACGTCGGCGACCTGATTGTCGAGATCACGTCCCCCGAGGGTACGACGGTGCGGCTGCACAACCGCACGGGCGGCTCCGCGAACGACCTGATCGGCTGGTACGACAGCGAACTCGGTGTCGACGGTCCCGGGTCGCTTGTGGACTTCGCGGACGAGAGCACGGTCGGCGAGTGGGAGCTCTGGGTGAGCGACAACGCCGGCGCGGACGTCGGGACTGTGGTCGACTGGTGCGTGCAGGCGATGGGCGCGGCGCCGACCGGCGTCGACGAGGGCGAGCACGAGCTGATCCCAGCCGAGTATGTGCTGTCGGGCGTTCGTCCGAACCCGTTCAATCCTGTGACGACGGTGACGTACGGCGTGCCCGCGGAGAGCCGCGTGTCGCTCAAGGTGTACAACGTCGCCGGTCGTGAGGTTCGGGTGCTGGTCGACGATCGGATCGAGGCGGGGTACCACACGGTGACGTGGGACGGTCGCGACGACCGTGGCAACGAGGTGTCGTCGGGCGTGTACTTCTGCCGGATGGAGGCGGAGGGCCACGAGGCCTCGGCGAAGATGGTGTTGTTGAAGTGAGAGAGCGGCGGCGCGAAGGCCCCGAGCGGGTCCTCGAGCGCCGACGGATGTGTGAGAAGCGGGGCCCGGGCCGGATCGGTCCGGGCCTCGTCGCGTGCGGTCCTCGTCGCGTGCGGTGTGGTCGCATCGGGCCTCATCGCGTGTGGCGCGGTCGCTTCGGGTCACGTCGCGTGTGGCGCGGTCGCCTCGGGCCCCGTCGCGTGTGGTGCGGTCGCTCCGGGTCACGTCCCGTGTGGTGCGGTCGCATAGGGCCTCGTCCCGTGTGGCGTGGTCGCTTCGCGCCCCGCCCCCGTATGGTCGGGTCGGTTCGGCCCTCAGGGCACGGCCCAGCGCGGACCCCCGACGCTCGACGGCGCCGGCCCAGGCCGCTTGCCGCTTCCCTGCCGCACGCGAACCTGTTACATTCACGGCGTCGGGCGCACTCGCGGCCGAATCGACCCCGCGCGATCACGAGAGCGCCGCCGAGAGCGGTGGAGGGAGCGCATGATGGCGAAGGTCTACGAGGACGTCACGAGGACGATCGGAAGGACGCCGCTCGTGCGCTTGAAGCGTGTGGTGCCGCCCGGGGCGATGGTCCTCGCGAAGCTCGAGTCGTTCAACCCCCTCGGGAGCGTCAAGGACCGGATCGCCGTTGCGATGATCGACGACGCGGAGCGGACGGGGCGGCTCACACCGTCGTCGACGATCGTCGAGCCGACGAGCGGGAACACCGGGATCGGACTCGCCTTCGCGGGAGCCGCCCGAGGCTACAGGGTCGTGCTCACGATGCCCGAGACGATGTCGATCGAGCGGAGGATGCTCCTGAAGGCCTTCGGGGCGGAGCTCGTTCTGACGCCCGGCTCCGGCGGCATGGCGGGCGCGGTCGACCGGGCCCACGATCTCGTCGCCGAGTCCGAGAACGCCGTCCTGCTCGATCAGTTCAACAACCCGGCGAACCCCGCC
>JALGVU010000042.1 GCA_025774545.1 bacterium | reverse complement strand
GTCACGTTCAGCGGGCCTCGGATCGAGGACATCGGAAGGAAGCTCGACTTCGGGGGGAACGTGCGGGCCCTCGTGAAGGGCGGGTGGGGATTCGCCTCGTTCAACAGCATCGAGCGGCTCTCCGAGTTCGCCGAGCACGCGATCGACCAGGCGAGGCTCGTCGGCTCCGAGAAGAGCCAGCTCGCTCCCGTCGAGCCGGTCCGCGCCGACGTCCCTCTCGATCTCAAGGACGATCCACGCGCCGTTCCGCTCAAGAGGAAGGTCGAGATCCTCCGCGCGTACAACGACAGGGCGCTCGAGGCTCACGCGAGCATCGTGAGCACCTCGACCCGCTACTACGACCGCGACCGCAGGTTCTGGTTCGCCAACAGCGAGGGCAGCCTGATCCACCAGGAGCGGATCGACATCGGCGGCGCCGTGACGCCGATCGCCTCGAAGGGTGGCGACACGCAGATGTACTCGGTGCCGTTCGGCTCGAGCGACGACTTCGGCGTCGTCCTCGGGAATGAGAGCGCGGTCGACGCGGCGTGCGAGATCGCCGTCGCGAAGCTCGACGCGCCGAAGGTCAGGGGCGGCGAGTACACGGTCATCCTCGATCCGCGGCTCGGAGGGACGTTCATCCACGAGGCCTTCGGCCATCTCTCGGAGGGCGACAACGTCTACGAGGACACGAGTTTGCAGGAGGTCATGCAGCTCGGGAGGGTCTTCGGGAAGCCGATCCTGAACGTCTACGACACGGGACTCGATAAGGGGCACCGCGGCTACCTGGTCTACGACGACGAGGGCGTGCCCACCGAGAAGACGTATCTCCTGAAGGAGGGCGCGCTCGTCGGGAGACTCCACTCGCGCGAGACCGCTGGGAAGATGGGCGAGCGGCCGACCGGGAACGCGCGACAGATCGACTACCGGTTCGAGCCCATGTGCCGGATGCGGAACACGGTCATCGAGGGAGGCGGCTCGAGCTTCGAGGACATGCTCGCAGACACTAGTCTCGGCGTCTACTGCGTCGCCGCGCAGGGAGGCCAGACCAACGGCGAGATGTTCACGTTCACCGCGGCGAACGCGTACATGATCAGGGACGGCAAGATCGCCGAGATGGTCCGGGACGTCACCCTCACGGGCAACGTTTTCGCCACTCTCGAGAACATCGACATGATCGGAGACGATCAGGTCTCCCACGACGGCCCCGGCGGATGCGGGAAGGGAGGGCAGTTCCCGCTCCAAACGAGCCACGGCGCGCCGCACGTGAGGATCCGCGGCGTCGTGATCGGAGGTGAGTAAGGTGAGGAAGATCATCGACAGGGCAATGGCGAAGGGCGCGTCGAGCTGCGAGGTCTTCCTTCTGAACTCCCTCCGGACCTCCGTCGACTTCGAGACGGGCAGGTTGAAGGGCGTGTCGAGGACCGAAGAGCTGGGCGCCGCGCTCAGGGTGGTGAAGGACGGCAGGATGGGGCTCGCGACGAGCACGAGGCTCGACGACGCGGACCGCCTCGCCGAGGACGCGATCGCCACGTCGGCGCACGGCGAGAGGGTCGCGTTCGACCTGGCTGCGCCCGCCGCGCTACCCTCGGTCCCCGTGGCGAACGCAGGCGTCGAGGAGTTCACGGTCGACCAGGCGATCGCCCGGATGGAGGGGGAGATCGCGACGCTCCTCGACTACGACTCGAAGCTCAACACCGAGGCGACGATCCAGCGGGACGTCCAGGAGATTACCGTGCTGACGTCCGAGGGGCTCGATGCTTCTTTCAGGCGGACGCTGTACAAGCACTACGTCGGGGGCCGGCTCGTCGAGGAAGGTAACATGCTCGACGCCGCTGACTACTACGGAGGGACCACGCTCGACGACGGTGACGACTCGCTCGTGCACGGGGTTGTCCAGGACTTCAAGCACGCGCGCGTCAACGTCGACGTGTCGACGGGTCCCACGAAGGTGCTCTTCACTCCGCGTGCGGTCATCGACATCATGATGACGCTCCACTACGGCGTCTCGGGCTCGATCGTCGACCGGAAGATCTCTCCCCTCACGGGGAGGCTCGGCGAGACGGTCTTCGACGAGCGCGTCACGATTCACGACGACGGACTTCTGGCGGGTGGCTACGAGTCGGCGCCGTTCGACGACGAGGGCGTGCCGATGGAACGGACGCCCCTCTTCGAGGCGGGAGTGCTCAGGGGCTTCCTCACGGATCTCCGGACGGCGCGGAAGCTCGATCTTCCGCAGACGGGCAACGCCGCCCGCGTGAAGCGGCTGGTGCAGACGAAGGACATCGGCGCGGTGCCCTCGCCCGGCATCACGAACTGGGTCATGGCGGGCGGGGAGAAGCCGCACGAGGAGCTCGTGGCGGGAATGAAGGACGGCGTGATCGTCGACCGCATCATGGGGATCCTCATGAGCAACCTCATCGCGGGCGACTTCGCGGGGAACGTCGCGTACGGGCTCAAGGTCGAAGGAGGCGCGATCAAGGGGCGCGTGAAGGACACGATGGTCGCCGGGAGCATCTACTCGCTCCTGAAGGACCAGCTTCTCGAGCTCTCGAGCGACGTCGAGCGCGTCGGGCTTCTCGGCTTCGTGGGGAGTCACGAGTTCCCGTACGTGCTCGCGAAGGACGTGCCGATCTCCTCGAAGTCCTAGACAGGCGGCCGCGCCGCGGGTGGCTCGGCGCGCCGCGATCACCGACCGAGACGGCCCCGCGTCCCGAGTGGCGCGGGGCCTCTTCTCTTGGGGAATCCGCTCCTGGCCCGCGAGGGGGTGATTCGCCACCGCGCCGGCGCTCCCGCGCTGGGATGGCTCTCCTGCGCCGGCGAGGACGTTTCCGTGCCCGGGGCGCCCGGGAACTCACCCTTGAACTCACACCTGGTCGTGGTAACGTGGTGGCGTGTTGAAGCGCCGCGCGCGGCACACGTTCCCCGAGGAGGTCAACATGCCGAGACCGGTCACCCTCATCCTGTTGTTGGTCGTCGCCGCGACCATCGTCGCGCCGACGGCGGGCGTCGCGAAGGACTACCGAATCCCGAAGGCGCACATCGACGTCACCGTCCGGCCCGACGGCAGCTTCGAGCTTCGTGAAGAGCGGACCTACTCGTTCCACGACGACTTCACGTTCGCCTACTACCGCGTCGGGAAGGAGCGCAGGGCCGGTGGGAAGGAGATCGAGATCACCGACATGGTGATCGGAGAGGGCGGAAGGCCGTACGAACTCGGCACGTCGCGCGAGCTCGACGACGAACGCCCGCCTGGACGCTACTGGGTCTCCTACGACTACGAGGGACGCTTCGCCTACGCGAAGTGGTTCTTCCGTGCCGAGGACGAGGAGCGGACGTTCGACATCTCGTACGTCGCGCACGACGTCGTCACGGTCTACGACGACTTCGCGGAGCTCTACTGGATGTTCGTGGGCGACGACTGGGACAAGGGCGTGCCGCTCGTCACGGGCGTGATCCACCTTCCGGCCGGCGCGGACAAGGACCGCGTGCACGCCTGGCTCCACACGACGCTCACGAGCGAGTACGTGATCGAGGACGAGCAGACGATCACCTTCCGCGTCGAGAACCTCCCGCCGAAGAAGTACGTCGAGCTCCGGATCCTCTTCCCGACGGAGCTCGTGCCGGACGCGAGGACCAGGGCCCGGGGCGGAATCTGGGACAGGGCGTTCGCCGAGGAGAAGGAGTGGGTCGAGGAGGCGAACCGCGAGCGCGAGCGGGCGCAGCGCTGGCTCGAGGCCCGGTCCGCGCGGCAGCGCGCGGGCGGCTGGGCCGGCGGCGGGCTCGCGGCGATCGCCCTCGCCGTTTGGGGCCTTCTCTTCGCGAGGTTCGGACGCGAGCACAAGGTGCAGTTCAGCGGCGACTACTTCCGCGAGCTCCCCGCGGAGCGCCCGCCGGCCGAGGTGGGCTATCTCCTGAGCTCAGGTTGCGTGTCCGCGGGCGACATGGTGGCGACGATCATGGATCTCGCGCGGCGAGGCTACCTCAGGATCGAGGAGGTCCACAACGAGGACCGCGGCCTCCTCGAGAAGCTCGGCGGCACGCCGGAGTACGACTACGTCATCTACTGGGTGAACAAGGACCTCTCGGGCATGAACGAGTACGAGGAGCATCTGCTCACGTTCCTCTTCTCCTCGAAGTCGGTGGTGGGCGACACGCTCTCGATGGCCGCCTTCAAGAAGGAGGCGCAGAAGAGCTCGCACGCCTTCACGAGCTGGTTCCGCAAGTGGATGAAGAACGTGAAGGACACCGCCAAGAGCCAAGGCCTGTTCGAGAAGAAGAGCACCAACATGTCGATCGTCGCGATGATCGTCGGGATCGTCGCCGCGCTCGGGAGCGGCATCACGGCCGCGATCACGGGGAGCGCGCTGGCGGTCACGGGTCTAGGCGGAGGAGGCGCCGCGGCCATTCTGTCCTCGCTCATCAAGCGCCGGTCGCCCGAGGCCGCACTCGAGTACAAGCAGTGGAAGGCCCTCAAGCGGTACCTTCTCCACTTCTCCGAGCTCGCGGAGGCTCCGCCGATGCACATCGCGCTGTGGGAGCACTTCCTCGTGTACGCCGTCACGCTCGGCGTTGCGAAGGAGGTCCTCAAGAAGCTCGAGCCGTACATCCCGGATCTCGAGAAGGCGGCCGGCCGTTCGTTCGCGGCCGGCTGGTACGTCGGTTCGCCCGCGCGTCTGACGGAGGGCGTCGGCGGAGGGATCGCCGGGCTCTCCGAGGGACTCGGAAGCATGGTCGCCGTCGCGGGGAGCGCCATGAGCACCGCGAGCGGCACGGGTGGCGGCGGTACGGGCGGCGGTGGCGGTGGTGGTGGCGGCGGAGGAGGAGGGGGCGCCGGCTAGGACGGCTCCCGGGGAGGCGGCGATGGCTGAGCGTCCCGCGTACACCGAGGTCGAGCACACCGCGGACGTCGGCGTGGAGCTCGTCGCGCCCGATCTCGGGACGGCCCTCGAGCGGACGGCCGCCGCGATGTTCGACCTCATGTCAGACCTCGATCGCGTCGAGGAGCGACGGCGCGTGGCGGTCGCCGTCCGCGGACGTGACGGGGATCTCCCGAACCTCCTCGTCCGGTGGCTCTCCGAGCTTCTCTTCGTTCACGAATCGGAACACCTGCTCCTCTGCACCTTCGCGATCACGCGCCTCGAGGAGGGCGTGATTGAGGCCACGGTCGGAGGCGAGCCGTTCGACCGATCGAGGCACGACCCGAAGGTCGAGATCAAGGCCGCGACCTACCACGAACTCCGGATCGAGGAGGTGGGCTCCGGCTGGGCGGTGCGCGTCATCTTCGACACCTGACGGCGGCGCTCACCGCGCGGGATTGGCGGCGCGCGTCGGCCGCGCCCGCCTCGCAAGACCCGCGCGCCGTCGGCGCCCACCAACCGACCACACGGATTCACGAGGGGGGGACTCGCGTGTCACGCACCACATTCGAGATGAGACAGGTGAGCGACTGCATCTGGGAGATTCCGGTCTCCGGGGGCATGCGCGTGCCCGGGAGGATCTACGCGGACGAGAAGCTCATGCCGCACATCCGTGAGGACAAGGCGGTCGAGCAGGTCGTGAACGTCGCACATCTCCGGGGGATCGTCTCGCGGTCCCTCGCGATGCCCGACATCCACTGGGGCTACGGCTTCCCGATCGGCGGCGTCGCCGCGACCGACCCGGAGCTCGGCGGAGTGATCTCGCCGGGCGGGGTCGGCTACGACATCAACTGCGGGGTGCGGCTGGTCACCTCGAACGTCGAGCGCGAGCGGATGGAGCCGCGCATCCGCGATCTCGTGAAGGCGCTCTACAAGGAAGTGCCGAGCGGACTCGGTTCGCGTGGGGCGATCGGGAAGCTCTCGAAGCACGAGCTCGAGGCCGTCGCCATCGACGGTGCGGCGTGGGCCGTGAGGAAGGGGTACGGCACCGAGCAGGATCTCGATCACACCGAGGAGCGCGGCCGTCTGTCGGTCGCGGATCCGTCGAAGGTGAGTCCGCGCGCCGTCTCGCGGGGGCTCGACCAGGTCGGAACGCTGGGATCCGGGAACCACTTCATCGAGATCGGCGTCGTCGACGAGATCTTCGACGAGAAGACGGCCGCGGCGTTCGGGCTCGGGCTCAACACCATGACGCTCCTCATTCACTCCGGCTCGCGGGGCTTCGGGTACCAGATCTGCGACGACTATCTCGAGGTCATGCAGGGCGCCGTCTCGAAGTACGGGATCGATCTTCCCGACCGGCAGCTCGCCTGCGCTCCCGTCGAGTCGCCCGAGGGGAAGCGCTATCTGGCGGCCATGGCGTGCGCGGCGAACTACGCGTGGGCGAACCGCCAGGTCATGATGGAGCTCGCCAAGCGCACCGTCGCGCGGACGCTCGGCTCGAAGCCGCACAAGCTCGGCCTCTCGCTTCTCTACGACGTCTGCCACAACATCGCCAAGCTCGAGACGCACGAGGTCGAGGGTCAGCGCAAGACGCTCTGCGTCCATCGGAAGGGCGCGACGCGCGCTTTCCCCGCGGGCCATCCGGACGTGCCCGGCGCGTTCCGTGCCGTCGGCCAGCCGGTCCTGGTCCCCGGCGACATGGGTCGTTTCTCGTACGTCTGTGTCGGGACCGGCGACGTGATGCGGGAGACGTTCGGGAGCACGTGTCACGGCGCCGGACGCGTTCTCTCGCGTTCGAAGGCGAAGAAGGCCGCAGCAGGAAGGAAGCTCGCGGCCGAGCTCGACGAAATGGGCGTCTTCGTCATGGCGACGGGGAAGGCGACGCTTGCCGAGGAGATGCCGTACGCGTACAAGGACGTCACCCAGGTCGTCGACGTCATGCAGAGGGCGGGGCTTGCCAACAAGGTCGTCCGCCTGAGGCCGCTCGGGGTGATCAAGGGCTGACGCCGCGAGCCGTCGCCCGCGCGGGCCTCCCGGTGGTCGATCCAGCCTTCCGGTGGCCGACGCGGCCTCCCGGTGGCCGACCCGGCCTTCCGGATGTCCCCCGATCGAACGGAGCATCATGAAGAACCGAGAGATCGCCGCGATCTTCGATTCGCTGGCGGACATCCTCGAGATCAAGGGCGAGGACGGCTTCCGCGTGAACGCCTACCGCCGCTCGGCGCGCATCGTTGGCGACCTGCCGACCGACGTGGCCGACATGCTCGCCGAGGGCACACTCACCAAGGTCCCGGGGATCGGGAAGGGGACGGCCGGCAGCATCGAGGAGTACCTAACGAGAGGGAAGATCACGCGCTACGAGGAGGAGCGGAAGACCATCCCGAAGGGTCTCGTGGAGCTCCTCTCGATTCCGGGACTCGGTCCCAAGACGATCGGTCTTCTCTGGAAGGAGCTCGGCGTCAAGTCGCTCGCCGGCCTGAAGCGGGCGCTCCGGGGCGGCAAGATCCTCGACCTTCCCCGGATGGGCGCGAAGAAGGTCGAGAACATCGAGGCGGGCGTCAGGGCGTACGAATCGAGATCGGGGAGGCTCACTCTCGGAGCGATCCTGCCGACGGCCGAGTCGACCATCGAAGAGCTCGCCGCCGCGACCGGCGTCGACGTCGTTCTTGCCGGCTCGGTTCGGAGATACCGGGAGACGATCGGTGACATCGACGTGCTCGCCACGAGCACGAAGGCAGCGCCCGTGATCGAGGCGTTCACGGCGCTCGAGTGCGTCGAGGAGATCCTCGCGTCCGGGAGCACGAAGGCGAGCGTCCGCGTCTCGGGCGCGCTCCAGATCGACCTCCGCATCGTCCCTCCCGCGTCCGCCGGCGCCGCGCTCATGTACTTCACCGGGTCCAAGGCGCACAACGTCCGCCTGCGCGGGATCGCTCTTGATAAGGGGCTCAAGCTCAACGAGTACGGTCTCTTCCAGGGCGAGCGCCGCGTCGCCGGGCGTTCGGAGGAGGCCGTCTTCAAGAGACTCGGGCTTCCGTTCATCGCTCCCGAGCTGCGTGAGGACAGGGGAGAGGTCGAGGCCGCGCTCGAGGATGATCTGCCCGATCTCGTCGAGGAGAAGCACATCCGCGGCGACTTCCACGTGCACTCCAACTGGAGCGACGGCCGGTCGACGATCGAGGAGGTCGCGCGCGCGGCGAAGGCGCGCGGCTACGCGTACGTTTCCATCAACGACCACACGCGCTCACTCGGGATCGCGCACGGGCTCTCGGTTGCGCGACTCGAGCAGCAGATGGAGGAGATCGACGCGGTCAACACGAAGATCAAGGGGATCACCGTTCTCAAGGGTACGGAGGTCGACATCCTCTCGGACGGGCGACTCGATCTCCCCGACGACATGCTCGAGCGGCTCGACGTCGTCGTCGCGTCGATCCACAGCGGATTCGGCCAGCCGCGCGAGAAGATCACCGGGAGGATGATCGCCGCCGTCGAGAACCCGCACGTCGACATCATCGGGCATCCGACGGGCCGTCTTCTGGGGACGCGCCCGGCGTACGACGTCGATCTCGAACGGGTGATGCGCGCTGCGGCGGAATCGGGGACGGCGCTCGAGATCAACGCCTACCACGAGCGCCTCGATCTGAACGACATGAACGCGCGCCTCGCAACTGATCTCGGTGTCACCATCGCCATCGGGACCGACGCGCACATCGTCGACCAGCTCTGGATGATGGGTCTTGGCGTCCACACCGCGCGGCGCGGGTGGCTTCGCCGGAAGGACATTCTGAACACCTTTACCCTGAAGGCGCTCAGGAAGAGGCTGGGGTCTGTTTGATGGAGGGTTGCGGCGCCGCTGACGCCGCGCCCCTTGCTGCACGCTGGGCACCCCCGGGCGCCGCGCCCGTCCGCGGACCGCGCGCTTCCCCCGCGTCCCGCGGGCGGCGCACTACATCGATCTCAGGATCGCGATCCTCTTCTCGATGGGTGGGTGGGTCGAGAAGAGCCCATTCATGAATCCCTTGACGTCCAACAGGGGGTTCTCGATGTAGAGGTGGGCGGTCGCCTTGTTGGCGACCTCGAGAGGCTCCTTGTCGGCCGATATCTTCGCGAGCGCGTTCGCGAGTCCCTCGGGGAAGCGGGTCAGCCTCGCGCCGTTCGCGTCGGCCAGGTACTCGCGCTTCCGCGAGATCGCGAGCCTCGTGAGCTGCGCGATGATGGGGGAGACGACCGCCAGCACGACCGCGACGAGCGCGAGGATCGCGCCGCCACGGCCGCCCCCGGCTCCCCCACGCCTCCGGCCTCCCCAGAGGAAGCTCCTCAGCATCCAGTCGCTCACCATCGCAACGGTCCCCACGAGCACGACGGTCAGCGTCATGATGAGCGTGTCGTAGTCGGCGATGTGCGACATCTCGTGGGCGATCACGCCCTCGAGCTCGGAGCGGTTGAGCTTCGAGAGAAGCCCCGTCGTCACCGCGATGGCCGCGTGCTCGGGGTTCCGACCGGTCGCGAACGCGTTCGGCGCGGAGTCGTCGATCACGTAGAGCGCAGGCATCGGAATCCCGGCGGCGATCGAGAGGCCCTCGACCGTGTTGTGCAGGTAGGGAAACTCGCTGTGGTGGGCCGGACGTGCGCGGCTGATCGCGAGCACCATCTTGTCGCTGTTGTAGTAGCTCGCGAACGCCGTAACGCCGGCTATGACAGCGGCGAGTATCGGCGCCGCTGGCCCCCAGGCTGTGGTGCGTCCGAAGAGCCAGCCGAGCAGCACGACGAACAACACGAAGAAGCCGATCAGGAACCCCGACTTGACCTGATTGCTCGTGATCTGTTCCCACATCGTTCCGAACTCCCGCTCGCAGCCGAGGCGGCACGTGCGATGAGAAGCCGCGTCTCCGGGGCGCACCACCGCGCCACGGAGACGGACCGGCGCCGCGATCGATCGTCTACAGGAAGGGCGTCGTGATGGCGGCGAGTATGAGCAGCACCGACGGGATCGCGAGGTTCGGCACCTTGCCTCCGTCGACGAGCCTCTTGCGGCCCAGAAGCAACCCCAGCCCCGCGAAGAGATAGATCAACGCGAGGATGATCTTGACGACGATGTTCATGTGAGCCTCCCGCGGTTCGGCCCCGCCTGAGCGGGGTGCCCGCGCCGTGAGCGCAGATCGGCGGCCTTCGTCCGAAGGCGGCCTTCGTTCGATGACGGGCCGCGGACGTCGCGCCCGGGCCTCGGATCTCCGTCTCCTAGAAGCTGACCTTCACCGGCTCGCGCTCGGTCTCCGGGACCTCGAAGTACTCCCTCTCGCCGAAGCTGAACATGTTGGCGACGACGTTCGCTGGGAACTTCTGCCGCCTGTTGTCGTACTTGAGGACGGTGTCGTTGTAGAACTGCCGGGCGTAGGCGATCTTGCTCTCCGTGCCGGACAGCTCCTCTTGGAGCATGAGGAAGTTCTCGTTCGCCTTGAGCTCGGGGTAGTTCTCCGCCACGGCGAAGAGGGTCTTCAGGGCGCCGGTCAGCATGTTGTTCGCCTCGGCCTGGTCCTTCACGCCGGAGGCGTTCATGAGGGCCGTGCGCGCCTCGGTGACCTTGAGGAACACCTCCTTCTCGTGAGCCGCGTAGCCCTTGACGGTTTCGATCAGGTTCGGGATCAGATCGGTCCGGCGCTTCAGCTGGACATCGATCTGCGACCACGCGTTGGAGATGCGATTCCTGAGCACGACGAGTCCGTTGTACGTCGAGACCAGCCAGATTGCGATCGCTGCGATGATGACGAGCAGGACGACCATGGTGGGACTCCCTTCGTATCCGCTCGAACCCTCGCCCGCCGCCCAGGCGGCGGGAGTCGAATGTCTCTCCGTCTATTTATAGAGGGTGAGCGGCGCGATCGTCAACGGGATTCCGCGGGAAGACGGGCGTTCGCCGGGCGCGGGACCCGGCCCCGACGGCTCCGGGCAGCTTCCGGCAGCTTCCGGCCGCGCCCACGCGCCAGCGGCGCTAGAGCCTGGCCCGGCGGAGCCTCAGGGAGTTCGTGACGACCGACACCGACGAGAAGGCCATGGCGACCGCCGCGAAGACCGGCTTCAGAAGCACCCCGAACGCCGGGTAGAGGACGCCCGCGGCCAGAGGGATGCCGATGCTGTTGTAGAAGAACGCCCAGAAGAGGTTCTGCCGGATCGTCCTGATCGTCCGACGCGAGAGCCGGATCGCGCGGACGACGCCCATGAGATCGGCGCGCATGAGCGTGATGTCCGACGCCTCGATCGCGACGTCGGTCCCCGTCCCGATCGCGATGCCGACGTCGGCCTCCGCGAGAGCGGGGGCGTCGTTGATCCCATCGCCGACCATGCCGACGAAGCCGCCCTCGGACCGGAGCTTCGCGATTTCCGCCGCCTTGCCCTCGGGCAGAACCTCGGCGACCACGCGGTCGACGCCGACCTCTTCGCCGATCGCGCGCGCGATCCGCTCGCGGTCGCCCGTGAGCATGACGACGGTCACACCCATGCGGTGGAGCTCGGAGACAGCCTCCTTCGCTTCGTCGCGGAGCGTGTCGGCGACTCCCACGACGCCGAGCGGACGCTCGGACGTCGCGACGAAGAGAGGAGTGCGGCCGCCCGCGGCGATCGACTCGCCTGACTCGACGAGCGCCTTCCACGCCGGCGGAAGCTCGTCGCCCACAGGCAACGCCCCGCGCTCTCGCAGGAACTCCTCGGTGCCGACCAGAACGGCGGTGCCGTTCGTGTCTGCGGCGACGCCCCGTCCGGGCACGGCCTCGAAGTTCGACAGCGCGGGCACGTCGATCCCGCGCGCCGTCGCGTCCGCGACCACGGCCTGCGCGAGCGGATGTTCCGATCCCCTCTCGACCGCCGCCGCCGACGTCACGAGCTCCGTCTCGGACACGCCGTCCGCCGGGACGACGTCGGTCACGACCATCTCGCCGCGAGTCAGGGTGCCCGTCTTGTCGAGCACTATCGTCGTCAGTCGGTGCGCCGTCTCGAGCGTCTCGCCGCCCTTGATCAGGATACCCATCTCCGCGCCTCGTCCCGTCCCGACCATGATGGCCGTCGGCGTTGCGAGTCCCATGGCGCACGGGCAAGCGATGATGAGAACGGCGACGAAGTTCAAGAGCGCCGTCACGGCCGCGGGCTCGGGGCCGAAGATGAGCCAGACGAGAAACGTCACGATCGCGAGCCCGATGACCGTCGGAACGAAAACCCCCGCGACCCGATCGGCGAGACGCTGGATCGGCGCCTTCGATCCCTGCGCCTCCTCGACCATCCTGATGATGTGCGCGAGGACCGTCTCGCGGCCCGTCCGCGTCGTGCGGAACTCGAAGCTCCCCGTGCGGTTCAGGGTGGCGCCGATGACCTCGTCGCCGGGGGCCTTGTCGACCGGCACGCTCTCGCCCGTGAGCATCGACTCGTCGACGGCCGACGAGCCGCGGACGACGACGCCGTCGACCGGCACCTTCTCGCCGGGCCGCACGAGGATGACGTCGCCGGGAACGACGTCCCCGACGGGCGTCTCGATCTCGGCGTCGTCCCGGATCACCGTCGCCGTTCTCGGGGCGAGATCGGCGAGCCGCCGGATCGCCTGCGACGCCCTTCCCCGAGCGCGCTGTTCGAGGAACCGTCCGAGCAGGATGAGCGTGATGATCATCGTGCTCGTGTCGAAGTAGACGTGGAGATCGGTTCCCGCGGACGCGAAGAGCCCCGGCGCGAAGGTGGCGAGCGCACTGTAGACGTACGCCGCCGACGTCCCGACCGCCACGAGCGTGTTCATGTCGGCGGTTCGGTGCCTGGCCGCCGCCCAGAATCCCCTGAAGAACCGGAGCCCGGCCCAGAACATGACGGGCGTGGTCAGGAGGAAGAGCATGACGTGGCGCGCCTGCGTCGGGACGCGCATCACGAACGGGAAGAGCCCGGGCATGCTTCCGACGAAGACGATGACGGAGAGGACCGCGGCGAACGCGAGCCTGACCCTGAGCGATCCGAGCTCGCGCGCCTCGCGCTCCTCGCGGCGCTCCGCCTGATCGGTCGCGTCGGCCGCGGCCTCCTTCGGAACGATTCCGTAGTCGCCCGCACTGGCGGCCGCTCGCGCCACGTCGTCCATCGTGATCGCACCGGCGACGGCCTCGACGACGACGCCTCCGGTCGCGAGGTTCACACTCGCCGTCACGACGGCAGGGAGACGCAGGAGCGCGTCCTCGATCCTCTTCACGCACGAAGCGCAGAAGATCCCCTCGACGTCGGCCTCGAGTCGATCCAGGTCGACGCCGAACCCGGCCTCGCGGACGACCTCGACGATCTCGCCGGCTCCCGTCGTCGCGGGATCGAACGCGACGCGGGCGCTCTCCGTCGCGAGGTTGACCGACGACTCACCGACGCCATCGACCGCGGCGATCGCGCGCTCGACGCGCCTCACGCACGCCGCACACGTCATTCCAGTGACGGGAAGCGTCAGCTCGATGTTCCTGTCCACGCTCTCTCCTTCGCCGGCCGGCGGCCGTGTTCTTGACACGGAGCGATCCTGCGGATACCATCGATCGACGCCACACAACCTACATCCCGAACCAGGAAGCTCAAGCCGTGCAGAAGACCTTCTCCGTTCGGACGAGGTCGCGATGTTGCCTCGTCGACGTCACGGGCGAGGTGAGAGGGGCGATCGACGAGCTCGGCGTCACCGACGGTGCCGTCCTCGTCTACGTTCCCCACACGACTGCGGCCGTCACGATCAACGAGAGCGCCGACCCGGACGTCGCCCGCGACATCGAGAAGACGCTCGGGAAGCTCGTGCCGGCATCCGGCGACTATCGTCACGCGGAGGGTAACTCGGACGCCCACGTCAAGTCGACGCTCGTCGGCTGTTCGGAGATACTCCTCGTGAGGGGCGGCGATCTCGTTCTCGGCACGTGGCAGGGCGTCTTCTTCTGCGAATTCGACGGCCCGCGTACTCGTCGGATGATCGTCGGCGCGCTCTGATCCTGCTGGGGGTCCTTGTCGGCAGCAGCGATCCCGGTTATCCTCGGGAGCGGACACCACAGGGAATCGCACGAATCGGAAGGAGGGGTCACCCCATGAAGGCAACAGGGACCGCACTCGCGATCCTGATCGCTTTCGCTCTCGGCGCCGGGCTCGCCTCGGCGGACCAAGTGACCGACGCGATCGGGCAGGCCAACGCCGCCTACGGCAGCGGCGACTATAAGGACGCAAGCACGCATCTCCAGACCGCGCTCGTCGGGGTCAATCAGATGCTGATCGACCTTCTCATCGATCAGTTCCCCGACCCGCCCGCGGGCTGGACCGCCGAGGAGGCCGAGGGGATCGACGCCTCGATGATCGGCGCCGGGCTCTTCGCGACCCTCGTGGTCTCGCGCGAGTACTATCCACCGAACGACTCAGTGATCGAAGTGACGGTCGCGGCGAACTCCCCGATGCTGTCGACGCTCAGGATGTTCATGTCGAACCCAATGCTCGCGTCGATGACCGGGCAGTCGGGCATGACGACGACCTCGGCCTGCGGATTCGACGCGGTCGAGAACTTCGACGACGACAGCGAGACGTACGAGCTTCACGTTCTTGCGGGGAAGGCGACACTGATCAGTTTCCAGGGGGAGACTGCGTCCGACGTCGACCACATCGGCACGCTTGCAGGCTCGATGAACTGCCAGGCCGTCGTCGGAATCGTCGAATAGGGGAGAGCGCTCACGACCGACCCGTCGCGGGCGCGATCCTGAGAACCAGATGAAGAGGGGGCGGTCCCGGATTCCCGGCGCCGCCCCCGTCTCGTTGTGCCATGTCTGCGAGCTATCGCGCGTCCGCGTCGTCGAGCGAGCGTCCGTGTCGTGGAACTCCGGCGCGTCCGCGTCGTCGAGCCAACGCGCGTCCGTGCCGCCAATCTACCTGGTGTCTGCGTCCTCGGATCTCCGCCCCGTCCTCCTCCAGATGAGCCAGACACCCCAGATCGCGAGCGCGATCGTGCACACGAGCCCGGCCTCGGGGCCGTAGCTGCCGCCGGTCAGGCGCGATTCCGGATCGACCTCGATGACGTTCAGGATCCCGTGAATCGGGAGGCCGCTCACGGGGAGCGAGTAGACGTAGCCCAGGAAGAAGTTCCAGGCGAAGTGGAACCCG
>JALGVU010000507.1 GCA_025774545.1 bacterium | reverse complement strand
CTTCTCGGCTACCGCTTCCCGCTCGCCGGCCGCGCGTGGACGATCTTCCAGAACGAGGACGACAGGGAACACCTGGTCTCGCGCGGCGTGGCGACGCGTGAGCGAAGCGTCCTGATCCCGGGATCGGGCGTCGACGTCGAGCGCTTCGGGGAAGGGCGTCCGCGAGTTCGTCGAGGCGGCCCGCGTGCTCGACGAGGCCGGCACCGACGCGCGCTTCGTGCTCCTGGGCGACACCGACCCCGGGAGTCCCGACGCCGTTCCGCGTGCGTGGCTCGAGGAGCTCGAGGGATCCTCGAACGTCGAGTGGCGGGGTTTCCGGGAGGACGTGACCGCCGACCTGGCCGGGGCCGACGTCGTCGTCCTTCCCTCCTACCGCGAGGGCCTGCCGAAGACGCTCCTCGAGGGTGGAGCCGCCGGCAGGGCGCTCGTCACGACCGACGCGCCGGGGTGCCGCGACGTCGTCGCAGACGGCGAGACGGGGCTCCTGGTCGAGCCGCGGGACGCGGCGCAGTGACGCCGATACGCATCATGCACATCATCTCCGGGCTCGGCGTCGGCGGAGCGGAGCGATCGCTCCTCGAGCTTCTGAGGGTCACCGACCGGGACGCGTTCGAGGCGGAGGTCGTGTCGTTCATCGACGTGGGTCCCGTGGGCGAGGAGATCGACGCGCTCGGTTTTCCGGTGAGCGCGCTCGGCCTCTCGCGCGCGTTTCCGAACCCGCTCGGCGTCGTGACCCTCGCCCGCGCCATCAGGGTCTTCCAGCCGGACGTTATCCAGACGTGGATGTACCACGCCGATCTTCTGGGCGGGCTCGCGGCCCGGGCGGCCGCAGACGCGCCCGTCGCCTGGGGGATCCGGCACACCGACCTCGACCCTGCCGGCACGAGCGCGCGCACGAGGAAGGTCATGACCGCGTGCGCCAGGCTCTCCCGAGGCACGAGCGCGCGCACGAGGAAGGTCATGACCGCGTGCGCCAGGCTCTCCCGATCGGTCCCGACGCGCATCGTGTGCAACTCGCACGCCGCGCTCCGCGTCCACGCCGAGATCGGCTACGACGCAACGAAGATGATCGTCATCCCGAACGGCTTCGACCTCGAGCGCTTCCGGCCCGACGCCGAGGCGGGACGCTCGGTCCGCGCCGAACTCGGCGTGGACGAGGACGCCGTCCTGATCGGCGCCGTCGGGCGCTACCATCCGCAGAAGGACCACGCGACCTTCGTGCAGGCCGCGGCGCTCCTTGCGCGAAGACACCCCGAGGTCCGCTTCGTGCTCTGCGGCCTCCACGTCGATCCCGAGAACGCCGACCTCGCGGAGCTCATCGATGAGGGCGGAATCGGGGACCGCATTCATCTCCTGGGCAGGCGCGACGACGTGCCGCGCATCCTCACGGCGTTCGACGTCGCGACGAGTTCGTCGGCGTACGGAGAGGCGTTCCCACGGGTCGCGACCGACGTCGGCGACTCGGCGATCATCGTCGGCGCGACCGGGAGGATCGTCCCGCCGCGGAACCCCGACGCGCTCGCCGCGACGTGGAGCGAGATGCTGTCGCTCACCCACGAGAGAAGGAAGGAGCTCGGCGGGGCCGCCCGAGGGCGGATCGCGGAGAACTACGAGATTCATGATATCGGGGAACGGTTCGCGCGGCTCTACCGGGAACTCGTGGGCGAGTCGTCGGGCGAGGCGGAGTCGTCGGACGAGGGCGAGTCGTCGAGCGAGGAGGAGCCGCCGTCCGAGGGCGAGCCGCCGCCCGAGGAGGAGCCGCCGCCCGGCAGGGAGTGATGCCCCACCGCTGAGCCGCGGTTCGAGGCGGAGCCGCGGTCCACCTTCGAGACGACGGTGAGATGCTTCCCCGTGCCCGTCGGCTCGATCTCCCTGACGAAGGTGAAGTCGACGCGGCAGTCGGCGCCCATGGCCTCGCGGATGTGGGAGGCGATCGCATCGAGCGTCTCGGGTGTGGGGCCATCCGTGCCCTCGCGCGGGACGATTCGGACGTCGATCGAGTCGAGCTCTTCCTGAATCACGCGGTACTTCGCGATGCGGCCGGTGTTGCACAGAACACCGAAGATGCGAGCGAAGGCGCCCGTCGGGAGCAGCGATCCGTCGCGCCTGACGAGACCGGATCCCGTCCGGCCCGCGATGCTCGCGAGAAGAGGATAGGGCCGGCCGCACCCGCAGCGCGCCGCTCCGCGCACGGCCTCGTCCCCAACCCGATATCGAATGAGCGGCATCGTGAACCGCAGCGCGCCGCTCCGCGCACGGCCTCGTCCCCAACCCGATATCGAATGAGCGGCATCGTGAAGTTCCACAGGTTCGTCACGAGGATCTCTCCTGTCTCCCCCTCTCCCACCTCACGTCCCTCGCTGTCGATGAGTTCGAGGATCGTCGTCTCCCCGAAGACGTGGAGCCCGTTGTGCCGCTCGCACTCGCCGGCCATGTTCCCAGCCTCCCGACAGCCGTAGCGGTCGAAGACGGGCGCCCGGAAGACCTCCTCGATCCTCGCGCGCATGTGCGGATGGAGCGTGCCGGCGCTCGTCACGACGGCTCGCGGCGAAGGTACTGCGAGTCCTTCGTGACCGATGAAGTCCGCAAGCTCGTAGAGCGCGTCCGCGTATCCCTCGAGGCAGACCGGCGGACGGCGTTTCAGGAAGCGAACGTACTCGCGCCTCCGCGCGGCGTCCATGCGGTACGCGTCGAGCGTGGCTCTCGTGTAGAAGAGATCGGTCAAGCGCCCGGCGAGCGAATCGCGTCCGCTGAAGTCGCGCCTCGCACCCCAGAGCTTCACGTGCCAGTCGCCGCGGCGGATCCCGGCCCACTCGTAGAGGAGCCAGGTCGTGGCGAGCGCGGCCGCGAGGTAGCGCCGATCGCGCCTGAGACGGACCGGTCGTCCGGTCGATCCGCCGGTCGACCAGGACATCGTTCCGCGCCCCATCTCGCACGTGAGCTCGTCGAGATGCTCGCTCACGTGTTCCCTCTCGAGCACCGGAAACGACGCGAGGCTTCCCCACGGATCGGCGACGATCGCGTCGGGCGTGAGGCCGCGCACGCACCTCATATAGAAGGGAACGCGCGTCGTCGCGTGGATCAGGAGATCAGAGAGGCGGCCCGCCTGACGAGGTCGCAAGGTCCCGGGATCGTCCCACTGGTCCGCGCGGAACTCCGCGAGCCGCGCCGAGAGCGGCACGCGGCGGAGCGCCCCCGCGACGGGGTCCGCGACGCGTTCGAGGAGGACGCTCCTCAAGCCGCTCATCGGCGGTCCCCGCGTTCGTCGGACTCGCATTCATCAGATGAGCGGGACCGTCGCCCGGCCCCGCGCAGGCGCGCCCACGTCTCGCCGGCGGCACGTCTCAGCGCCGCCGCGTCGCCCGCCCGAGGCGCCCAGGCCTCACGAAGTCCCAGGCCGGACGCGCGACCGAAGGCGACGAGGAGCACGAGGCTGCTCGCGACGTACCCGAGGGTCATCGCCCACGCTGCCCCGACGAGCCCGAGACGCGGGAGGAGTACCAGAATCCCAATGAAGTTCACGACGATCCCGAAGCCGACGGCGACAGAGGAGACGCCGGGCCGGTCGGTTCCCATGAAGTACGGCAGGAGCACCTGCGAGATCGACCGCACGAAGATCCCGGGCGCCATG
>JALGVU010000206.1 GCA_025774545.1 bacterium | reverse complement strand
GCCGGAGTGAGCTCCGGATCAGGGCTTGTTATGAGTATGTCCTTGTCTACGACAATGTCGCGGTTTCCATCCCCCTCAAAGTGGTGCCCCTCCTCAAGCATGACGACATCGCCCGGCGCCGCTGCATCGACGGCCTCCTGGATCTTCAGATACTCGCCCGGGACATGCAGCGTCTCGGCATACGCCGTCGCCCGGTAGGTGACATCGTGGCACATCTCCTCCTGCCCGGTCTCGACGGTGCATTCGTAGTAGCCTGCCTGGGGCGGGTCGATATACAGACCTACGGTGCATACTTCGCCTCCCAACAGGGAGAATGGGCCCTCACCCCACCAGAGCTCCCAAAGGTCGCACGACTCGCTGACGTTGCCCGTGAGTGGCGCCGACAGCGGCCCCGCGTCGTTCGTGATCGTGAAGTCTGCCCCGTAGTACCACCCCACGCCGCCGTGCGGGAAGGGAGGTATGTCCCAAAACTCATGCGACACTGCGCACACAGGTTCGTACGCCTCGACGCCCGTGAGCTCAACGTCCGCACACAGGTTGTCTCCCAGCTCGATGAGTCCGGTCGCGGAGCCGTATTCCGTTGCCGTGAAGCGGACCGTCACCGTCTCCCGGCGGCCGGCCGCGAGAGAGAAGAGCCCTCCGCCATCAACGATGCTGAACTCCGTGCCGTACAGTAGGCTCAGTTCCCCGTCCAGCTGCCCGACGCCTACGTTCGTGATCACGAAGGTCGTCTCACGCTGGGTGCCGACGATGACATAGCCGAAATCGACCGGATTCGGGGAGACGCTGCACGGCGGCCCGGTCCCGACTCCCGTCACCGTGACGTCGCCGCATGTGGCCGTGCCCGTCTCGATCGTGCAGTCGCGGGTACCGTACGTGGTCGGCACGAACGCGACCGTGACGTCGCGGATGTTGCCCGGTAGGAGCTCGAACGCCCCGCCGCCCCCCCAGATCTGGTAGTCGTCGCAGGACTCGCTGACGAAGCCGCTGAAGTTCACCTGGCCGTTGTTCGTAATGCGGAAGCTCTGCCAGGTAGGGGCTCCTCCCACCTCCAACGGCCCGAAGTCGAGGGCGTCCGGTGTCACGTCGCAGCTGGGCGGCGGTGGCTCGTCCACCAGGAAGAGCGTCCAGACCGCTCCGTAGTCGTAGTAGTCAGTCATGTGCGCTCCCACGGCGATGTCGACGAAGCCGTCGTTGTTGACATCTCCGATGGGGGCGACCGCGGACCCGAAGCCGTCGCGGACAGTCAGCTCTCCGGTGAAACCGCCCTCTCCGTCGCTGATCTCGAAATCGGACTTGACTGTCCCGTCGGGGTTCAGGAACAGCATCCACACCTCGCCGGGCTCGCCGTACGCGGAGCCCAGACTGTGGGCACCCACGGCGACGTCCCCGATGCCGTCGGCATCCTGATCTCCGAGGAAGGTGGCCGAGCAGCCGAACCTCATAGAATTGACCGGCATGCCGGTGAACCCGCCCGTGGTGCTGCTGATCTTCTGATGGGATTGCACGGTAAACGCCGTTTGCATGAACAGGACCCACACCGCACCGCGGTTCTGCCCTCCGTCGTCATCAGTTTCCGCACCCACGAGGAGGTCCCCGACGCCGTTTCCATCGTGATCCCCAATCGACGCCACCGAACTCCCGAACCGGTCACCGTCATCGAGGACGCCGGTGAAACCGCCATCCAGGTCGTTGATTCTGTACTCCGACCTGTTGGTTCCGTCGGCATTGAGCGTGATCACCCACACGGCCCCGCGATCCGAGCCGAACGCGTCGTCGCCTGGAGCGCCCGCGACCATGTCGATCACTCCGTCGTCATCGATGTCCCCGATCTGCGCCACGGAGCTTCCGAGCCTGTCGAAGTCATCGAGATCGGCGAAGCCGGTCCCGAAGCCGACCCTCTGGTATGTGTCCACAGTCCAGCTGGTGTGCACGGACAGCACCCAGATCGCGCCCCGTGACTCGCCGCCGACGTCGTCGCCGGGAGCGCCCACGGCGATCTCCATCGTGCCGTCGTCGTCCAGATCCCCGAGAAGGGCCACGGATGCTCCGAACCGATCGCCGTCGTTCAAGCCACCCGAGAAAGAGCCTTCGGTATCGCTGATCTTGAGCCGGGCCTTCTCAGTTCCGACCTCGTTGAGGAGGATCAAGTACACGGCCCCTCGATCGGGACCGCCGCTGTCGTCGTCCGGCGCGCCCACGACGATGTCCTCGATCCCGTCCCCGTCCCAGTCTCCCAGGGCCGCAACGGACGCTCCGAAGTGGTCGGACTGAGCCAGAACGTCCTCGATGATCTCCTGCCCGAAGACCATGTTCACGACGCCCGCGGAGGCGCCCCTGCCGTACACCGAGACGGCCTCACAGCCGATGTTGCCGAGCAGGACCGTACACCCGATGTTCCCCGTCTCGGTCGGCGCGAAACGCACCGTGACCCCCACAGACTCCCCCGCTCCGAGCGCGAACGCGCCGGCGTTCTCAGTGATCTCGAAGTCGGCGCAGTCCTCGCTGACCTCCCCCTCGAGGGTCCCTCCTCCGGTGTTCTGGATCGTGAACACCTGGTCAGCGAAGTTCCCGACCGTGACGAGGCCGAAGTCGAGGCTCAGCGGGAAGACCTCACAGACCGGCGCGCTGGCGTCCCCGACGCCCGTGAGGTCGACGTTGGCACAGAGCCCCGTGCCGAGATCGACCGTGCAGAGATGCGTGCCCTCCGTTGTCGGCTCGAAGCGCACGGTCACCACGAGTTGCTCGGCCGATCCGAGGGCGAACGCCCCGCCACCCTCTGTGATCTCGTAGTGATCGCACGATTCGGTGACGGTCCCGGTGAGCGTGCCGCCACCCGTGTTCGTGATCAGGAACGACTCGTCCGCGTGGCCGCTGATTCCGACCGAGCCGAAGTCGATGCTCGCGGGCGTCACGTCGCAGGTGGGCCCCATTGCTCCATCCAGAAACAGCACCCACGCTGACCCGCAGAACAGCCACTCGCCGTCGCTGTCTTGCCTGGCACCCACGAGGATGTCGCTCTTGCCGTCGCCGTCATGATCCCCGAGCCCTGCGATCGAGGCCCCGAAGGTGTCGGAGTCACCCAGCGGTCCCGTGAAGTTGCCCGCGGTGGAGCTGATCTTCTGATGGTGATCCACGCTCCCATCGGTGTTCAGGAACAGCACCCACACGGCCCCCCGGTTTGCGCCTCCGTCGTCGTCGGACGGGGCACCCACCGCGAGCTCGGGTGTCCCATCGCCGTCAAGATCTCCTGGGGCTGCGACGGACGTCCCAATGAGATCGTAGTCGTCGAGAATGCCGGTGAAGTTGCCCTGGGTGTCGCTGATCTTCTGGTAGGACTTCACAGTCCCGTCGGTGTTCAGGAACACCACCCAGGCTGCTCCTTGTGACGATCCGCCGTCGTCATCGCCGGACGCCCCGACAGCGATGTCTTCGATCCCGTCGCCGTCAACATCACCGAGGCTCGTCACCGCCGATCCGAAGTGATCGCTGTTATCGACTGTTCCGTAGAAGCCCCCTTCAGTGTCGCTGATCTTCTGTTGGCCCTTGACGGTCCCGTCGCTGTTCAAGAAGAGAATCCACAGAGCCCCGGTAGCGTCCCCGCCGTCGTCGTCTCCGTAGGCACCCACGGCGAGATCGACGATCTCGTCGCCGTCGAGGTCGGTCAGAAGACCGAGAGACCATCCGAAGCCGTCCTGGGGATCCAGTACGCCTGTGAAGTCGCCCTCAGTGGAGCTGATCTTCTGGTGGGACTCCACGGTTCCGTCGGTGTTCATGAAGAGCACCCACACCGCTCCGTAGCCCCCATCGCTGGACGCCCCCACGGCCAGGTCCTCGACGCCGTCGCCATCAAGATCCCCAAGACCGACGAGAGAGATGCCGAAGGAGTCAGACGGGTTAAGGACGCCCGTGAAGCCACCATCCGCTTCGTCGATCTTCTGGTGTGCTTTGACTGTCCCGTCTCCGTTCAGGAGCAGCACGAAGACAGCTCCGGCCGTCCCCATGTTGGGAGTGCCCAGGGCAATGTCCCCGACGCCATCGTCGTCGAGATCGCCCAAGAAGGCCGCGGACCAGCCGAGGTTGCCCCAGCCCTCAAGTTGCGCCGTGAAACCGCCCTCGGTGGCGCTGATCTTCTGGTGTGACAGCACCGTCCCGGATTGAGCGAGTGCGACTCCCGTCGCGAGCAACGTCATTAGCAGACAGAGCACCAGACAGAAAGCCCCGCGCGGGTGCACGCGAGGCGCGAACGCAACAACCGAGTCCTTGAGCAGACAGAACATGACGACCTCCCCAGCGAACCGACGGCTCGTCAGTCAATTGATGAACGAACGTTCAGGTTTGTGCTGGCTCTTATATTATACCATGACGGAATCCTCTGAAGCAACACCGGCGTCCGATTTCAACGTCCGTATCACGCGTTTGGTGTAACTGCCTCTTGCCGCAATGCTGTGTGGGCGCTGCTGTTTGTCGCGCAGGGACAGAAAGGCCACCCCGTGGGGTGGCTCTCTGTAACGTCGCAGCTCACCGGCCAACGCCTGCATGGCCACGGGCAGCATCACGGAACCGCGGCGCCGCGCTCGAGCTCGGCAAGATGTCCCTCGAACACGCCCTGCCATCCCGTGCCGCCGAACCGCTCGAGTGTCTTCTCGAGGAACCGCCCCTCCGCGTCCGAGTCTCGCCGGTGCTTCTTGAGAGTCCCCCGATACCGGACATCGATCCCGCCGGCCGTGGCGAGGAGAACCGAGTAGTGCCCTTGGGCTCGGTCGCCGTTGTCGAGATCGAGAT
>JALGVU010000205.1 GCA_025774545.1 bacterium | reverse complement strand
ATGGCGAAGGAGAAGTTCCAGAGGACGAAGCCCCACGTCAACGTTGGCACGATCGGGCACGTGGATCACGGGAAGTCGACTCTGACGGCGGCGATGACGCTTTGTCTGGAGAAGAGGGGACTGGCGAAGTTCCTTCCCTTCGACGAGATCGACAAGGCTCCGGAGGAGCGCGAGCGTGGGATCACGATCGCGACGTGCCACGTGGAGTACGAGAGTCCGAAGCGTCACTACGCGCACGTGGACTGTCCGGGTCACGCGGACTACGTGAAGAACATGATCACGGGCGCGGCCCAGATGGACGGGGCGATCGTGGTAGTGAGCGCGGCTGACGGGCCGATGCCTCAGACGCGGGAGCACATACTTCTGGCTCGCCAGGTGGGCGTGCCTGACATCATTGTGTACATGAACAAGACGGACCAGGTGGACGACCCGGAGCTCATCGAGCTTGTGGAGCTCGAGGTTCGAGAGCTTCTGTCGGAGTACGAGTTCCCGGGCGACGAGATTCCGGTGGTGAAGGGGAGCGCGCTCAAGGCTTTGGAGTGCGGCTGTGGGAAGGACGAATGCGAGGCCTGCGACTCGATCTGGCAGCTGGTGAACGCGATGGACGACTACTTCCCTGAGCCGGTACGCGAGATCGACAAGCCGTTCCTGCTGCCGATCGAGGACGTGTTCTCGATCACGGGTCGAGGGACGGTGGGAACGGGTCGGATCGAGCGCGGGGTGGTTCACACGGGTGACAAGGTGCAGATCGTGGGGATCCGGGACACGCGCGACACGGTGGTGACGGGCGTGGAGATGTTCCGGAAGATTCTGGACGATGGTCAGGCCGGTGACAACGTGGGTTGCGCCGAAGAGCGTGACGCCTCACACGAAGTTTCTGGGTAAGGCGTACATACTGACGCGCGACGAGGGCGGTCGTCACACGGCGTTTTTCAACGGTTACCGACCTCAGTTCTTCTTCCGGACGACGGACGTGACAGGCACGGCGCAGCTTCCCGAGGGCACGGAGATGGTGATGCCGGGCGACAACGTGGAGCTTTCGATCGAGCTGATCACGCCGATCGCGATGGAGGAGGGCCTTCGGTTCGCGATCCGCGAGGGTGGCAGGACCGTGGGCGCCGGAACGATCACGAAGATCATCGAGTAAGGAGGAAGCACGTGGCTGGCCAGAGAATACGGATTCGACTGATGGCCTACGAGCACGCCACGCTGGACCAGTCTGCGGCGGAGATCGTCCGCGTCGTGAGGGAGACGGGCGGGACGCTGTCGGGGCCGATCCCCCTGCCGACGAGGAGGCGGATCTACACGGTCCTGAGGTCGCCGCACATCGATAAGAAGTCTCGCGAGCAGTTCCAGATCCGGACGCACAAGCGCCTGATCGATATCACGAACTCGACGCAGAAGACGCTCGACGCCCTCATGGACCTCGATCTGCCGGGCGGCGTCGACATCTCGATCAAGGTGGAGTAGCGACGTCCGGCGGTGCTTCGGGGGCGAAACGCGGCCGCCGAGCGCCAGGGAGAGCATGATGTCGGGAATCATCGGAAGAAAACGAGGGATGACGAGGATCTTCGAGGAAGACGGCACGGCCGTGCCGGTGACGGTCATCGAGGCCGGTCCCTGCGTGGTGACCCAGGTGAAGAGCGACGAGACCGACGGCTACGACGCGGTCCAGCTCGGCTTCGAAAGGGCGCGCAGGAAGTCCCTGACCAAACCTGAGGCGGGGCACCTCAAGAAGGCGCGCGTGCCCGCCCTCCGGGAGCTCAGGGAGTTCCGGGTGGACGAGCCGTCCGCGTACGAGGTGGGACAGGAGATCAGGGTCGACATCTTCGAGCCGGGCGAGATCGTCGACGTGACCGGCTGGTCGAAGGGACGCGGGTTCCAGGGCGTCGTGAAGCGACACGGCCACTCCGGCGGCAGTGAGACCCACGGGTCGCGCTCCCACAGGATTCCGGGATCGATCGGGCAGAGCGCCACTCCCGCCAGGGTGTGGAAGGGACGGAAGCTCCCGGGCCGGATGGGCAACGAGCGGGTGACGCTGAAGCGTCTCACCGTCGTCGAAGTCGACAGTGAGAAGAACATCATCCTCATCAGGGGCGCGGTGCCCGGCACGGCAAACGGGCTCGTCCTGGTCAGGAAGCTGAACGTCGCCGGCAAGTAGTCCGCGGCAAGCAGTCCGCGCGCAGAGAGCGCGGGATCACAATGAGCGAGGCGCTAGGAAGATGGCAAACACAATACCGGTACTCGACAAGGGTGGGCAGAAGCGCGGCGAGGTGAAGCTGTCCGCGGCGCTCTTCGGCATCGAGCCCAACGAGCACGTCATGTACGAGGCGGTGCGGACCTACCTCTCGAACCAGCGGATGGGCACGGCCAGCTCGAAGGGCCGGAGCGACGTCTCGGGCGGCGGTCGGAAGCCCTGGAGGCAGAAGGGCACGGGACGTGCCCGGATCGGTTCCTCGAGGGTGGGGCACTGGAGGGGTGGCGGATCCGCGTTCGGCCCGAAGCCGCGCGACCTGGGGATGAGACTCCCGAAGAAGCTGAAGCGTCTGGCCCTGAAGTCGGCGCTCTCGACCAAGGCGGCCGCCGACGAGATCAGGATCATCGAGGACCTCGATCTCACCAAGGTGAGCACGAAGGAGATGGCCACGATTCTCTCGGCCATCGGTATCGGTGACGAGAAGACGCTTCTCGTCGTGACGACTCCCGACAAGAACGTGGCGCTGTCGGCGAGGAACATCCCGAACGTGAAGCTCATCAGGGCGGCGGAGCTCACAACGTACCACGTGCTCCGGGCGCAGTCGGTCGTGATGACCAAAGACGCCCTCGCGCACGCGGAGGAGGTCTTCGGAGAATGAACCGCGATCCGAGAACGATCGTCCTCGAGCCGGTCATGACCGAGAAGAGCGCCCGCCGGCGAGAGGTCGGGAACGAGGTGGCCTTCGTGGTCGCCCGCGACGCCAACAAGATCGAGATCAGGAAGGCCGTAGAGAAGCTCTTCAACGTCTCTGTCGTGTCCGTGAGAACGATGACCGTCCAGGGGAAGTTGAAGAGGCTGGGGAGGTTCGAGGGGAAGAGGGCTTCCTGGAAGAAGGCCATCGTCACCCTGAAGAAGGGGCAGATGATCGAGTTCTTCGAGCACGCGTAGACGCTAGACAGAGTAGGGAGCAGAGGAAGATGGCAGTCAAGAGGTTCAGGCCGACGACGCCGACGCTTCGATACAAGACGGTCGCTTCGTTTCAGGAAGTGACGAAGAAGAGGCCCGAGAAGTCCCTCGTCGTCCCGCTCAAGAAGTCGGGCGGCAGGAACAACCAGGGCAGAATGACCATGCGGCATCGGGGCGGCGGGCACAAGCGGATGTACCGAATCATCGACTTCCGGCGCAACAAGCGGGGGATGTCGGCGAAGGTCGCGGCGATCGAGTACGATCCGAACCGATCGGCGCGCATCGCCCTGTTGCACTACACGGACGGCGAGAAGCGGTACATCCTCGCCCCGGACAAGCTCAACGTGGGCGACACCGTCATGGCCGGGGACAATGCGGAGGTGAAGCCGGGGAACGCGCTTCCCCTGAAGCGGATCCCGCTCGGCATGATGGTTCACAACATCGAGATCCGGAGGGACGCGGGCGGCAGGCTCGTTCGCAGCGCGGGTGTGGCGGCGCAGCTCATGGCTCGAGAGGGCCGGCACGCGCACCTGAGGCTTCCGTCCGGAGAGGTTCGGCTGGTCGACGCCGAGTGCTACGCGACGCTGGGACAGGTCGGTAATCTGGAGCACGAGAGCGTGGTTCTTGGGAAGGCGGGAAGGGCGCGGTGGCTGGGCAGGCGTCCCAAGACGCGCGGCGTCGCCATGAATCCGGTCGATCACCCCATGGGCGGCGGCGAGGCCAAGTCGTCCGGCGGCCGCCATCCGTGCTCGCCGTGGGGGAAGCCCGCGAAGGGCGGGAGGACGCGGAGGAAGAAGGCGAGCGACAAGCTGATCGTGAGCAGGCGCAAGAAGAAGAGAAGGTAGCGGCAGCCGGGTGGGCAGACGCCACCGGCCGCGATGAGGCGCAGGCAGAAGGAGAGGCAAGAACCCGATGGGTCGTTCGATGAAGAAGGGACCGTACATCGACGAGAAGCTTCTCAAGCGGATCCGATCGTTGGATCGCACCGGCGAGAAGCGCGTCGTCCAGACGTGGGCCAGGAGCTCCGTGATCCCGCCCGAGTTCGTGGGGCACACGATCGCGGTGCACAATGGACACAAGTTCATCCCGGTCTACATCACGGAGAACATGGTCGGCCACAAGCTCGGTGAGTTCGCCTTCACGCGAACCTTCAGGTCTCACCGGAGCAGAGAGGCGACGACGGCGAAGAAGGGCCGCTAGGACAGGCACCGCGAGTACCCTTCCGTCGCGACCGTTTCGACCGGCGGCGGGTGCCGGTACAACTCGGAGAATCGTGACGATGGAAGCGAGAGCGAACGCGAGGTTCATCCGGATGTCTCCCAGAAAGGTCCGCCAGGTCGTGGACCTGATCCGGGGGCGGGGCGTTGAGGAGTCGATCCACACGCTTCATTTCGTGAAGCGGGCCGCAACGGTCCCAGTCGAGAAGGCGTTGAGATCGGCCGTCGCGAACTTCTTCAACACGCAGGAGGGTTCGCAGCTCGAGGCCTCGGACCTGGTCGTCAAGGAGGCGTACGTTGACGACGGGCCGACCCTCAAGCGATTCAGGCCCAGGGCGATGGGCAGAGCAACGATGATCAGAAAGAGAACGAGCCACATCACGATCGTGGTGGGCGACCGCACTGGAAAGAACGGGTAGAGCCTGGAGGAGTGAAGTGGGTCAGAAGACACATCCCGTCGGTTTCAGACTGGGCATCAACAGGACCTGGAAGTCGCGCTGGTTCGCGAAGAAGAACTACGCGGAGCTCCTGAAGGAAGATCTGACGATCAGGAAGTACGTGAGCGCGAAGCTCTCTCGGGCGGGGATCTCGGAGGTGGTGATCGAGAGGAAGGCCGACAAGGTCGTCGTGAACGTGCGAACGGCTCGGCCGGGCATCGTGATCGGGCGGAAGGGAATCGAGGTCGAGCGGCTCAACAAGGAGCTCGAGCACCTGACGAACAAGGAAGTCAGGATCAACATCCTGGAAGTCAAGAAGATCGAGCTCGACGCGCAGCTCGTCGCCGAGCACATCGCGAAGCAGTTTGAGCAGCGCGTCGGCTTCCGCCGCGCCATGAAGAAGGCCATCGAGTCGGCGATGCGCATGGGGGCCCAGGGCATCAAGGTGAGGTGCGCGGGTCGTCTGGGCGGCGCCGAGATGGCGCGCGTCCACGAGCAGCACGAGGGTCGGGTCCCTCTGCACACGCTCCGCGCCGACATCGACTTCGCGCGCGCGACGGCGAAGACGAACCACGGCACCGTCGGGGTCAAGGTCTGGATCTTCAAGGGCGAGAAGCTCGGGCGTCACGACGAGGAGCAGGAGGAGGAGCGCGGACTGCGCGGCCGGGACAGCCGGGGATCGTACCGGGACCGCGGCGGCTCGGACCGTCCCGGCGGCAGACCGGCGCGCGGACGCGGTGCGAGCGGCGGCGGTGGTCGTGGCCGTCCCGGCGGCGATAGCGGCGGTGGCGGTCGTGGCCGTCCCGGCGGCGGTAGCGGC